>CAMCCR010000232.1 GCA_945873085.1 Candidatus Kuenenia stuttgartensis | reverse complement strand
GCCGTCAGCATCGTCGGCGACGCCGTCGGGCGGATGTTCTTCCACGGGCTCGGGGCAGGGCAGATGCCGACCGCCTCGGCCGTCGTCGCCGACATCATCGACACCGTCGTCGGGCGGACGGCGATCACCTTCCGCACCACCGGCCTCCTCTCCGCCGACACCCCCGCCGCGAAGCTCGCCGGCGTCGATGCCAGCGAGCGTCACTTCCTCCGCATCGTCGTCACCGACCGCCCCGGCGTCCTGGCGCGGATCACCGGAATCCTCGGCGACCACGGGATCTCGATCGCCTCGGTGATCCAGCATGATCCGATCGCCACCGGAGACGCCCCCGCCGCGAGCATTCCGCCAGACGTGGCGCTCGTGATCATGACGCACTTGTGCCCGTCGAGCGCCGTCCACGAGGCCCTTCTTTCCATCGACCGCTGCGATGCCGTCCGGGGGAAGAGCGTCTGTCTGGGAGTGCTCGACGAATGAGCCGCCAAGCTTTCCAAAGCCCACCACCACGCGGGGAACCAGTGCGGATGAAGTACGTGATCGTGATTCCCGACGGCGCCGCCGACGCCCCCCAAGCCTCGCTCGGGGGGCTGACGCCGTTTCAGGCCGCGCGCACGCCGGCCCTCGACGCCGTCGCTGCCCGCGGGCAAGTCGGGCTCACCAACCACGTTCCTGAGAGCCTTCCACCCGGCTCCGAGGTGGCGTGCATGAGCCTCCTTGGCTACGATCCGCTCCGCTTCTTCACCGGCCGGGCGCCGCTCGAAGCGGCTGCCAAGGGGATCGAACTTGCCCCCGATGACTGGGCCGTCCGCTGTAACCTCGTCACGATCACCGACGGCGTGATGGAGGATTTCACCGCCGGCCATGTCTCGACCGAAGAAGCGACGGCGCTCCTCACTGCCTGCCAGGAAGGGCTCGCCGCCGACTTCCCCGATCTCGCCGGCTGGCAGTTCACCCCCGGCGTCAGCTACCGCAATCTCCTTCTCTACAGAGGCTCGGCCGGCGTGCCGGCTCCGCTCGGCTCCGACCTCCGGGCCACGCCCCCCCACGATCTTCTCGATCAGCCGGTCTTCGATGCCTTCCCACGCGGCACCGGCAGCCGCCTCCTCACCGATCTCATGGCCGCAAGCGCCCGGTGGCTCGCTGGGCACCCGGTCAACGCAGCGCGAATCGCCGCTGGCAAGCGCCCGGCCACGAACGTCTGGCTGTGGGGGGCAGGGCGGGCGCCGCGGATGGAGCCGTTTGCGACGAAGTACGCCGCCACCGGCTTCGGCTCGCGCGCGACGATGATCACGGCGGTCGATCTCCTTCGCGGCCTGGCGGCGCTCGCCGGCTGGAAACGCCTCGAGGTGGCGGGAGCGACCGGCTATCTCGACACCGACTATGCGGCCAAAGCGCGGGCGGCGATCGCCGAGCTCGCCCACGCCGATCTCGTCTGCGTCCACGTCGAGGCGCCCGATGAGGCGAGCCACGAGGGGAACGCCGTCGAGAAGGTGCGAGCGATCGAGCGGATCGACGAACTAATCGTGGGGCCGATCGCGGCCCATCTGGCAACGCTGCCAGAGTGGCGGCTGCTCGTCTGCCCCGATCACCCCACGTTCATCGCCACGAAGACCCACTCCCGCGGCGCCGTCCCCTTTTTACTGGCCGGCACCGGCATCGAGGGGGCCGGGGGAACGTACGACGAGGTCGCCGCAGCCGCGGCGGTCGCCCGCGATCCGGCCGCGCGGATCGAGCCGGGCTGGACGTTGATGGAACGGTTTCTCGACAGGTCACGATAAGCGCATGAGACTGGAAAAGGTGGCAGGCACCATTTTCCGGTCTTTCAGCGCAGGTCCTTGAAAGGGAGCGGTGATTCGATGGCCCTGGTGGTTCAGAAGTTCGGCGGGACGAGCGTGGCCGACGCGCAGAAGATCGTGGCCGCGGCCCGCAAGGCAGTGGCCCGGCACAAGGCGGGGGACAAGGTCGTCGTGGTGGTGAGTGCCATGGGGCACCAGACCGACGTCCTCGTCGATCTCGCCAAACAGATCACCGAGCGCCCCAGCGCCCGCGAGATGGACATGCTCCTCTCCACCGGCGAGCAGGTGAGCGTGGCTCTGTTCGCGATGGCAATCCAATCGCTTGGGGAAGAGGCGGTGAGCCTCACCGGCGCCCAGATCGGCATCCGCACCGACAGCACCCACACGAAGGCCCGGATCAAGTCGATCTCCACCGACCACGTCATGAAGCTCCTCGATGATGGCCGGATCGTGATCGCGGCCGGCTTCCAGGGGATCGACCAGAACGGCAACATCACGACGCTCGGCCGCGGCGGCTCCGACACCACCGCCGTGGCACTCGCCGCGGTGCTGCGGGCCGACGTCTGCGAGATCTACACCGACGTCGACGGCGTCTACACGACCGACCCGCGGATCCTCCCCGCCGCCCGGCGCCTCCCCTCGATCAGCTACGACGAGATGCTGGAATTGGCGAGCCTCGGTGCCGGCGTGATGCACCCGCGGTCGATCGAGTTTGCCAAGAAGTTCGGCGTCCCGGTGCTCGTTCGCTCGAGCTTCAAGGATGTCCCGGGCACGCTCATCGTCGCTGCCGACCGGGCCACCGCCCGCCCCGTGAGCGGCGTCGCGCTGGCGAAGGACGAGGCTCGGATCACCCTCGAAGGGGTGCCTGATCAGCCGGGGAGCAACCACAAGCTGTTCTCGCCGCTGGCCTCCTCGGGGATCGCCGTCGACATGATCGTGCAAAACGTCGCTCAGCAAGGGCTGGCCGACATCTCCTTCACCGTCCCGGCCGATGACCTCGCCCAGGCCCTCGACGTCACCCGGGCCGTCGCCAAGGCGCTCGGCGCTACAGGGGTGTCGCACGACGATTCGATGGCGAAGGTGTCGGTCGTCGGCGTCGGCATGGCGCGTGAGGAGGGGGTCGCAGGACGGATGTTCCTGGCGCTGTCGCGCGAGGGGATCAACGTCCGCATGATCACCACGAGCGAAATCAAGATTTCCGTCCTCATCGACCGGGCCGATGCGGCCAAGGCGGTGAAGGCCGTGCATGCCGCTTTCGGCCTGGAGAAGCCGGAGGTCGACACGGCCGAGTCGGCCGGCCAAGCGGCACCACCGGCGAAGTCGAGCCCGCTCGACGTCGTCCGCAGGCTCGAAGGGATGGAGGATCTGGCGATCGAGGACTGCCAACTCGATTCCTCGCAGGCACTCGTCACCTTCACCGATCTCCCCGACACGCCGGGTGTCGCCGCGGATGTTTTCGAGGAGATCGGCCGGCAGAAGCTGTTCGTCGACATGATCGTCCAGAGCCATCCGCGCGGTGGCCGCGCGGAGCTGTCGTTCACGGTGCCGTCGATTGATCGGGATCGGGCGATCGAAGTGGCGGGGAAGATCGCCAAGGCCCGTGGGGCGAACGTCGCCGACGTGCCGCATGTCGCCAAGCTCTCGATCACGGGCGTCGGTATCCGCAGCCACGCAGGCGTCGCCGACCGTCTCTTCGCGCCGCTCGGCGACGCGGGAGTGAATGTCGATCTCGTGAGCACGAGCGAAGTGAGGCTCAACGTTGTCGTCGCCGCCGAGCAGGGGAAGCAGTCGCTTGAAGTCCTGCGAAAGGCGTTTGGGCTGTGAGCGGGAGCGAGAGAGGCCGGCTCACGGTGCCGAAGCCTCGGCGCTCGGCACCGATTCGCCGCCGGTGGTGTTCAGAGCGATGACGCGGTAGCGATGGGCCTTCCCGGCCTGTGGCGCGGGATCGACAAACTCGAAGCGCGATAGCGGCAGCGGCGGAGTGTCGCTGTACTGGAGCCGTTGGAAGACGGGGCGGCCGAACGGGTTTTGGGGGTTGTCCGGCAGGGGGGCGATCCGCATCCCGTCACGTTCGATGACGAAGCCGGCAAGGCCGCTTTCCAGATCGGCCATGGCGTCCCAGACAAGCGTGCCGTTCTCGAAGCGCACCCGCGTGGGCGCAGGGGGCGGCGAGTCATCAGGGACGCGCGTGTCCTTCACGTAGGCCGTCCATCGCTTCGCCGTGGCTTCGTCGGGAAGCCAGCCGAGGGCGAGAGCGTCGCCGGAGAAGCGATTCGCAGGGACAGACGCGCCCCCTTCGATCGGTGCAAACCACGCCTTCTCGATCGCCATCGGGCGAAGCGGCCCATCGGGCTTCTCCGGCAAGCGGGCCGCGAGGCAGGCATCGAGCCAGGGGATGGCGAGGTAGCGCTGGTTGCCGCAGTCGTGGCTGCTCAAGGGATCGATCGCCACGCCGACAAGCGCGCCGCGACGGCGGACGGCCTCGAAGAAGCTCTTGTTGCCGGGCCAGACGCCTTTGAAGCGTTCGTCGATGTCGCGCACCCCTTCCTTCGCACCGAGATTGCAGAGCATGGGGACGGCCCGGGCCGCATCGGGAAACGCGTGCGGCGTCGAGCCGGGCCGTGCGGCGTCGGCCTCGAGGAGCGGCACGCCCGAGCGAAGCCAGGTGGCGGCGACTCGGTCGGGATAGAGGCAGGTCATGGCGCCTGCCCACACGCCGCCGCCTGAGTGGCCCCAGAGAGCCCAGGGGACGCTCTCAAGCTCCGCGTGGCCTGTGAGCCGGCCCAAGTCGCCAAGGGCTCGCTTGAAGGTGTCTGCGGAGCCGTTTCGCGGGTCGCACCACAGCTGGCAATCGGCTGTTTCGGGTTGCTCGTAGACAGGCGCGAGCAGCGCGCAGTCGTGCTTGGCGGCGAGGGCCTGCCAATGGAGGTCGTGGGCCCCGGTGAGGCCTGACGAGCACGACCCAGTGCCGCAGCCATGCTGGTGGACGACGACGCCGCGCAAACGCTCGACCCCCGGCGGGATCCAGACGGTGAACGTGGCGGGGAAGACAAGCGCCCCCGCCTCCGTGCCAGCCTCATACCGGACGCGATGGTAGGGGGGCGCGATCTCCGGGCGCACGTCGTAGGGGGGCTCCTGGGCGACGCATGCCGAAAGACGAGCGAACCCCACGATCACGAGAGCGACCGATCGCAACAGACCAGAGCACGATCGAAACCAAGGGGACGAAAACCAAGGGGACGGATTCATGAGGGCAACTTTTTCAATCAGCCCTGACGGGCGAGCCCACGTCGGAGGGCAGCGTCGTAGGACAGGGGGATGGTATGTCACTCGAGCCCGGCAAGCGTCCCGGTGCTCGAGGCGAAGGCATCGGCTTCGATGCCGAGGCGCTGGAGGATCGACACGAAGAGGTTCGCCAGCGGCGCGTTGTCGTCGGGATTGAACGCCAAGTGACTGCCGTGACG
>CAMCCR010000231.1 GCA_945873085.1 Candidatus Kuenenia stuttgartensis | reverse complement strand
CGCGAGCCCGGCGGAGCTCGATACGATCTCGACGGTGGCCACGAGCCTCGTCGAGTCGTGGTTCGGGCAGGGGGTCGAGCTCGATGTGGCGTGGGGACGTCTGGGGAGGGAGGCCGTCCACGACCGGCGGCTCCCCGATTCGCTCCTCGATGCCATCGCCTGCCTCGATGGCCCGGCGCTTGTGCCCCCGGAAGGAACGCTCGACCGTCTCCTGACACGATCCGATCTTGCCGCCGGGAAGCCCGACCTCGAGGTGATCGTCACCAATCCGGCCCTGCTTGGCCGAGGCAATGGAGCGTCAGCTGCTCCGCGGCTGTGGATCGTGGTTGCCGCGGAAGCCGCCGCCGTTCCCGCAGGCGTGTCGGGCACGCTCGGCCGGGGGAGGCTGGAGAGGCGGGTGGTGGTGCCTGTCGGTGAATCGGCGTCCACGGGGCTTCTCAACCTGCTCGCGGAGGTGGGCCATGATCCCGATGCCATCGGTGGTTGAGGTTGATCCGCGCAAGGTCAATGCCCCACTATCGCCCCTCGAGACGTTCATCTTCGCAATCGGCATTTCCTTCCAGCAGCTCACCGCCTTGCCGGAGAGCCTGTCGGGGTGGTGGGCCATCGGTACCGGCAGCGCCGCTACCCTGCTTGCGATCCTCGCGGCGCGATCGATGCCGCGCTGGGGTGCCGGAGGCTGGCGCACGAGGCTCGGCCACGGGCTTGTCGTCGCCACCATCGCCCTCCTCCCCGCGCTCGGGACGCTCCTCATCGTCTCGCTCCTCGGCGGTGCCCCCGGGCCGGAGGCCTTTCTCTTGGCGAGCACGGCCGGAGCCGTTCTCCTGCTGCTGACCAGCCATGCCGCCGCGGGGGAATACCGCTTCGCCCTGGCGGCCAGTTCGTTTCTCTTTGTCCTCTCCACGATCGTCGTGGCCCATCCCGCTGCCGCGCTCCTCCAAACCGTCTATGCCGGCGCCGCTTCCTGCTGGCTTGCCATCCGCCGGGAATCACGGGCCGCCGCAGAGACCCGCGGCTTCACGCCGCTGCGGGCCACGCTGCTGATCCCGGTGCTGGCCGTGGCGATCGTGGTGGCCGCCGGCAGCGGTGCGATCCGCGACGCCGCCCGGGCGGTGGCCGGCTTCATGCCGTTTTCCGGAGGGGATTCCTGGAACGACCCGTGGGCGAACGACGGCATCGGCGACGGGGAGAATCTCGTCGCCGGCCAGAAGGACGCATCGTCCTCCGGCCCGGTCGACTCGGAGCTCTTCCTCACCAGCGATCGTCCGTCGCTCTACGACCTCTTCAACGACCAGTACGGTGACCCGCCGCGCACGCATGAGCGGGCCGTGGCCCTGGATGCCAGCGAGGTGCGCGACAGCGAGGGGAAGACGGCCGACAGCGATCACGCCGGGCGGGAGTTTTCCACCGTGCGCTCCGGTCGACGGCGGACCGACAAGCCTGCCGACCTCGCCGCCAGGACGCTCCTCACCGTCGACGGACCGACGCCGATCCTGCTCCGACTTGAGGCATTCGATCGGTATGACGGGCGGACATGGTCGACATCAGCAGACCCTCGTGCGGATCGTCGGCCCACCATCGAGCTCCTCGGTGGGGATTGGATCCGCGTCGGCCCCGCCGGAGCCCCACTTCCTGCCGACGATCCCGAGCACCATGCCGTCACCGTCGGAACGCTCGAGAGCCCCGTGCTGCCGCTGCCGACCCGCACCGAGCGGATGCGGATCCCGCGCGTTGCCGATCCTGCGATGTTTCGGCTTCCCGCCGAGGAGTTGCCCGCGCTCGCCCGCTCGACGGTGCCTGCGGGAACGACCGTGTCGGTGGTCAGCCGGCCGGAAGGGATCGATGGGCGGGATCCCGAGCCCGGCCTGCCGTTCGCTCCGGCGCTGCTCCGCCACGGCGAGACTCCCGACGATGGCGGCGGCGAGCAGGCCTGGCTCGATGCCCTGCTCCATGCGTGGGGGATCGGCACCGCGGGCAAACCTGACTGGAGAACCGTCGCCGCCGTCGTGGCCCGTGTCCGTCGCCATGCCGAGCTCGATCCGTCCGCCGTGGCGTCCCCGGGATCGCCCGACACCGTGGAGCATTTCCTCACCGTCTCGCGACGTGGGCCGGACTACCAATTTGCCGGTGCGACGACCTTGATCCTCCGGCATCTCGGCTTCCGCACCCGCCTTGCCTCCGGTTTCGACGTCTCCGGCGCACGTCGTGACCCGCGGTCCCGCCGGGTGATTGCCGCGGCCGAGGATGTCCACGTGTGGGCCGAGATCCAAGACGCCTCGGGGCGGTGGATCCCGCTTCAGGCGACGCCTGGCCGTCGGCTCCGCGGCTCGGGGATGTCGCTTGCCCGATGGCTCGCGTTGTTGTTGCTGCGGATTGTGCCGACGACCCCGCACAGCGCGGTCGGTCTGGCTGGAGTCGTGGCGTCGGCGCTGATGGTGGGAGCGTTAACGCGCTGGCGCTGGCGACGGTGGGCCGATGGCGCCGTGACGGCCCTCTGGCGCTTTGAGATGGGGCGGGCAAGCGGCTGTCCGTTGGAAGCGACTTGGCGGCTCGTCGAGCGCCGGGCTTGGATCGCCGGAAACCCCAGGCCGGCCCACGAGACCGTGCGACGCTGGTATCTCCCGGCCTGCGGGCCACTCGACGGCGGGGAGCATGCCCCGGCGGGGTTCATTCGCGCTTTCGAGGCCGTGTCCTACGGGGGCCCCGATGCGTGCCGCGACCGGGCCGGCCATCGGCGGATCGCCCTCGCCGCCGAGCGTTCCTGGACGCTCGAAGTGCTGCTCGGCCGAGTCACCGCCACCCCCGCCGAAAAACTCTCCTTCAGCCTTCCTTTCCTCCTCCGCCGGACACCAACATGACCACCGTCCAGCCTGCCGCTGCAACCCCGGCCGACCACGCCGTCCCCGTCGGTTCCCCGCCTCTGGAGGTGATCGGCCGGATGCGCCGGTGGCTGCGGGGGACGCTGCGCGGCAAGGACGAAGTCTGCGACCTGGCGCTGGCGTGCCTGCTGGCCGGTGGCCACCTCCTCATTGAGGACGCGCCGGGGCTCGGCAAGACGACGCTCGCCAAGGCGCTGGCCGTGCTCGCCGGCGGCAGGTTTGCCCGTGTCCAATGCACCCCCGATCTCCTCCCCTCCGACGTCACCGGGTTCACGCTCTACAACCAGCAATCTCGCCAATTCGAGTTCCATGCCGGGCCGGTGTTCGCCGACGTCCTCCTCGCCGACGAGATCAATCGAGCGACGCCGCGCACCCAAAGCGCGCTGCTCGAGGCGATGGCGGAGCGGCAGGTGACCATCGACGGCAAGCCCCATCCGCTCCCCGGTCACTTCTTCGTCGTTGCCACCCAAAATCCCCTCGAGCATCTCGGCACCTACCCGCTCCCCGAGGCGCAGCTCGACCGGTTTGGAATCCGACTGCGGATCGGCTATCCGGCGCGCGGCGACGAGGTCGAGCTGTTGCGGATGGCCCGGTCGGTCGGCCCGGAGGACGGGCACGGCGAGGCAGGATCGCTGCCGACGGGCATCGAGCTTGACCGGCTGCAACGATTCGTGGCCGGAGTGGCGGTGGCCGAGCGCGTCGCCGCCTATCTCGTCGATGTGGGGCGGGAGTTGCGTGCCCGGCTGGGGGGGGATCGTGGCCCCAGCCCGCGTGGCCTGCTCGTCTGGCAACGCGTTGCCCAGGCTTGGGGGGCGATCGAGGGGCGCGAGCATGTCACGCCGGACGATGTCCGCCATGTCGCGGCACCGGTGCTCGGTGTGCGGATCGACCTGCCGCGGGGGGAATTCGACGGCCTGCTCGACGCCGCGTTGGCGGCGACCGCGGTGCCGGTGGGGCGTCACGGAGCATAAAGTCATGATCAATGCCGTGGTCTGGGGGGGGCTGTATCGGGGAGTGGAGACGGTCGCACACGCGGCGCCGACGCTCCTCTGCGGATTGTTCGTGGCGGCGGTGTTTCGCCATCTCTTCGGGACCGGACTGACACTCCGGTGGATGGGGGCCGGGGGGCCGACGTCGCTGCTCCGCGCCTGGCTCCTCGGCATGCTCCTGCCGGTGTGTTCGATCGGTGCGATCCCGGTCGCCCGCGAACTGGTCCGCGCGGGGCTCGGTGGCGGGGCCGTCCTCGCCTTCACCGTCTCTGCCCCCCTCTTCAATCCGATCTCGCTCCTCTACGGTCTCACGCTCTCCCATCCGCTGGTGATCCTCGGATTCGCCCTGGCGTCGATGGTGGTCGTGAACGTCGCCGGGATGGTCTGGGATCGCTCCTGGCGGGAGGCCCGGTCATCCCCGGCCGAGACGGCCGCCACCACGGCGCCCCCGGGATGGCGGAGGATCGCCCTGCTCGGCCTGGGGATGGTCCGTGATGCGGCCGGGCCGACGCTCGCGTACGCGGCGCTGGCGGTGCTGGGCGTCATGCTCCTGGCGGTCGTCCTTCCGGCGGGCAGTCTGCAGACGACGATGAAGGCGTTCGACCCGTGGGCGGCGCCGATGATGGCCCTCATCAGCCTCCCGGCCCATATCACCCCCACCGACGCGATGATGCAGGTGGGGTCGATGTTCGATCACGGCAATTCCGTCGGTGCCGCCTACGTTCTCCTCTCGGTGGGCGCCGGCCTGAATGTCGGCATCGTCGCCTGGGCGTGGCGGACGTTCGGATTCCGCCCGGCCGCCTCCTGGGTGCTGATCCTCGTCACGATCGTGGTGTCGCTCGGCTGGCTCATCGAGCGGCCGCTCTCGTTCCGCGACTCCCCGCCCGAGCAGCACACCCACGCGTTCGATGGATTCTGCCTCCCGTTCCCCGCCGACATTCCGGATCCGGCCGGGATGTGCAGGGCGCTCTTGGCCGATCGGATCGCGTCCCACGAGTGGAACGCGCTGGCGCTGCTCGGCGTGCTCGTCGCCTGCGGCGCGATCCTCGCCATCGTCGACCCGAAGCACCGTCTCGAGAGGCGACTGACCGCGGTGTCGGTTCCGCACGAAGTGACGAGGCCGCGCCGCGGTTGGGACGTGACGGTGCCTGCTCCGGTGCTCGGCGTGGTGCTCGTCTGCGGCCTCGTCGCTCTCAGCGCGATGGCGGCCTACGTCTACTACCCCGACCGGGAGACGTGTGTCAGGGAGTTGCAGGTTGTCGCCGCGGAGATGAACTCCGCCATCCTCGACAGGGACCGGCGCCGGGCCGAGGTGTGGATCACCACCTGGGAGGAATTGGTGCGAAGAGCCGAAGTGGGGATCTGGATCCGCGACGGGCGCGTCGATGAGGCGTTGA
>CAMCCR010000230.1 GCA_945873085.1 Candidatus Kuenenia stuttgartensis | reverse complement strand
GCTGTCGGCACTGACACCGACACGGTGTGCGACCGCATTGCCTTGCGGACCTTCGCCACGAGCTTCCGCCGCTGGGCGTCACGAACGGGATCGACGTTCTCTCCTCCGGGAACGAGCCGGCCGTCGGGGAGGATGCTGGCCTCGAAAGCGTTGACATCCTGCGCGAGCCCCGTCATGCACAGCGCGGTGCGGACCTCGCCGTTGTTGACGGCGAAGGTCAGCCCCGGGGCGAGGAGGTCGATGAGGTCGTTGATCACCATGTTGCGGAACGTCGTGGGGAGGAGGTCGTCCCCCAGCTGCGCTTCGCCGATCACGGTCACCTCGGCACCGTGCCCCTGCTGCGTGTTCTTCCCGGGCAGAATCGAGATCGGGATGCGGACGAGGTTGAGGGCGTAGCCGGGGGAGTCGACGGTGTCGTCTCCCTCGTTGATCCGCCGCAGCTCGTCGAGGTGGCCGATGTACTGCGAGAGATGATCGAGGTGGATCGACGGCTCCAGGCTGACAGCGTTGTTGTTCCCCATGCCAAAGCTTGCGAACGGCTGCTGCGTCCCGGTCGTGAACGGGGCCGCCCGGTCGATGACGCCGCTGGAAGGATCGACGGGATTGGAGATCATGTTCTGGACGGTGGTGGTGCTCTGGGGCGTCGCCCCGGCGCTCCCGTTGCTCATCGCCATCGCCAAGCCAACAAACGACTGATCGCTGCGGCTGATGCTCGCGTTGTTGAGATCCTGAAAGTTGCCCAGCTGGGCCTTCATTTGCGATTCGTATTCGTAGCGATGGCGGGTGAGCCGGCTCTGGCCCCACACATCCGGCTGCTTGGCGACGATCGAGCCGTAGGTATCGATGTGGTGCTCGAGCCAATCGATCTCGCCGGCGAGTTGCTCGACGGAGTCGTCCTTACACGTGGCCGGCTTGTCGCGGTGGAGCGTCTGAGCCGCTGCCTTGAGCCCCCGCATGAGGCCGAGCGGATCGCCGGCGCTCGCCACCGGGGCGGTTGCCAGGAGGGGGGCAAGCGCGCCGGTCATGGCGATCAGCGGGAGGGCCCTGCGGAGGGTGAATCGAATCGTGAACCGGGCCATGACAATCCCCTCATTGCTTGCTGCCGGAGGCGGCCGGGCGGATAATCCGCACGATCGTCAGCGTCTTCTTCGATCGACATGCGCCCGCTGCCGCACGCAGACTCGCTGCCGTGATCGGGAGTCATTCCGCAGCCTTCCCCTCCTCTCGGGTTTTCTGGAGTTACCGAAATGCCCCAGCCTGCCGTCGGTGGTGGCCCTTGTTCGGTTCCCTGCCGATCGTCGATCCAGTGCATCGTCCCCCCGTACATGCTCGACCGGCTCACCCACTCAGCCGATGCGAAGGTTCGCGACCGGGCGATTGCCGGGCTCTCCCGCTCGGCGGCCGTCCGGGCGGTGCGGGCCTTTGCCCAGGAAATCCCCGGGATGATTGCGGTGCCGTCGCCGGCCGCCTCGAAGAACCGGCTCGTCTACGACGCCAAGGGAAAGGACAGCCTTCCCGGCAGGCTCGTCCGCAGTGAGGGGCAAAAAAAATCGGCCGATGTCGCGGTCAATGAGGCCTACGACCACTGCGGCGACACCTACGACTTCTACCGTGAGCTTTTCGAGCGCAACTCCCTCGACGGCAGCGGGATGACGCTGATCTCCACCGTCCATGTCGGCGAGCCCGACCAAGCGGGGAAGTTTCAGCCGATGGATAACGCCTTTTGGGACGGCACCCAGATGGCCTATGGCGACGGCGACGGCGTCGTCTTCCAACGCTTCACGCGCAGCCTCGACGTCGTCGCCCATGAGCTGACGCACGGCGTCCAGTCGTTTACGAGCAATCTCGTCTACCGCGGCCAGTCGGGGGCCCTCAACGAGCACTTCTCCGACGTCTTCGGGGTCCTTGTCCGTCAGTGGAAGCTCGGCGAGAAGGCCGACAAGGCCTCGTGGCTGATCGGGGCCGACGTCCTCGTGCCGGCGCAGACGCGGCGGGCGATCCGCGACATGGAAAACCCCGGCACGGCCTATCTCGACGACCCCGATCTCGGCACCGATCCGCAGCCGGCCCACATGAAGGATTTTTACTCGGGCGCCGCCGACAACGGTGGCGTCCATCTCAATTCGGGGATCCCCAACCGGGCCTTTGCGCTCGTTGCCAGGGAGCTGGGCGGCTTCGCCTGGGAAACGGCGGGGCGGATCTGGTACGACGCGATGTTTCAGCTTTCGAGCCGCAGCCAGTTTGCCGACATCCAAGCGATCACCACGCAGATCGCGGCCGACGACAAGCGATTCGGCAAGGACGCGAAGAAAATTGTCGCCGCGGCCTGGAAGAAGGTGGGGCTGTAAATGGCAGACGTTGAATCACCGCGTGCGCCGCTGAAAGTCACCTTCGAGCAGTCGGGGGGCTTCGCCGGCCTCGTAAAGGGCTGCGTGCTCGATGCCGACGCGCTTCCCGCCGACGAGAGCGCCGAGCTGCGCCGGCTCGTCGCCGCAAGCGGCCTGGAGACCTCGAGCAAAGTGACCTCGCGCGGCGCCCGCGACCGGCGGCAACTGGCGATCACGATAGATCGCGGCGGCGAGCGCGTCGCGATTGTCTGCGATGACGGCTGCACGCCGGAGGGGGCCCGACCGCTTGTCGCCTTCCTCGCCGCCCGGGCCAAGCCCGTGCGGCCGTAGGCGCCATTGCGCGGGGGCGGTTGGGGGCCGGGGGTGCCCGTGCTCCGAGAGCCGGCGTTGCAGGCAAGCGCAGCCATGGATGGCGAAGCGCAGCCGGCACCCGAGTGAAGCGGTGGCCGGGAAGGCCAACGCGAACGTCCGGCGACGGGGCACGGGCTCCCCCGGCCCGGGGTCGCACGCTTCGGGACGGCCCTGCCTTTTTTGGTGGTGGGCTGGGGCCGGGCGCGGTCGTGGCTGGGCGATCAGGGGCACTCCCCAATGATCTTCGCGAGGAGACGTTTCGGGCGTACACTCTTCGAAGACGACAAGCCGGAGGATTTCCATGACCATCGACGACAGGCAGACACCGCCGCCCCTGCACTTCGAAGTGACGGTGGGGGAGGAGGGGCGCCTGGAAATCGTTGGCCCCTTCCGGGCCGGTCAACGCTTGACGGTGCTCGTGATCCAGGAGCCGTCGGAGTTTCAAGATCTGGCCGCGGCAGCCTCGTCGAGCCTCGGGTTCTGGGACAATCCCCTCGATGACGAGGACTGGAATGAACCCACGGCAGGGTGACATCGTCCTCGTCCCGGTGCCGTTCACCGATCTGTCGAGCCACAAGCGGCGTCCGGTCGTCATTCTGTCGTCCGACGTCTACAACGACGCCTCACCGGATTTCATCGTCGTGGCGATGACTTCCACCCCCATGCAGACCCGTTGGTCTCTTCCGATCACGGACAATGATCTGCGTGAAGGCCGGCTCAACCGGCCCGGGACGGTCCGTGCCGACAAGATCTACACGCTCGCTCAATCGCTCGCCGTGAGTCGTTTTGGGACAGTGACCGACGAGATGCTCGGCCGTATCCGTGAAACGCTCGTCAACGCTCTCGAGGCGGAGGCGAGCCGCTCCGGGGCATGAAGCTTGGATCGCTGAAGGTCGGACGACTCACCTCGTCTACTCACCGATAGACCATAAAACGGCGATCGACTCGGCTCCGGACGGTGGGTGATTCCCCGGGCCGGAGGTGCCCGTACCCCGTCGCCGGACGTTCGCGTTGGCCTTCCTGGCCAACGCTTCACTCGGGTGCCGGCTGCGCTTCGCCATCCATGGCTGCGCTTGCCTGCAACGCCGGCTCTCGGGGCACGGGCACCCCCGGCCCTACCGAGTTGGTTGTGGACCGGGGCGAGCGTTCGCGTTCGTCCCCCGTCACTCCCCGATGATCTTCACAAGCACGCGCTTCGGTCGGCGGCCGTCGAACTCGCCGTAGAAGATCTGCTCCCAGGGGCCGAAGTCGAGTTTGCCCTCGGTGATCGCCACGACGACCTCGCGCCCCATGATCTGCCGCTTCATGTGGGCATCGGCGTTGTCCTCGCCGGTGCGGTTGTGGGCGTAGGCCTGCGGGGAGGCGTTGAAGGGGGCGAGGGTCTCGAGCCACTTCTTGTAATCGGCGTGGAGGCCGGGCTCGTCGTCGTTGATGAACACGCTCGCCGTGATGTGCATGGCGTTGACGAGGCACAGCCCCTCGCGAACGCCGCTGGCGGCCACGAGCTCCGTCACCTCCGGCGTGATGTTGCGAAACGCCATTCGCTCGGGGAGCGTGAGCGTCAGATGCTTGGTGTGGGATTTCATGATGGCGGGTATTCTAGCCCCTTCGACAGCGGGGAACGCGTGGCTGCGTAATCCTTGGGAATCGGTCGATCTTATGCCGCGGAATCTCTTCGGTCTCTCGGCGTGAAGGGTGGCGGTGAGGGCTGACATCAGCATGAACTACGACATCCGCTTCCGGGCGTGGCGGTCGGTGCTCCTTGGGGCGTTCTTGATGCTCGCGGGCGTCGTCGGCGCGAGCGTCTCATCGCCGTGGTGGCTGCTGATGCTGCCGATTGGCGTGACGTCGATCTTCCGCCTCGAAACGAACGTCGCCTTGGCGACGCTCGCCGACATGGAACGCTGGGGCGTTCCCGTCGTGGTACTCGGGCCCCGCTTCTACGGCGTCCTCCACGGCCGCTTCTGCCAGGGGACGACGACCCTGCCCCAGGTGTCGTGCTTCGCGGAGGGCAGGGAGGCACCGGTGGAGAACGCGACCGGCGCCGCGCCCGGAAAGCCGGGAATACGGAAGAAGCCGTGGAGCCCAGGTTTCAGCGTGGCGATCGACGACATCGTCTCGGTGCACTCAACCTCCGGCAAGAAGACGATTCGACTCGGGCTCCGGGACCGGGTCGAAGAAATCGACTGCACGATGCCCTTCGAGCGCGATGAGGCGCTGAAGTTGCTCCGGCCGGCCTGCGCGTGGTCGGTCGAGACGACCCGACGGAAGGTCTTCAAGATCGACCTGCGGTCGTGGATCTTCTGCCTGCCGCTGACGCTCTTCGCGGCGACGATCGCCCTCACGGCGGTTGGGCTCGTCCAGCCGCAACAGATGCCGCTGGCCGACTGGAACGACATCGGCGGGATTCGGGGGAAGGGAAGGGGGCTGGCGGTGCTTTGGGTGCTGGCGAGCCAGGCCTATCGGTTCGTTGTCGAACAGTGCCCGCCGGTGGTGGCGGGGATCGTCGGCCTCGTCGGCACGATCGCCTTCGGGGCCCTCCTCGCCACCCTCCAGTGGCCCTGGCTCACCGATGAAACCTGGACCAACCC
>CAMCCR010000229.1 GCA_945873085.1 Candidatus Kuenenia stuttgartensis | reverse complement strand
TTTTCCGCCAACTGCCCCGGTCCATTCGGACGGATGCCGCTGCCTCACGCCGGCGCTATGGGGCGGCGAGAGTTGCTCCGCGTCGGCATGGCCGGCTTGGGCGGGCTGTCGCTCCCCGGCATCCTCCGGGCCAGGGCCGAGATGCCGGCCGCTGGCAAGCAGCCAACGGCGGTGATCATGGTCTGGCTCCCAGGCAGTGCCTCCCACATCGACACCTACGACCCCAAGCCGGAGATCTCGAGCGAGTACCGCGGCCCGTTCCAGACGATCCAGACGAAGATCCCCGGGGTGCAATTCACGGAGCTCCTCCCCAGGCAGGCGCGGATCGCCGACAAGTTCACCGTGCTGCGCTCGATGCAGCAGACGGCCGGCGGCCATCCGGCCGGTTCGATGCAGATGCTTTCCGGCGATCCCGACACCCGCGACAAGCCGAAGCCGAAGTTCCCCGACTGGATGACGGTGGCCAACTACCTCCGCGCCAAGGAAGGGCCGCGCGACAACCCGCTCCCCCGTTACGTCGGCGTCAGTCCGCCGCTGGAATACAACGGGCCGGCCTACCTCGGCGACGCCTACCAGCCATTCGTCGTCTCCGGCGATCCGAATCAGCCGAGCTTCACGGTGCCCCACATCGGCACCGCCAGTGGCCGCGACGGCGCCCGCCTCGACCGCCGCGTCGCCCTCCGACGGCAATTCGATTCCCTCGAGCGCGCCATCGAAAAGCAGGCCGACTTCCAGGCCCTCGATCAATTCGAGACCCAGGCGATGACGCTCCTCACCAACGCCCGCACGAAGGAGGCCTTCGACCTCTCGCGCGAGGACGACTCGACCCGCGACCGCTACGGCCGCAACGCCTGGGGCCAGCAGCTCCTCATGTGCCGCCGCCTCGTTGAAGCGGGGGTCGACATCGTCACCACGCAACTCGCAGGCCCGCTGTGCGGCCGGGTCGGCAACTGGGACGACCATGCCGTCAACCATCATGTCTTCGATGCCCTCCGCTACCGGGCCGATGCCTACGATCAGTCGGTGACGGCGCTCATTGAAGACATCTACGATCGTGGCCTCGACAGGCGAGTTCTCGTCGTCGTCACCGGCGAGTTCGGCCGCACGCCACGGATCGAGTATTCGCCGAGCACCGGCGAAGGGGCAGCGAGCGCCCCGGCCGGCACGAAGCAGCCGGGCCGCGACCACTGGCCGCGGGCCTACTCCAACATCTGGGCCGGCGGCGGGATCGAGACGGGCCGCGTGATCGGGGCCACCGATCGCAAGGGGGAGGATGTCACCGAGCGCCGCTGCACGGCCGGCGACTTCCTGGCGACGATCTACCACCACCTCGGCATCGACGCCCCGCGGGTGACGATCGACGATCTCAACGGCCGCCCGACGCCGGTCGTCGATCACGGCAAGCCGATCGAGGAACTGATGGGCTGACGAGGGCGTCATCGACGGCTGTTTTTTCAGAGGGGGATCCGATGCCCGGCAAGAGGTTCACGCGGCGTCAGGCTGTCGCCCGCAGCGCGGCCCTGGCGGCATGCGCGGGGCAGGGGGGATGGTGGCGCTCAGCCCAGGCCGATGACGCCGCGGCCGTGGCTTCCCCGCTCGACCAAATTTCCATCGCGATCCTCGGCTGTGGGATCCGCGGCCCGGCCCACGCCGAGGAACTGCTCTCCGGCCGGCATGGGGCCCGCGTGACGTGGGTCTGCGATCCCGACCGCGGCCGTGCCGAGAAGCTCGCCGACCAGATCGCCCTCAGAGCTGCCTCGCGGCCGCGCGTCGCCTCCGACCTCCGCACGCCGCTCGACGATGGCTCACTCGATGCCGTCATCGTCGCCACGCCGAATCACTGGCATGCTCTGGCCGCGATCCTGGCGATGGAGGCCGGGAAGGACGCCTATGTCGAGAAGCCGGTCTGTCATTCGATCGAGGAGGGGCAGCGGCTGGCGGCGACGGCCACCCGCACGGGGCGCGTCTGCCAGGGGGGCACGCAGGCCCGTTCGCTCCCCTGCCTCCGCGAGGCGCACGCCTTCCTCGCCGCCGGCGGGATCGGCAAGCCGACGCTCGCTCGGATGCTCTACACGGGCCACCGGCCGCCGATCGGCGGCCCGGGCGCTTTCCAGCCACCGGCGGGGGTCAACTACGACCTGTTTTGTGGGCCTGCGCCGATCGCTCCACTTTCACGGCCGCAGTTCCACTACGACTGGCACTGGTTCTGGCCGACCGGCGACGGCGATCTCGGCAACAACGGGATCCACTTTCTCGACGCCGCCCGGACCATGCTCGGCCTCTCCGGGCCCGGCTCGGCGACGCTCTCCTTCGGCACCCGCGCAGGCTATGCCGACGCCGCCGAGACGCCCCACACGCAAACGAGCCTGACGCTCTTCCCCGACGTGACCCTCGTCACCGAGATCCGCAATCTCAAAGCTGCCGCCGACGTCGACGGGCTGGGGATGGGCGTACAAATCCACGGCACCGAGGGAAGCGTCGTTTGGAAGGCACACAGCCCGGAGGTCGCCGTCCTCGACCCCGCCGGCATGCCGGTGAAGACACTTTCCGGCGAGGGGAATCACTTCGAAAAGCATGTCGCCAACTTCCTCGCCGCGGTCCGGGCCCACAATCCGCGACTCCTCGCCGCCGAGATCAGCGAAGGGGTGCAGTCGACGGCGCTGTGCCATCTCGGCAACATCTCGTATCGCCTCGGCACGGAACTCGCGCCCGAAGAGATCGTCGCCCGGATCGATGCCCGGCAGCCGAAGGACGACGCGGCGACACTCGTCGACCGCGTCCGCCGGATGCTCGTGGCCAATGGCTGCGAGCCCGCCGACGGCACGATCCGCTGCGGAGAGTGGGTCGAGACGATCGCGGGCAAGACGACGAGCGCCGCGGCGCTCGCTGCCGACAGCGGGCCTGTGCTCACCGCCGGGCCGGCCCGCGATCTCGAGCGTCTGGAGTACCGGGCGCCGTTTCTCCTTCCGCCGGCGCGGGAGTGACTCTTGCGGAGATGGGCCAGGGGCCGCGCTTGCCCCGGTGGCCGCTTTAGAAGATCGCCCGGACAGGAGAGCCCGTGGCGATGCGATGCGGCCGGCCGAGCGGGTCGTGGATCTCCCGGGCCGGATCGATCCCAAACCGCCAGTAGATCGTCGCGGCCAGATCCCCCGGCGTGACCGGATCGGCCACGGGATGGGCACCGATCCGGTCGCTTTGCCCGTGGATCGCGCCCCCCTGGATCCCACCGCCGGCGAGGAGCACCGAATAGCAGTGGGGCCAGTGGTCGCGGCCAGCGCCTGAATTGATCTTCGGCGTCCGCCCAAACTCCCCCATCGCCACGACGAGCGTCGATTCGAGGAGGCCACGCTCGTCGAGATCGGTGATCAGCGCGGCGAGCGACCGGTCGGCGATCGGGAGGAGATGATGCTTGTGCTGGCTCGCGCACTTGGCGTGGGCGTCCCAGTTTTGCCCCTGCTGGCGGTAGTCGTAGACATTCACAAACGGCACCCCTGCCTCGACCAGCCGCCGGGCCACGAGGAGATTCTGGCCGCGCATCTGTCGTGCCACCCCCATCTCGCCGCCGCCGCCGTTGACCTCGCCGGCAGGAAGGGGATCGGCTGTGAAGCCGTAGGCCTCGCGCACCGCGGCCGGTTCCTTGGAGACATCGAGCGCGTCGCGGATCGCCTTCGATTCGAGGAGGCCGCAGGCCCGATCGGTGAACGAAGCAAAGGGATTGGCCCCGGGCACGGCCATGGCCGCGGCATCGAGGGCCGAGAGGAGGCCGAGGCGGCCGGCGCGGCGGCCGGCATCGGCGCCCTGCCGCGGCAGGAGGGCATCGACGGGATACGTCCGCGCCACCGGATCGACGTCGACGAGGAGCGGATCGTGCGCGGCCCCGAGGAAGCCGGCCCCCTGACACGGGACAGGATGAACATTGCGGAACACATGCGGCAGCGAGGCGAAGGGGACCTCACCGACCGGCGCCGGATTGAGGGCCGAGACGACGCTTCCATGGGAGGGATAGAACTGCCGCGTCGGCACGAACAGCTCCCGATCCGGCCCCTCGAGGGGCCGGCCAGTGAGGGCATGGATCGATGCCGAATCATGGAGATTCGCTTCATGGTGCATGCTCCGCACGATCGCGATCTTGTCCATCACCCGGGCCAGCCCCGGGAGGTGCTCGCAGATCTGCACGCCAGGCACCGCCGTGGAGATCGAGGCAAACTCGCCGCGGATGTCGGCCGGGGCCGACGGCTTCATGTCAAACGTATCGAGATGGCTCGGACCGCCGTACCAGAAGAGGAGGATGCAGGCGCGAATGGGACGGGCCACCGCCACCTCGGCGCCGGCGACGCGGGCCCGGAGGAGTCCGCTGAGCGACAGCCCCAGTCCCCCGCCGATCCCGGCGCCAATGGAGAGATCGAGAAACGCACGCCGCCCCAGGCCGAGGCCAATGGTACGGGTCGGTCTCCTCATCCCACGTCTCATCGGAAGGGGCTCACGGGACCATGGGTCAACGGTCGATGGCGGCCGTTTCGCCGGCCGGCAGCGGAACCTGATCGGGCGAGGTCAGGTAGGCGACGAGGTCACGGACGTCATCGTCCGAGAGCTTCGACAGCAGACCTTCGGGCATCAGTGACTGCTGCTGCACCACCTGCTCGGCGATGTCGTGGCGGTCGAGGACGATCGGCGCCTGGGCGGTCTGGACGGTGAGTGTCCGGTCGTCGGCAGCGCTGATCACGCCGGTCACGGCCCGGCCGTCGGCAAGCACGAACGACACCGCCCGGAAGTCGGCCCCGACACTCGCCCCCGGATCGATGACGTTCTCGAGGAGGTAGTCGATGTTTTTGCGGTTGGAGCCGGTGAGGTCGGGGCCGAGCTTGCGCCCTTCGCCGAACAACACATGGCAGCTCGCGCAGTCCCTGGCAAACAGCGCCCGGCCATGCCCGCGGTCGGCCGCTGCGACAACCTCGGCCGAGAGTTCGCTCCGCCACCGCTCGATGAGCTCCTTCTTGTCAGCCGCGCTGACCCGCACCTGCCCCCACAGCGTCCCGAGCCGCTCCGCGAGCGCCGCGTCGCCGAAATCGGCAATCTGCCGGGCATGGAAGGCGGAGATCTCTTCGGCCCGGATCTGCCCCCCCTCGACTGCATCGAGGAGCTTCGCGGCGTAGGCCGGCCGGGAGGCGAGGAGATCGACGAGCGCCGAGCGGTCGGCGGGGGAATAGATCCCGGCAGACCCGAGGGCCTTGGCTGGGGTGTCTGGATGGTCATACCGGGCCAGTCCCGCCAGCGCCTCGGCGATCACGGG
>CAMCCR010000228.1 GCA_945873085.1 Candidatus Kuenenia stuttgartensis | reverse complement strand
CCACTGCGTCCACGCGCTGGTCCGCTCGAAAGGCCCATGGACGCTCGAACACCATCGCCGGCTCCTCGACTGGTTTGCCGGGGCGCGGCAGTTTCGCGGCGGGCATCTCATCGGCCAGATTGTCAGCCGGATGGAGAAGGATCTCTTGGCGACGATCCGCGACGACGAGAAGCCTGCACTTGCCGAGTCGCTGGCGCTCCTGGAAAAGCCCATGCTGGAAGGAGAGGCGATCGCTTCCGCCCCCCCGCGGCCTGTCGTCAAACAGTGGACGCAGGCCGATCTCTTTCCCCATCTCGACAAAGCCCTGGCCCCGCGCGATGCCGACGCTGGGCAGCGGGCGCTGGCCGCGGCGCAGTGTCTCAAGTGCCATCGCCTCGGTTCAGCGGGGGCGGCGATCGGGCCCGATCTCTCGGCGATCGGGAAGCGGTTCGACGCCCGGGGAATCGTCGAATCGATCCTCGAGCCGTCGAAGGTGGTCGATCCGAAGTATCACGCCACGACCTGGGTCCTCGCCGACGGCCGGGCGGTGACGGGGCGGGCGAACATGGTCAACGACCGGGAGATCGGCGTCGAGGTGAACTCGCTGACCGGGGAATCGATGAAACTCCTCCGCAGCGAGATCGAAAGCTCCCATCCGGCGACCGTGTCCCCGATGCCGCAGGGGCTCCTCGACACCCTCTCCCTCGACGAGATCCTCGATCTCGTGGCACTGCTCCGCGCCGGGGGATGACCCGGAGCCATCGATCCCGCCACTGCAACGAAATCGCCTCGCTGCCACCAACGCCTTGGAAGGATTCCGCCGATGATCGCTGTCGCCCCGTCTCATCGTGCCGGCCTGCTCGGCCCCATCGCCCGGCTGCTGCTTCTTTCCGCCTGGGGCTGGTCGCCCCAGCCTCTTCCCGCCGCCGAGCCCCATCAATATGCCTTCGAGTCGATCGCCGTGCCGGCGGCGACGGCCGATGAGCCACGGCGAAAAAGTGTCTCAACGACGCTGGCAATCGACCACCTCGAGCAGGGATCCGTCGCCTGGAGCGGACAGCGCCGCTGCATCAGCTGCCACACCAACGGCAGCTACATGCTCGCCCGGCCGGCCCTCACTGCCGCACTCGGGACGCCTCCGGCATCGACGCTCGATTTCTTCCGCGAGCAACTGCAGAGCCTCACGGCCGAGGCCCATGAGTCCTTGCGCAAATCGACGAAGCCGGCGCAGGTTATCTACCTCGCCGCGGGGCTGGCCGAATGGGACCGCCATGTCACCGGCACGCTCTCGCCTGACACCGACAAGGCCCTCCGCCTCATGTTCGCGATCCAGGAAGACTCCGGCAGCTGGGGAACGCTTGACTGCTGGCCGCCCTATGAATCAGACGCCTACCACGAGGCGACCGTAGCGGCACTCGCGGCCGCGACGGCCCCGGGCTGGCTTTCAGACGTCGAGGCCGGCAGCGACGACGATCTCAAGGCGCGGATCGCCCAACTGCGGACCTACCTCCACGAGACCCCGCCCCCGCACGACTACGGCCGGGTGCTCCTCCTCCAGGCGTCGACCCGCTTTCCTGGCCTCGTCGACGCGGCCGGCACCACCGAGATCGCGGCGATGATCGAGCGCCATCAGCGCGACGACGGCGGCTGGTCGATCCGCACCTTTGCAGCGCCGGAATCGTGGGGCCGCGGAAACCGGGCCGACAAGCTCCGTGCCGAGCCCGACTTCGAGACGCCTGCCAGCGACGGCCACATGACGGGGCTGGCGATTCTCGCGTTGCGGGAGGCGGGCGTTCCAGCCGACAACGAGGGAATCAAACGTGGCATCGCTTGGCTCCAGGCCAACCAGCGAGCCAGCGGCCGGTGGTGGACCCGAAGCCTCAACACCGATACGTGGCACTTCATCACCTACAGTGGCACGACGCTGCCGCTGCTGGCACTTCAATCATGCGGAGCCCTGCCGGCGATGGAGTGAGACGACGGGGGCCGCGATTGACTCCCGCAGGTCGTCGCAGCACAATGAACACCCGTTCACAAAGGAGCCATCATCCAATGTCCATGGAAAGCATTCGCAACCTCCTTCGTCAGGAGCCGTTTCAGCCGTTCATGATCCGGCTCTCGAATGGCGAGTCGTATGAGATCCGTCATCCGGAGTGTGCTGCCCTCTCGAAGACGAAGGTGATTGTCACCTTCCCGGAGGAGGATCGGGAAGTGTTTTGCTCGCTGATTCACATCAACTCAGTCGAGATGCTCCAGCGGGCGTGACGACGGCATGAATTGATGCGTTTGCTGATCGCTGCCTCGCGACTGCGGTGCACAAAAGCACCATGTAAAACGCTTAACGCTGCCAGCGAGGGGTCGCCCGTGCTCCGAGAGCCGGCGTAGCCGACAAGCGCAGCCCCGGAGGGCGAAGCGCAGGCGGGTCCGAGCGAGTGGAGGCCATGGATGGCCGGAACGAGCGTCCGGCGACGGGGCACGGTCGACCCCGAAGCCGAGCGTGGGCCCAGAGTCGGGACGAGGAACGCGAGAGTTCACTCCTGCGGCCAGCGGAACGCCTTCTCCGATTCGACATGCTCGAGGAGGTCGGCCTTCTTCCACCAGGTGTTCTTCATTTCGCGCCGGGAATAGAGCTTCTCGGCCTGGTCGACGTAGTGCGGCGACTCGGCGTGGCCCGACTGACCCCACGGCGTGCACGTGAAGCTCTCTACGCCGTCGGGCCCGAAAAACATCAGGATCACCGCCATCGAGCCGGAGTTGGCGATGAACCGGCCCGGCTGCGTCGGATCCTCGGCACTCCGCACGTCCATGAGCGTCTCGGAGAAGTTGGCCTCCTTGTTGCCTTTATCGAAGTCGGCGCCGGGAGCTGGGAAATAGCGGCCGCCACGGCCGACGACGTGGGCCTCCCCCCAGGGAATGTCCCACCGGCCATATTTTTGATTCATCTCGTCGATCGTCGCCCGGAAGAGCTGCATCGCTTCTTTTCGCGTGGCGTCGTCGAGCCGGCCGTCGTTGTGGAGCGGTGCGAGATCGAGCCCCACGCCGCATTTCAGCCGCCAAAACTTGAGCAGCGCCGCCCCCCGGGCATCGTTCGCATAGTCGCCATCCCAAGCGAGCGCCACCTCGACGGCCTTCTTCACCTCGGCATCGGCAGCCCAGGCGGCGTCGGCTTCGAAGGCCCGGCGGAGCTCCCCCTGCCAGGAGCGGGCGAGACGATCGTGGATGTCGAGGGCGTAGTCCTTCGCTTCCTCAGAGCTCACCGAGGCGTCGTTGTGGAGCAGTTCGATGGTGCGCCTGCCGCGCGGGTTGTTCTGATCCCAGGTGGTGTTGTAAACGTGAGGAGGATACTTCTCCGGCACCAGCGGCGAATCGACCATCATGTTCGCCGGGCTGATGTTGCAATTCTGCATGTAGCCCTGCTCGGGATTGACGATCTTCACGAGCTCCGACTGCGGGTGGAGCTTCACCCAAGCCGTCTTGCTCGTCGTCCCGTCGACCGGCCGCTTGTAGTCAAAACCTTCCGGGCGGACGGGGGTAGCGCCGTTGCGGACGTAAGAGATGTTGCCGTCACAATCGGCGCTCATCACGTTTTGCTCGTTGTACTGATGCCGCTCGAGGGCGGCGTTGACCTCGGCGACGTTCCTGGCCATCCCCATCGCGTAAAACTGTTCGTAGAGCCCGACCTGCTCGGTGTAGGGGCTCGCACCGACATAGGCGATCTTCTTCTCCATGTCGGGCTCGCTGATCACCGGCCCGAGGTGGGTGGAGTAGGCGGGCTTCGTGACCGGATCGGAATCCTTGACGGCAAACGTGAACTCGGTCGCCTTCACCGGCTTCCACTCGTCGTCGTAGCGGTACTCGAGCCGGGGCTCGGTGCGGAACTCGATCCGGTAGACGTCAGAGGTGTCGGGGCCGCCGGTGGTGAGCGCCCAGCCGGTCTGTTCGTTGTGGCCGATCGCCATCATTGGCGTGCCGATGAGGGAGTAGCCGTTGGTGTGCATGGCGCCGGCGTGAAGCCTCGATTCGTAGAGGACGGCCATCCCTTCCCAAGTGAGATGGGGATCAGAGAGGAGGACGGCGCGGCCGTCGGCGGAGCGCTTCGGCGCTACGGCCCACTGGTTTGAGCCCATCGCCGGTTTGACCGGCTCGGGAGCATTGCGGAGATCGCTCATCATCGTGCCGATCGGCCAGCGGAGGATCATGGCGCGGCCGACGGCGAGCGGATGCCAATCCTCGATCTCGACCTTCACCTCCGCCGCCTCGTCAGGATGCTCGGCAACGTAAGCGCGGATCCCGGCAGCGAAGCCACGGATCGCATCTTGGACATGCTTGGGTGCGGTCTCGAGATACTTCTCGTGGAGCGTGTCGTTGTGGAAGAGGCGCATGAGGTAATCGTTCTCGAGCGCCCCCTTCCCCTTCACTTCGGCCATCCGCCCGGTGGCCTCGCGGATGGCGAGGTAGATGTCGACGAGCCGGTCCTCGGCTTGGGCGTAGCCAAGCGCGTAATAGCCCGCGGCTTCAGTGTCGGCGTAGACATGGGGCACGCCCCAGGTGTCGCGATAAAGCGTCGCCTCACCGGCGAGGACTGGGGCTGCGAGCAGGCAGGCGAGCGCCCCGACAACGCACTGACTTGTCCGCTTCACGAACGCTGCTTGGATGGCCATCGAAGTCTCCAGTGCGTGTCGCCGTGGCGTGGAAAGAAAAAAACTCCCTCCCGTTCAGGAGCTCAAGATAGCAGGCTCGGAAACTTTCCACAGCCTTGGTGGTGGGCCGTCACCAAGGAAGCCGACCGGCTTCCGATCGATCAACCGAGCCGGCAGGATTCCGCCGGGATCAACCTGCTGACCGACGGTTGAAATCGATGCCTACAGCCCGAATCGTTGGATCGCGGCTTCGGCGCGCCGCCGCGACTCTGGGTCGGCAGTGATCGACGCTTCGACCGAGCGTCTCGCCTCCACCTTACGGCCAAGATGCGCTAGCGATACCCCGCGCTGAAGGTGGGCGATCGCGTCGCTGGAGTCAGCGGCGATCGCGGCGTCAAGGTCGGCCAGGGCCAGGCTGTGCTCACTTCTTCGGGCGTACAGACCTCCACGCCCTACCAGCGCCGGGCCGTGCTGCGGACGGATCCGCAGGCTCTCTGTCAGGTCGGCGATCGCCTCTTCCTCATGCCCGAGATCGCGGTGCAAAAGCCCGCGTGCACAGAGCGCATCGGGTGATTCCGGCACCAGGCGGATCGCAGAATTGTACGACGACATCGCCTCCCGGCGGCGCCCCGCACCGGCCGCCAAGCTCGCCCGGATCGCGTGTGCGACGGCCC
>CAMCCR010000227.1 GCA_945873085.1 Candidatus Kuenenia stuttgartensis | reverse complement strand
ACTGCCAGGCTCACCGCCGCCAAGAGGATCGTCTCGAGGAGCGAGAGGACGAGGCCGGGGACGATGGTGATCATCTCGTCGGCACAGTCGCGCCACACCGGATCGAGCTTGCCCCCCTCACGGGCGTCGTAGACGACCTTGAGGCTCGTCGTCGCCATCAGGATCGTCCCCAGGACGAGGAACACCAAAAGGGCGACGAGCACGAGCCCGACGAACTTCCCAAGGACGAACTGCCAGCGCGTCAGCGGCTTGGAGAGGACCGTGAGGGCCGTCCGGCCTTCAATCTCGTCGGCCACCGCGACGCTCGCCGTCCAGACCACGACCAGCAGCGCCAACACCTTGATGAGGGTCAGGCCGCTGTCCTTGAGCATCTTCACGTCCTCGCCGAACGTGTTGTAGGGGATGACGATGAAGGCCAAGAGCATCACCGCGCCGAGGATCAGCGCCACCGCGAACACCGGCTGGCCGATCGCCTCCTTCGTCGTCGCCGAGGCAACGGCCGCCGTCCGCCGGGGGATGAGCCGGAAGAGGGCATAGGCCAGGCTGATCGCCAGGATCGTGATCACCGTCCAAGGGAGGATTCCCACCTGGGGGTTTTCCGGCACGAGCCGGGCGCGGACGGTGAGGTCGACAGGCGCGGCGCCTGCATTGCTGATCTCGATCCGGGCCTTCTGCCCGATGAACGGATTCGGTTTGTTGGTCTCGTCGCCCCGCTTCCACTTCCAGATCGTGCCGGGGAGGAGCTCGATGTCGGCCTGCTTGGCCAGGGCGAAGCCCTCGATCGGCTGCTGCGTGCGGACGACCAACGGCTGGGCCGTGTCGAACTCGAGCGACTCGATCTCCTGCGGCCGGAGGTTGAGCTCAAACTCCTCGAGCGTGGCGCCGGCGGGAACGGAGAGGCGCTGCTCGAAACGATCGGCCGAGGAGAGCCGCGCCAGCGACCGGCCGATCTGATTGAGGGGCACCAACGGAGTGAAGGCGATGGCCACCGCGGAAAGCGTCAGCAACAGCCAGCCGAACGGGCCGGCGAATCCGTCGCCCAGGCTCACCCGAGCCTCGGCCGCGGCGCGGGGCTGAACGACCCGCAGCACCGCCCAGACCAGGA
Source organism: Candidatus Kuenenia stuttgartensis (assembly GCA_945873085.1). GTDB lineage: Bacteria > Planctomycetota > Planctomycetia > Pirellulales > UBA1268 > QWOP01. The sequence goes on along the minus strand of CAMCCR010000227.1, from coordinate 4,212 downwards.
GGATCACGGCCAGGGCAATCAGCGCCCCGGTGCCCAGCAACCAGATCGAGGGGAGGGCGATCGACCAGCGGTTGGCGAACAGTGGCGTCATGGGAGGTGCAACAGCGAAGGGGGGCGATGGAAGAACGAGAAGCGATGAATGGGGGACCTACCCGGCAGGCCACGGAGCGGGGGTTGTACGGGTGCGGGGCCCGATCGGTTCCCTGCCGCCCTGCGGCGACGCTCCGCGGTACCGGTGCGACTATTGTGCCTCGGAAGCGGTCTCCAGTGAAGGATCCAGCGGCAATGGGCCGGCAAGCACGGTCGAGCCGGTTCCGTGGAGGGGCCAGCGGGCCAGCACCCGGTGGACATCCTCGAGGCTGAGGTTTTCGATCGTCCGCAGATCATCGGCCACGGAGCGGTAGTCGCCGGAGTGGGCCCATTCCGGGCCGACGTCAAAGAGGCGGCGGCGGGGGCGTTCGCCGAGGAGCACCCACCGCCCAGCGAGCTTGTTGCGGTTTTGCTCGAACTCCCGCCGGTCGAGCCCCTGCTCGGCCGCCCCCCGGTAGACCTCGTCGATCATCCCGAGGAGCTCCTCGGCGTCTTCGGGGTCGCAGGAGAGTTGGGTGGCGAACATGCCGGCGTCGAGGAAGTCTTGGTGGTGGCAGGAGGCCTGTTCGGCCCGGCCGGTATCGACCATCGCCCAGTAGAGCCGGCTGCCGGAGGTGTCGCCGAGGATCGCCGCCAGGAGCTTGGCGGCGAAGCGGTCGTCGTCGTCGCCGGCCGGGCCGCGGGACATCTTCACGGCGTACTCGAGCGTCGACGTCGGGCGGGTGATGAGCTCGAGGGTCGGCGCGTGCGACGCCCGGAGGTCGAGCGGGGCGCGACGGGGGGGAATCGCCAACGGCTCCCAGTGGCCGCACCACTCCCGGGCCGAGCTGACAAGCGCCTCGAAATCGACGGCGCCTGTGGCGCAGAGAACGATGTTTGCCGGCGAGTAGCGGCGGCGGTGGTAGTCGCGCATCACCTCGACCGGCATCCGCTCGATCGATTCGACCGTCCCCAGCACGCTCCGCGCCAGCGGATGATGGCCGAAGAAGGTCGCCCGGCAGCGGTCGTCGGCGCCGAACGGGGGCTGGTCGTCGTACATCCGGATCTCCTCCAGGATGACGAGCTTTTCGGTGTCGAAGTCGTCCTCGCGGAGGGCGGGGCGCATCATCCGCGCCAACAGCGCCGTCGCCTCGATCTGCTGTTCGGGGAGGACGGCGGCGTGGTAGGCGGTGTCTTCTTCGCTCGTGAACGCATTGGCGCTGGCGCCCATCCAGTCGAAGCGACGGTTGATCTCGTCGGCCGAGAGGTCGTTGGTCCCCTTGAACACCATGTGCTCGAGGAAGTGGCTCACGCCCCACTCGGCGTCGGTCTCGTCGCGAGCGCCGGTCTTCACGAAGAAGCCGATGCTCGTGGAGAGGGCCGTGTCGGTCACTTCGGCGATCACATCGAGGCCGTTGGGGAGACGTTCATGCAGAAACTTCACGCGGCACCTCCAGCGGTTCTTTGCCCAGCGACACGATCGTCAGTCCGGCGGGGCGGTTCGCCGCCAGCCAGCCCTCCACCGACGCCACATTGAGCCGGTCGTAGCGAGCGAGCTCCTCGGCCAGGCTCCGCACCGTCCCGAGGTGGTACCACTGCCGGGCGATCCAGGCCGCCCGCGCCGCGCTCGACTCCTGCTGCATCACCAGGGCACTCTTCGCCCGCGACTTGACCCGGTCGAGCTCCGCCTCCTCGATGGTGCCGGGGAGCCGGTCGATCTCGGCGAGCATGACGTCGAGCGTCTCCTGGGCCCTGGCCGCCGAGGTGCCTGAGTAACAGATGGCCGAGGCGTAGTCGCGGAGCGTGTGATAGCCGGCCGACACGCTGTAGCACAGGCCACGCCGCTCCCGAACCTCCGAGAACAGCCGCGAGCTCGATCCCCCCCCGAGCACCGACAGGGCCGCCGAGGCCTCGTAGGACTCGTCGTGCCGGTACGGGGGCACCGACCAGGCGAGGGCGATGTGGGTCTGCTGCGAATCGTGGGGCACAAACCGGATCCGTTCGCCACGGTTCCCGATCGCCACCGCTGAAGCGTCGTCGGTGCCCCAGTCGCCGAACAGCGCTTCGACGCGGGTGACGAAGTCGTCCCAGTCGATCCGTCCGGCCACGGCGATGATCATCCCGCGCGGCACGCCATGGGCCCGGACGAACGTACGAACGTCGTCGACACCGATCGCCTCCACATCGGCACTGATGCCCTCGGAGGGCATGCCGAGCGGATGCGGGTAGTGGAGTTGGCGGAGGGCCGACATGGCGCGGTGGGCCGGATCGTCCTCGGTGCCGGCGAGGTTTTGGAGAACCATCTGCCGGGCATTCTCGAGCTCGTCGTCGGGGAGACGGGGACGGCGGAGGATGTCGGCATAGATCGGCAGGGCGATGGGGAGTTGCCGCGCCACCATCGCCCCGGCGAAGCTCGAGTGGCTCGTCGACACCGACTGCGCCCACTGGATGCCCGAGCCTTCGAGGACCTCGACGATGTCGCGGCTCGTGCGGTCGCCCGCGCCGCGGAGCATCATTTCGCCGGAGAGCGTCGCCAGGCCGCAGCGCCCGGGGCCGTCATGTACGGCGCCGGCGGGGGTGTGGAAGGCCACGGCCACCGACTCGAGGCCGGGGAGGTCTTCGCCCAGAAGGACGATGCCATTGTCGAGCGTGGCCGAATGGAGGGTTTGTTTCACAGTCTCAGACAAGGTTGGCGGCGACGGGGAACGGAAGCGACGCGGGCAGGAGAAAGCTCGGGAAGGGGGGAACGGGCGGCGGATTTCGGGCGGGCGAACCGCCCCGGCCCTGTTGCCCCCCTGGTCATTTCCCCACCGGCGGCCCGGGGGGCTGCCAAGCCCACAGGAACACCTCCCAAGAATAGCAGCCTGCGAAAAAAGTGCCGCAAACAGCGTGGAGGGGGCCGCCAGGGCTGACTTTTCCCAAGCGCCCTCATTCCAAGGGCCGTCATTCCAAGGGCTATCAGAGGAGCGCTGTCAGAGGAGGGCCGGCTCCCGCTCTTGGAACTGCCAGGAGGCTTTGTCGACGACTTTGTAGATGGTCTTTGCGCAGCGGAAGCCGAGCCGGCGGTAGAGGCTGACGGCCCGGACGTTGTCGGCCGTGACTTCGAGGGTTGCCCGGGGGAGGCTCTGCTCCGTGAATCCACGGACGGCCGCGGCGATCAAGACAGACCCGAGGCCGAGGCCACGGTGCCCCGGCACGACGCCGATGTTTTGGATCGATCCGGCGCCGCTTGCGTCAATCACCCCCTGGATCGTTCCGCACCACTCCACCTCGGCCGGTCGCGCGACTTGAGCATCGGGCCCGAGTCCGCCGGGAACGGGGCGGGTGCGGGCGATCAACCACGTTGCGCTGGGGAGAAATCCCCCTTTGCCACGAATCTCCCGCATCAGCCGCCGGCAGCCTTCGAGGTCGCCCAGGCAGGGGAAAACAACGGCATCGATCTCGCTGCGGAACGAGCGAAACTTCGTGCGGGCATGGGCGTCGATGAGCCCTTCGTGCCAGGCCACGAGCCGATAGCCGGGGGGCAGGTCTTCTGCCATGCCGGTCGGGGAGGGGCCGTCAGACGGGCGCGAGGTCGGGAACCCTCCGGCCCCGAGGGCCAGGTCCATTCGGAATCGTTTGAAGTAAGCCGAGTCCATCCGCTTTTCTCCCCGTCCTTCCCAGACGATAGGACGCTCCGCCGGGGTGGTCAACGCGCCGGTTGCCGCGATCGATGTTCCGGGGATGCCATGAAGGCCGGGAAGGGCCGGCAGGAGCGGCGGAAGGGGCAAAATCGGCGGTAATGGCTGGTCGGATTGGTCTGCTTCGCACGGTTACGGTAGACTCGCGAACGAGATTTTGGGCACTCAAAGATTGTTTTTTGAGAGATCAAAAAAATGAGCCTCTCGTCGCTGATGCCGCCTCTCTTGTCGCGCCTCGGCGTGGCTCTTGTCCCGATCCTTGCGCTCATCCTCACGCTGGTCCCAGCGCCGGGGCAGGGGCACTGCGATGCCGCCGATCGGCGCCTCCGAGTCGTGGCCACGACGACGGTGGTGGCTGATCTCGTTCGCCAGATCGCCGGCGATCGAGTCGACGTCGCCTGCTTGATGGCGGCGGGGAGCGATCCCCACCGCTACAAAGCCCCCCCGCGCGACGCCGACCGGC
>CAMCCR010000226.1 GCA_945873085.1 Candidatus Kuenenia stuttgartensis | reverse complement strand
AGGGCGTGTTTGCGGTCCTGTCGATCGTGATTGGATCGTCGGAGCGAGTCGAAGCGGTGAGGTGGGCACTGCCGCTGGGGAAGGGGGTGTTCTTGATGGTGCTTGCTTCCTGGGCGACTGTCCTGATTCAAGCGATCTTCTTCTTTGTCCTCCTGTGCGGATTAGGCCGTTCGGCGAGATCGGTGGCATCTCGCCCAGAGCAACGGCTGGAGCAATGGCAGGCGATCGTGCGTCAGTTCGCCATCGTGGTTTGCAGTGGTGTGCTGGCCGTCATCGCTTCGGCGGGAATCCTCCCCTTGTTCATGTGAAGGCCAATCCGACGTGACGCGAGCGGATTGCTTCGATCCATCGGACGCAGGGGCGGACGCGACGCCGTCACCCGGCTTCCTGCCACGGAGCTTCTGCCCGAAATGAAGGCCCGGCGGCGCTGGAGTTGGCCACGGGAGGGCGATGTGAAACAATTGAGGCATGATCACTACCTGCCGCCTGCTCGCTTCGGCCGTTGCCCTGTTTGCCATCGTTGCCGCCGCGGGGCTTGTCCGCGCCGAGGGGCCCGACTTTGGCCGCGAGGTCCGGCCGATCCTCGCTAACCGCTGCTTCAAGTGCCACGGCCCCGACGACGGCACGCGCGCCGGGGGCCTACGCCTCGACCGCCGCGACGACGCCCTCGCTGAGGCCGATTCGGGGAACCGGGCGATCGTCCCGGGGCACGCCGACGACAGTGAACTCGTGGCTCGGATCAACAGCGCCGACGCCGACGTCGTCATGCCCCCGCCCCACACGAAGGCGGAGCTCACGGCCGAGGAGAAGGGGATCCTCGAGGCATGGATCGCCGCCGGGGCCCCCTACGCCGAGCACTGGGCGTTTCAGAGGCCGGTGCGCCCGTCCGTGCCGAAGGTGGCAGATGCGGCCGGGGCCGCGGCGCCAGAGAATCCGATCGACTTCTTCGTCCGCGACCGGCTCGCCCGCGAAGGGCTGCGGCCGGGAGGCGAGGCCGATCGGGCCACGCTCTGCCGACGCGTCCATTTCGATCTGGTCGGCCTGCCGCCGACGCCAGCCGAGCTCGACGCCTTCGTCGCCGATGAGGCGCCCGACGCCTACGAAAAACTCGTCGATCGATTGCTTGCCAGCCCGCGTTATGGCGAGCGCTGGGCGCGGCGGTGGCTCGACCTGGCCCGCTATGCCGACACCAACGGCTACGAGAAAGACCGCGAACGGCGGATCTGGCCGTATCGCGACTGGGTGGTCCGGGCTCTCAACGACGACATGCCCTTTGACGCCTTCACGCGCCGCCAAATCGCTGGCGATCTCCTCCCCGGCGACACGGCCGACGACATCGTGGCCACCGGCTTCCACCGCAACACGATGATCAATGAGGAGGGAGGGATCGATCCGCTCGAGTTTCGCTATCTGGCGATGGTCGATCGGGTGAGCACCACCGGCGTCACCTGGCTCGGGCTGACGACCGGCTGCGCGCAGTGCCACAACCATAAATACGACCCCCTCACCCAGGCCGACTACTACGGGCTCTTTGCCTGCCTCGACAACGCCGACGAGCCGGAGTGGGTGGTCCCCGACGCCGAGCAGACGAAGGCCGTGGCCGAGGCGACCGCCCGGCTCGAAGCGGCGTGGAATGAGCTGCCGGGAAAGTGGCCTGTTGTCCCCGCAGCCGAAGGACAGCCGGCCCCTGTGCCGCTCGAGGAACGCTTCGCCGGCTGGGAGCGCGAGGAAGCAGGCAAGGCGATCGACTGGCATGTCGTAACGCCGCAGTCGTGGCAGACCTCCATGCCGCACTTGAGCATCCGCGACGACGGCTCGATCCTCGCAAGCGGCGATGTCACCAAGAGCGACCGCTACGAGATCGTCCTCCCCGCAGCCGACCATCCTGTGCAGGCGATCCGCCTCGAGGTCCTCCCCGACCCGAGCCTGCCGGCCTATGGCCCGGGCCTGGCCTGGTACGAGGGGCCGAAGGGAGATTTTTTCCTCTCAGAGTTCGAGATCACGGCGGGCGGAGCACGGGTGGCAGTGGCCGCGGCAAGCGACTCCTTCAATGGCACCGCGGCCTTCTCCGGGGGGAAGAGCACCGCGTCGCTCACCCTCGACGGCGACATGTCGAGCGGCTGGAGCACCAATGGCGATCAGGGGCGGCCCCATGCGGCGGTGTTCACCCTCGCCGAGCCAGTGGCCCCAGGGACGCCGATCGAGTGTGTGATGAAGTTCGAACGCCATTACGCCTGCCCGCTTGGCTGCTTCCGGCTCTCGGTCACGGGGGCCAATGGCGCCCAGGCCCGCGGGCTCACGGCATCTGAAGAGGCGGCCCTGCGGAAGCCGGCCGCGGAGCGAACCGAGGCTGAGGTGAGGGCCCTGCGCCGCCGATTTCTTGCTGCCGCTCCGGAGCTTGCCGAGCCGATCAAGGAGATTCGCGGGCTCGAGGCGCAGCTCCGCGGTGGGCCGACGACGCTCGTTCTCCGCGAGCGCCCCGCCGACAACCCGCGGAAGACCTTCCTCCGCCATCGCGGGGAATACACGCAGGCCAGGCAGGAGATCGCTCCGGCAGTGCCTGCGTTTCTCCCCGGCTTGCCTGAGGGCACTCCCGCCAATCGGCTGGCCTTGGCCGAGTGGCTCGTGTCGGGAAGTCATCCGCTCACCGCCCGCGTAACGGTCAACCGGCAGTGGCAGGCCTTCTTCGGCCGCGGCATCGTGCCGACGCTCGAGGATTTCGGATACCAGGGGACGCCCCCTTCGCATCCCGACTTGCTCGACTGGCTCGCGGTGACGTTTGTCGATGACCTCGGCTGGTCGCTCAAGAAACTCCACCGGCTGATCGTCACGAGTGCCACCTATCGGCAAGATTCGGCGGCCCGTCCAGAGCAGCTCGCGGCCGATCCGGCCAACATCCTCCTCGCCCGTGGCCCGCGCGTGCGGCTCGAGGCGGAGCAGATCCGCGACGGCCTCCTCAGGGCTGCAGGGCTCCTCTCGGAGAAGATGTACGGCCCGGGGGTGCGGCCGCCGCAGCCGGCCGGCGTGACCGAGACGGCCTACGGGGGCGGGGCCTGGGATCCGAGCCCGGGGGAGGATCGTTTCCGCCGCAGCCTCTACACGTTTCTATAGCGGACGGCGCCGTTCGCCTTCGTGACCACCTTCGACGGCCCCTCCGGCGACAGTTGCCTCGCGCGGCGCGACGTCTCCAATTCCGCCCTCCAGGCTCTCACTCTCATGAACGACCCGATGTTCGTCGAGGTCGCCCGGGCCCTCGGGGCCGCGGCACTGGCAAGCCCAGGGGACGACGCAGCCCGGCTCGATGACCTCGGCCGGCGCGTCCTCTCGCGCCCCTTCGCGGCCGCTGAGCGGGAGGCGCTCTTGGGATTCCTATCGACCCAGCGGCAGCGTCTGGCCGCCGGGGAACTTGATGCTGCCAAGCTCGGTGGCGATGGCGCCGGCGATCCGGTCGACCGGGCCGCCTGGATGCTCGTGGCAAGAGCGGTGATGAACCTCGACGAAACGGTGGTGAAGCGATGAATGGCCTCCTCCACGCCACGCGGCGGCACTTCTTCTCCGATTGCGGCCTCGGGGTCGGCAAGATGGCGCTGGCTGGATTGCTCGCGCGGGAGTGCGCCGCCGCCGAAGGGCCGCGGGCCGTCACCGGGCCTCTCGCCCCGAAGCCGCCCCACTTCCCGGCGAAGGCCAAGGCTGTGATTCAGCTGTTCATGGCCGGCGCCCCGAGCCAGCTCGAGCTTTTCGACCACAAGCCGAAGCTCGCCGAGATCGAGGGGAAGCCGATACCGCCGGAGGTGATCGGCGGCCAGCGGTATGCCTTCATCCGCCCTGATGCCGCGGTCCTCGGGCCGCAGTTCAAGTTTGCCCGCCACGGCCAGAGCGGGGCGGAGATCTCCGAGATGCTCCCCTGGCTGGCCGGCGTCGTCGACGAGATCGCCATCGTCCGCAGCTGCCGCACCGACCAATTCAACCATGCCCCGGCGCAGATCTTCATGAATTGCGGCTTCGCGCAGCCGGGCCGGCCGAGCATGGGCTCATGGGTGACCTACGGCCTGGGGAGCGAGAGCGACGAGCTGCCGGCGTTTGTCGTCATGAGCACCGGCGGCGGGATCAGCGGCGGCAGCGCCAACTGGTCGAGCGGGTTTCTGCCGTCGATGCACTCAGGCACGCGCTTCCGCAATGCCGGCGACCCGATCCTCAACGTCGGCCAACCAGCCGGCGCCGACGACCGTCTCGCTGTCGACACCCTCGGCGTCGTCGGGGCGCTCAACCGCACGCGTCTGGCTGCCGACGGCGATCCAGAGATCGCCACTCGGATCGCCAGCTACGAGATGGCCCACCGCCTCCAAACATCGGCCCCGGAATTGATGGATCTCTCCCAGGAGACTGCGGAGACGCTCGCCCTCTACGGCTGCACGCCAGCCGAGGCGAGCTTCGCCCGGGCCTGCCTCCTCGCCCGCCGGCTCGTCGAGCGCGGCGTGCGGTTCGTGACGATCTATCACGAAGGCTGGGACGGCCATTCCGACGTCGCGGGCAATGTCCGGGGCAACTGCGAGAAGACCGACCGGGCCTCGGCGGCGCTGGTCACCGATCTCCGCCGCCGCGGCATGCTCGACTCGACGCTCGTCGTCTGGGGGGGGGAGTTCGGCCGGACGCCGATGGTCGAGGCGAGTGCCGTCCTTGGCCGCTCAAAGGGGCGCGACCACCATCCCAACGCCTTCACGATGTGGCTCGCCGGAGGGGGCATCCGCCCCGGCGTCACGCACGGGGCGACCGACGAACTCGGCTTCCACGTCGCCAGCGATGAGGTCCACGTCCATGACCTCCAGGCGACGGTCCTCCACTGTCTGGGGCTCGACCACGAGCGGCTCACGTTCCGGCACGCCGGCCGCGACTTCCGCCTCACCGATGTGCATGGCCGCGTCGTGAACGCTATCCTGTCGTGACTTGCCGCCCGCCCGTTTTGGCGGCGCGGTGTCTCGAACAGGGGGGCTCTCCATGCGACGGTTGCTGTTGGCTTGCTGCGTTTTGATCTTCTTGGCGCTTCCGGTGAAGGCGGCCGATCCGTGGCTCGAGGTCGCCGGTGGCGACGGGCCCGGGAAGGGGAAGAAGGTCGTGCTCGTCAGCGGCGACGAGGAGTACCGCAGCGAGGAGGCCCTCCCGCAACTGGCGAAGATCCTCGCCCGCCACCACGGCTTCGATTGCACCGTGGTGTTTGCGATCGACCCGGCCACCGGCCAGATCAACCCCAACACCAACGACAACATCCCCGGCCTCGAGAAGCTCGGGAACGCTGACTTGATGGTGATCGCCACGCGGTTTCGCAACCTCCCCGACGAGCAGATGAAGC
>CAMCCR010000225.1 GCA_945873085.1 Candidatus Kuenenia stuttgartensis | reverse complement strand
GGCCGACGAGCGTGCCGATGATGGCAATGACGACGAGAAGTTCGACGAGCGTGAAGCCGCCACGGCGAACAGGGGACTTGAGAGACATGGATTTGGTTCTCCAGAAGATGCGGCGAATCGTGAATGAACAAATAAAAGAAATTGAATCGAACGGACTGCAACGGAGGACACGACCGAAGACGGCGTGCGGCCCAAAAGAACGCCCTCGAGACAACACCGCCACTCCGGCAAGTGAGTTTGCCGTGAGCCCCCCAAAAAACCGGCGCCTCAATGTCGCCGGGGATTCATGGAATCTAACCCAAAAGGGTAATTGGCTCAAAGAGCGGTTCCAAAACCTCCCACTCCCAGTCCCCCGAACCTCCCCCTTGGGCTTCAGTCGCGAGGGGGAAATCTGTCGCCTCACAGCCCCCCCACATAGGCGAGGAGGTCGGCGGCTTCTGCGGCTGAAAGGTCGCGGAGGAGTTGCTCCGGCATGAGCGACTGCGACTGCTGGATGAGCTGCTCCACGTCCCCCCGATCGATCCGGGCGTCGCGGCCTTGAGCGTCGCGGATTACGATCGCGCTCTCGGAACGCTCCACGAGGAGCCCGGTGTGGACGAGGCCGTCCTTGGTCTCCACATACCAGGTGGCGAACTTCGGATCGACCTTCCGCGAGGGCTCGAGGAGGCTTTCGAGGATTTCGGCCCGGGTGAGGCGTTTGCCGATCCCGATCAGATCGGGGCCGACCGCCGGCCGGTCGGTCGTCGGCTCCGTGGCGGCGTGATGGCAGCTCCGGCAGCTGACCGCCGCCGATTCCCAGAGCTTTCTCCCCCGGTCGGCATCCCCTTGGAGGGCGAGGAGATCGGCCGCCCGGATGCTCGTCCCGAGCCGCTCGCGCCGCTGTTCCTCAGGGATGAAGCGTTCAAAGAGATCGCGGATCTGCGGATCGCCGTGGGAAGCTCCCCAAGCCACCATCCGGGCGTGGACCTCCGCCGGAAGCGAGCCTCCGTCGATCGCCCGGAGAACCCCGAGAGCCGCCGTCGGCGAAGCGACGACCGGCAGCCCATCGGCAGCAGGTTGCCCTTCAACGCCAGCCTCGCTCGGCAACGCGGCGATCCAGTCGCCGATCAGCTTTAGGCCCCGGGTGTCGACAACCGTCGAGCCGAAGTGGGGCATCCGCCCGCGGCCGAGTGTCGCCATCCGGTAGTAGAGCACCGACCGCGTCGGATCGCCGGCGGTCACCACCGCCGCGTCATCGAGGGCGAAGGTGCCATGGCTCGGCTGCAGGCCGACGAGCTTTGTGCGATCGAGGGCGACATCGGCCCGGACGTCGAAATCAGAGGCCCCGCCCCCGCCGCGGAGATGACACTGGGCGCAATTCATCTGCAGGTAGCTGCGGGCCCGACGATCGAGATCGGCGGTCGCGTCGTAAGGATCGACCGGCGGCGTCACGCTCTCATCGAGCGGCTTGGCGACGAGGCCGAGATCGGCAAACAAGCGCAGCTGGTTACCCGCCACTCCCTCTCCGTCGACCATTGTCACGCGGGGATCGACCGGGCGATTGAGCTGCGCTGGCGTGAATCCGTAGAGCGAGCCTCCCCGGGTGGTGTGGCACATCAGGCACTCGGTCCGGCTGGCGACCCGATAGCTCTGCCGATGGGAATCCCCCGGCTCGTCCACATCGGCAATCTCGAGACGCACGGCGGCCCCCTCGGGGCCGACGAGTTCGGCATCGGTCTGATCGTCGTTCCAGAGGTAGCTGTAGGCGCACCAATCGGCACCATTGAAATGGAGGAGTTGGGTCTCGATCCGCCGGGTGATGCCGGGAGCCGTCTCGAGGGTGATCGTTTTGGCGAGGACGCCATCGGTGGGAAACTTGAACTTCCCCCGGATGAATCCCTGCTGGGGATTCTGCGCTTCGTAAAGGGAAAGCTGCGTCTTCCCCGGGAGGGCGACCCAGCGTTCGGCGGTCGTGCCGTCGGCCCAGGCCTCGGCGCTGACAGAATAGGGGACGACACCGGGGGCCGGGGCCTGCGCCGCGGTGTCGGCAAACAATCCCGTTTCGCTCAACCGCGTGGGGAAGCGAAGGTTGGCCTCCACTGGCGGGCGACGGACGAGGCGGTGGATCGAGCCGGAGTCGTAGTCGACCATCAGCACTTCGCCGTCGGCGCTGAGGCCGAAGGTCGAGAGGGCCAGGGGGGTGTCTGCGAGTTCTTGTTGCCAGCTGATCCGCGTCCCGTCGTGCCGCAGCCCCCACACCTTCCCGGTGACGTAGTCGCCATAAACATAGGCTCCGGCCAGTTCGGGGAGCCGGGGGGTGGTCGACACGTAGCCACCGGTGATCGAACGGCTCTCGGTGTGGGGATGGGAGATCACCGGCGGCGTGATCGGATCAGGCCCCCGGCGCCGATCCCCCGCCACCGGCTGCGGCCCTTCCATGATGCTCCAGCCGTAGTTGCCGCCGCGCTCGACGAGGTAGATCATCTCCCACAATTCCCAGCCGACATCCGCCACCCACAGCCTTCCGGCGTTGTCGAAGGCCATCCGCCAAGGGTTTCGCAGACCGTAGGCCCACACCTCGCCGCGGGCTCCCGGCACGCCGACGAACGGGTTGTCGACGGGGATCGAATAGGAGCGGGGCGACTCGTTCCCCGCGGCTGGCTCGGGACGATGGTCGACGTCGATCCGCAGCACCGACGCGAGGAGATCCTCGATCGACTGCCCCGTTCCAAGCGCATCGGGAGGGGTGGCGTCTTGGGAGTCTCCGGCGGAGATGTAGAGCATCCCGTCGGGGCCAAACTGGAGGCTGCTGCCGTTGTGCCCCCCCGACACCCAAGCGATGACGAGCTCTTCGCTAGCCAGATCGATCGTCGGCGGATCGGTGGTCGAGACGGTGAACCGGGAAACGCGCGTCCCTTCAGCGAGCTTCGGCTGGAGGGCGTAGACGATGAAGCACTGCCGGTTTTCGGCAAAGCGGGGGTGGAAGGCGAGGCCGAAGACATGATCGAGCCCCTCGATCGACGCCAGATCGCAGACCAGATCGGCGGCGGCGACATCCTCGTAGGCGTCGCCAAGAGGGACCGGACGCATCGGGAACGAAAACACCTTCCCCTTCTCCTCGGTGATCATCATCCGATCGCTGCCGGGGATCCGCACCAGCTCCGTCGGCTTGTCGAACCGAAGGCCGGGGAGAATCGGCTCGTGGCCATACGGCGGCGGCGGAACCGGGGCGCCGGTGATCCGGGAGCCGGTCCATTCGGTGCGCGGCCCGGCTTCTTCGGCAGCGACCGGAGCAGCCAGGAGCGCGACGAAAGCCAGCCAGCCGGCCAGGGAAGTGAGCGTCGAGACGGGGCGCATGGGGTTCTCTGTGGTTAGCCTGCCGGAATGGGGGACTCGTCGGCCGTGGCGCGACGCCCCCTCCGCCGACCCAATCATGGGCCGGAGGGGGCATCGTGGCCAGTCCGCTTCCCTAGGAGGAACTCTAGGCCGGCCAATTCACGGCTCGGTCGCCTGGAGCGCGACCATCTCCGCATACCGGCCGCCACGGGCGAGAAGCGCGTCGTGGGAGCCGATTTCCGTGATCCGGCCGTCCTCGAGGACGACGATCCGGTCGGCGTGGCGGATCGTGCTCAGGCGGTGGGCGATGATGAAGCTCGTCCGCCCACGGAGCAGTTCGGAGAGGCTCGCCTGGATCGCCCGCTCGCTCTCGCTGTCGAGGTTGCTTGTCGCTTCGTCGAGGATCAGGATCCGGGCGTCGGCGAGGATCGCCCGGGCGATCGCCAGCCGTTGCCGTTGCCCGCCGCTGATCCGCACCCCGCGTTCGCCGATGAACGTGCCATATCCCTCCGGCATCGCCTCGATGAATCCGGCCGCATGGGCGGCGCGGGCCGCCGCGGCGATCGCCTCGGGGCCGGCATCGCGACGGGAATAGGCGATGTTTTCAGCCACCGTGCCGTCAAACAGAAAGACATCCTGCTCGACGACCCCGAGCAGGCCGCGGTAGGACTCGACGTCGATGCTCCGCAGATCACGGCCATCGAGGCGGATGACACCGGCCGTCGCATCGTAAAACCGGGCGACGAGGTTGCAGAGCGTCGTCTTTCCCGAGCCGCTCCGTCCGACCAGCGCGATCGTCTCCCCCGGGGCGACATCGAGGGTGATCTCGTGGAGGACATCGTCGTCGGCGCCGGGGTAGCGGAAGGAAACGCCGTCGAGCGTGACCCTCCCGGCGACCTCCGACCGGTCAAGCATCACGCCGGGAAGGGCCGTCGCCATGTCGAGCGGCTCGGCGAGGAGGTCGAGGACGCGGTCGAAGCCGGCGAGATTGCCCTGAAGTTGGCCGAGCGTCCCGGCGATCATCGCCACCGGCTCGAGGAGCATCGCCATGAACACCAGGAACATGACGAGATCGCCGGGGGTCAGCCGGCCGGCGAGCACTTCCATGCCGCCGTAAAGGAGGAGGATCGACGACGCTGCGGGGAGGACCAAGTCCCAAAACACCTCGAGGATCCGTCCCCACCACCAAGCGAGGTATTCCAACCGCAGCGTGAGGTGGTTGGCCCGGGTGTAGCGGGCGGCCTCGCGCCGCTGGCGGCCGAAGGCGCGGACAACGCGCATCCCGCCGAAGACCTCGCCGATGCGGGCATCGACGTCGGCCCGCTGGGCGCGGATGTCACGGTGGATGGGGCGGAGGATCCGGGTCCAGAGCATGCTCGAGATGGCGACCACCGGGATGAGAAGGATGCTGCAAAGGAGCATCCGCCAGTCGATCCAGGCGAGGATGACAAGCCCGCCGACGAACTGCACCAGCGCCCGCCACGGGTTGAAGAGCATCGTGAAGACGAGCTCGCCGATCCCGCCGGCGTCGTCGCGCAGAAGCGTGCCGGCCCCTCCGGCGCGGAGCTGGTAGATGCGGTGGAGCGGGAGCCGGGAGGCATGGGCAAAGACATCCCGGCGCATCCGCTCCTGGACGCGCTTCGACGTCCGCGTCACGAGCCACCTGCCGGTGAGCGACAGCAGGCTCCCGAGGAGAATCGTGACCATCACCGCGGCGACGAGGAGAAGGAGACGCCGTCCGGGCTCGACCGGCACCGGCACCCAGGTGGGGAGCCAGGCGGGCAATCCCTGGCCGAGGAGGACGTGGTCTATCGCCAGCTTCGTCGACGCTGCCGGTGCGAGCTTGAGGAGGGTCGACGCCGTGCCGAGCACCACCCCGCCGACCACCATCATCCAGTCGCGACCGAGGATCCGGGCCAACTCGAGGAACAGTTGCGGGATTGACCGCTGCCGCTGGCTCTTGGCCCGGCTGGCCTGCTCGACCGGATCGCGGCGGCGACGGCGATAGGCCTCGTACTGCAGGCGGCTTCCCTCGCCCCGACCGACGGCGGGGGCATTCTGCATCCTGCGGTTCAACGTTCCGATGCTCCCTGCCAGAGGCCGGTC
>CAMCCR010000224.1 GCA_945873085.1 Candidatus Kuenenia stuttgartensis | reverse complement strand
TCTGGTCGCCGCGGCGCGTGTGAGTTGCCAAACTCCGGAGCAGCGATGCGCTCTCTCACTCGCGATCAAGTCCGCGCCGTCGATCTCCGGGCGATCGGGGAGTATTCCCTTCCTGGCATCGTCCTCATGGAGAACGCCGGGCGGAATGCCGCCCACCTGCTCATGGCACTTGCCTCACTCGATCCCGTCGATCCGCCGCTCCGGGTGGCGATTGCCTGCGGCCGGGGGAACAACGGCGGCGATGGCTTCGTGATCGCCCGTCACCTGGAGAACCTCGGGGCGGAAATAAAACTCCTCCTCGCCTGTGATCCGGCTGCGTACAGGGGCGACGCCGCGGTCAATCACGCCGTCGCCGTGCGGGCCGGGATCGCGATCGAGCCGCTCGAGTCGGCGCCGTTGGAAGCGTGGTCTGCGGCGCTCGCCGGATCCGATTGGATCGTCGACGCCCTCCTCGGCACCGGCTCAAGCGGCGCGCCGCGTGGGGCGGTAGCACCGGCGATCCGGGCGATCAATCTGGGACGCGATCCGCACGGCTCGGACTCCCGGGCTGGCAAGATCTTCGCCGTTGATATCCCTTCAGGCCTCGACTGCGACACGGGGTTCGCCGCCGGCGAATGCGTTCGCGCTGATGTCACTGCTACGTTCGTCGCCCGGAAGATCGGCTTCGACGCCCCCGGCGCCGGAGCCTTCACCGGCGCCATCCATGTCCTCGACATCGGCGTGCCGCGGAGGCTTCTCGACGAGATTGCCGCCGACGGCTGACTCTGCAGGGAGCGTTCGCCTATTTCTGGTCCGCCTACTTCAGCTCCTTTGACAGGAATGTCCACCCGAGGGCGTCCATGAAGGCCCGCTGCTTGTTGTCGGCGGCGCCGCCGTGGCCCCCCTCGATGTTCTCGTACGAGAGCACAGGCTTGCCATGCTCTTCGAGTCTGGCAGCCATCTTTCGGGCGTGCCCCGGATGGACACGGTCGTCGCGCGTGCTCGTTGTGATCAGGATCGGCGGATAGTCCTTGGCCGGATCGATGTTGTGGTAGGGGGAGAAGCCACGGATGAACTCCCACTCCTCCGGCTTGTCGGGGTTGCCATATTCCCCCTGCCAGCTCGCACCGGCCAGGAGCGTGTGGTAGCGGCGCATGTCGAGGAGCGGCACCTGACAGACGACACCTCCCCACAGATCGGGCCGGCGGACGAGCATGTTCCCCATCAGCAGCCCGCCATTGCTTCCCCCCTTGATCCCCAGATGCGGCGAAGACGTCACCTTGCGGCGGACGAGATCCTCGCCGACGGCGATGAAGTCCTCGTAGGCGCGGGGCCGGTTTTCTTTGAGCGCCGCCTGATGCCAGGCTGGGCCAAACTCTCCGCCACCGCGGATGTTGGCGATCACCGAAACGTTCCCCTTCTCGAGCCACGCCGCGCCGGTGATGGCCTCGTAACCGGGGAGGAGCGGAATCTCGAAGCCGCCGTAGCCGTAGAGAAGCGTGGATGTCGATCCGTCGAGCTTCAGATCCTTCGGGCCGATCTGGAAGTAGGGCACCTTCGTCCCATCGGCGCTCGTCGCCTCGTGCTGCTCGACGACGAGCCCCTTCGATTCGAAGAACGACGGAGCGCTCTTGAGCTTCTCGACGCCGGTCACCTTCGGCTGGCCTGATGCCGGCAGGCTGCCAAGCGCCAGCGTCGACGGCTGGAGCGGGCTTGCCGTGACGAGGAAGAAGTCGTCGCTGTCGAGGTCGTCCACCGCCGAAACGCCCGCCGTGCCGAGATCGGGCACGCCCGAGAGCGGCTCGCGGAGCCACTTCCCCTCCTGCCAGGAGAGAGCCTCGACCCGGTTGCGGACGTTGTCGAGCGTCGTCACGAGGATGTGATGGCGCGTGGGGGCAAACGACACCAGCGACGTCCGCGGGGAGGGGGCGAAGAGAACATGGCAGTCGCGGTCGCCAGCCATGAAGCGTTCATAGTCGATCGCCAGGAGTGCCCCGGCCGGATAGGTCTTGGCGCCGGTGTCCCAGTCCTTGCGGAGCTCGAGGAGGAGCCACTCGCGGTGGACGCTCGCATTGGCGTCCTCGGGCTTTGGCACTTGCACGAGCTGGCCGTCGCGGAGCTCGAACATGTCGGTAGTCCAGAACGTCTTCTGGCGAACGTAGAACTCACGCTCGAAGCCGGGGGTCGGATCCTTGAAGCCGGAGACGGCCATGTCGTCTTCGGTGCCTTCGTAGACAAGCTCCGCGTCGGCGAGCTTCGTTCCCCGCTTCCACACCCGAATGGTGCGCGGATAGCCGGAGGTCGTCATCGAGCCTGCGCCGAAATCGGTGCCGACCAGGAGCGTGTCGGCATCGCGCCACGCCACCCGGCTCTTCGCTTCGGGAAGCTCGAAGCCCCCCGCCACGAAGGCCTTCGCCTCGAGATCGTATTCCCGGATCACCTCGGCATCGGCCCCGCCGCGCGACAGCTCCACGAGGCAACGCTTGTCGTCAGGCTGGAAGACGGCGACACCGTGCCAGACCCAATTCTCTTTCTCACGCTCGGCGAGGGCGTCGAGATCGATCACCGTCTCCCACGCCGGCTGGGCCTGGCGGTATTCCTCCAGGCTCGTCCGCCGCCACACCCCCTTGGGGTTCTTGGCATCGCGCCAGAAGTTGTAGAAGTGGGGCCCAATCTTCCCCACCATCGGGATCCGATCCTTCGAGTCGAGGATCGAGAGGATTCTTTTTTCGAGCGACCGGAAGGCATCGTTATCGGCGAGTGCCGCGGTCACCTTCGCGTTGCGCTCCTTCACCCACTCCAGCTGCTTCTCGCCAGTGACATCCTCGAGCCACTGATAGGGATCGGCGGGCGTGGGAGCCGTCGTGTCGGCCGCGCGGGCTGCGTGGGGCATGGTGAGGGCGAGCGAGGTGGTGAGGACCGTGAGAAGACGGTGGTGGAACGCCTGCATGATCAAACAGACTCCGGAGGGGTCGATGGTCCGGGGAGGGCGGCCGCTACGACCGCGTCTGCCCCGTGCCGGTGACGACGTACTTATAGGTGGTGAGCTCGCGGGTGCCACAGGGGCCGCGGGCGTGGAGCTTGTCGGTCGAGATTCCGATCTCGGCACCGAGCCCGAGTTCGGCGCCGTCGTTGAAACGGGTGCTCGCATTGACGACGGCGACGGCCGTGTCGACGCGGGCGGCGAATCGGTCGGCTGCCCTTGGGTCGGCCGTCACGATCGCGTCGGTGTGGCGGGAGCCGTAACGGTTGATGTGATCGATCGCCGCGTCGAGGGAGTCGACGACCGCCACCGAGATCTTCGGCCCGAGGAACTCGGCAGCGAAGTCGGCCTCGGTGGCAACACCCGCGGCGGGGAGGAGCCGGCGCGTCGCGGCGTCGCCGACCATCTCGATGCCGCGCTCGGCAAGCGCCCGGCCGATCTCCGGCAGGAACGCCTCGGCGACGTCCCGATGAATGAGGAGCGATTCGGCCGCGTTGCAGACGCCCATCCGCTGGCACTTGGCGTTGACGGTGATCGCCCGGGCCATGGCGAGATCGGCCGCCCGATCGACGTAGACGTGGCAGTTGCCGTTGAAGTGCTTGAGGACCGGCATCCTCGCCTCCGCACAGACGCGGCGGATGAGCTGCTCACCGCCGCGCGGGATCGCCAGATCGATGAGCGAGTCGAGCTTGAGAAACTCCCCGACCGCTGCCCGATCGGCGGTGTCGACGAGTTGCACGCCATCGACCGGCAGGCCGGCGGCAGCGACGCCCCGACGGAAAGCCTCGACGATCGCCCTGCTCGAGTGGGCCGCTTCCTTCCCGCCGCGGAGGATGATCGCGTTGCCGGCAGCGAGCGAAACCGCTGCCGCGTCAGCCGTGACATTCGGCCGCGACTCGTAGATGAAAAAAATCACGCCGAGCGGCACGCGGATCTTGCGGACGGTGAGGCCACTGGGGCGGACCGACGATTCGATCACTTCCCCGACCGGATCGGGGAGCGCCGCGACCGCTTCGAGACCGGCGGCAATCCCCTCGACACGCTTCTCGTCGAGAAGGAGCCGTTCGGAGGCGGCGGCGGTGAGCCCTGCGCCAGCGGAGGCTTCGAGGTCGGCGCGGTTGGCGGCGAGGATCAAAAGGGTGTCGGCACGGATCTCGACGGCAGCCCGCCTCAGCGCCTCGGCCTTCTGCTCCGTCGACACGCCGCCGAGATCGATCGCGGCCTGCCGGGCCCGCTCGGCCATCGCCCGACAGTGGGCGGCAAGATCGGCGGGGGCGTGCTGCGGGAGGTTGGTGGCAGTCGACATGGCGGAGATGCGGGGCTGGAGGGAGGACTTACCTCCCGAGGATACCACGCGGATCCTCAGGGATTCGGCTCGGACCAGAGCTCCCGCGGCGTCAAGGTTTCGCCGGCCCGCAATCGTTGACAACGAGCCGCCACTCACGCCCCGGCTGAAAAGCCTTCGAGGGCCGAGCGCACGAGGCCGACGGCATGAACGCGAACAATCTGGATGCCGGAGGCGGAAAGCCGGCAGGAGATCCCGGCGGTGCCAGCATCCCGATCGCTCTCGGTGGCCGGCCGGCCGAGCGCCTGCTCGAGGGCCTTGCCGATGAAGCCCTTTCGCGAATGGCCGACGAGGATCGGGCAGCCGAGGTCGAGAAACCTTCCCGCATGGGATACAAGCGCAAGATTGTGGGCATGGGTCTTCCCGAAGCTGATGCCGGGATCGAGGCAGATTCGCGCTTGGTCGATGCCGGCAGCGAGGAGCGTGTCGCGCCGTGCGGCCAGCCACTGGAAGATCTCTCCAACGACATCGCCGTAGCGTGGGTCGATCTGCATCGTGGCGGGAGTGCCCTGCATATGCATCGCACAGATGCCGGCCCGCGAAGCGACGGCGAGCGCGAGCATGGCCGGATCCCCTTCGAGCCCGGTGACGTCGTTGATGATCTCGGCGCCGCACTCGAGGGCGCGCTCGGCCACGGCGGCTTTTGAGGTGTCGATCGACACCGGCACCCCCGACTCGCGGACGAGTCGGCGCACCACCTCAGCCGTCCGCCGGATCTCTTCGTCAGCCTCGACAGGCGTCGAAAAAGGCCGGGTGCTCTCGCCGCCGACATCGAGGAGATCGGCCCCTTCGGCCACGAGGCGCAAGCCATGCGCCACCGCCGCATCAACCGCCGCGTGGCGGCCGCCATCGGAGAAGCTGTCGGGGGTAACGTTGACGATCCCCATCACGAGCGGCCGGCGGAGCGGCCCAGCCGGATGCGGAAGCGCCAGACGTGTCGAACGAAGCTGCCAATCGGTGGGGCGAGAAGAGGGTATCATGCCCTCACTCTACCGCCTGAACGCTCGTTGTTCTGGAATTCCATGCGTGAGGTTCCCTGTGTCAGACATCCAAGGTGGTCGCGGGCTCCGGGCTCTTGGAGCCCTGCTCGGCTGTTCGATCCTCGCTGCCACCCTGTGGGCAG
>CAMCCR010000223.1 GCA_945873085.1 Candidatus Kuenenia stuttgartensis | reverse complement strand
ATGCTGGCGCTGGCGGCCCTCGCCCTGGTGACGATCGTGATTCGGGAACAGGCCGGCAGCGTCACCCCCGTGTCGTGGGACGAGTTCGTCAGGGAGGTGAAGGCCGGGAATGTCGCCGAGGTGCGGATCTCCGGCAACTCTCTCGACGGGCAATTCAAGGCCCCCCTTGCCGGCGCCGGCGAGGTCGGCGGAGGAACTCCGCGCACCTTTCACATCGAGATCTCCCCTTACCTCGGCGAGGGGCTCAGCGAGATGCTCCTCGAGCACGACGTGAAGACGACCGTCCGCCAACCGACGGATGGCACCGGCCTTCTCCTCGGCCTCTACATGCTCGTGCCCCTCCTCCTCATGGGTGGATTCTGGATGACCCTTCGCCGAGCCCGCGATCCGCTCGGCGGATCTGGCTTCCTCGGGGGTTTCAGCAAGTCGCCGGCCAAGCGCTACGGATCGAGCGACCGACAGGTGACGTTTGCCGATGTCGCCGGCCTCGAGCAGGTGAAGGAGGATCTCAAAGAGATCGTCGACTTCCTGAAAGATCCGCGCCGCTTCCAGCGCCTCGGGGGGCGGGTGCCGAAGGGGGTGCTCCTCATGGGCCCGCCGGGCACCGGCAAGACGCTCCTCGCCCGGGCCGTTGCCGGCGAGGCGGGCGTCCCCTTCTTCTCGATCTCCGGCAGCGAGTTCATCCAGATGTTCGTCGGCGTCGGCGCGTCGCGCGTCCGCGATCTGTTCAAGACCGCCAAGGACGCCTCGCCGGCGATCCTGTTCATCGACGAGATCGACGCCGTCGGGCGCCATCGCGGCACGGGACTCGGCGGCGGCCACGACGAGCGTGAACAGACCCTCAACCAGATCCTCTCCGAGATGGACGGGTTCAGTCCGTCGGAGGCGGTGATCGTGCTCGCGGCCACGAACCGGCCCGACGTCCTCGATCCCGCCCTCCTCCGCCCCGGTCGCTTCGATCGCCACGTCACCGTCGATCGCCCCAACCACAAGGCGCGGCTGGCGCTGTTTCGCGTTCACACGAGGAAAGTCCCGCTCGCGGCCGACGTCAACCTCGACCGTCTCGCCAGCGGCACGGTGGGCCTGACCGGCGCCGACATCCGCAACCTCGTCAACGAAGCTGCCCTGTGGGCGACGCGCCACGACAAGGACGCCGTCGATTCCTCCGACTTCGACTACGCCCGCGACAAGGTCCTGATGGGCCCGAAGCGCGAGGAGGTGCTCGTCGGCCGCGAGAAGACGATGACTGCCTACCACGAGGCGGGGCACGCCCTCGGCTCGTGGCTCCTGTCGGGAGTCGACAACCTCCACAAGGTGACGATCATCCCCCGCGGCCGGGCCCTCGGTGTCACGCAGCTGGTGCCGGAGGAGGATCGGATGAACATCGGCCAGTCCGATCTCGAAAACCGGCTCGTGTTCATCCTCGCCGGGCGGGCCGCCGAGAAGCTCGTGTTCGGCGAATACTCTGCTGGTGCCGAAAATGATCTCGTCCAGGCCACGCGTCTGGCCCGGCGGATGGTCGCCCACTGGGGGATGAGCGAGAAGGTGGGGCCGGTGGCCTGTCACGGCTCGAACGAACACCCGTTCCTCGGCCGCGATGTCTACGAACAGCGCGAATTCAGCGATCACACCGCCCGCGTCATCGACGACGAGGTGACCCGGATCCTCGGCGAGGCCGCCATCCGGGCAACCAAGCTCCTCTCCGACAACCGCGACAAGCTCGACCGGCTCGCCGCCGCCCTCGAAGAACGCGAGATGCTCGACGACACCGACCTCGTCGGGATCGTCGGCCCCGCCGCTCCGCGCCGCCCCGAGGATCAACTCGCCGCCGCTGCCGCTCCGCCGCCCCTGCCCGGCAACACTCAGGCCGCTCGCGACTGACGCCGCGTCGGCCCCGTTCTCTCGCTCCGCCCGCAGTGACCTTCTCCCCTACCCAGCAGCATGCTCGCCCACACCGTTTTCTTTCGGCTCAAGGATCGTTCCCCGGCCGCGATTGAGCGTCTCATCGCCGGGTGCCGCGAACACCTCTCAGGCCATCCCGGCGAGGTCGTCTTCGCCGTTGGCACCTGTGCCCCCTACGACAGGCACGTCAACGACCGCGAATGGCAAGTCGCCCTCCACATCGTGTTTGACTCGCGCGCCACCCACGACACCTACCAGCAGGCCGTGCGGCACGAGATCTTCATCGCCGCCCACGCCAATTCGTGGGAGCAGGTCCGCGTCTTCGATGCCGACCTTTCCGTCTGCAACACCTGACGCTCGCGTCACACGACCCGGCAGCGCGACAGCGCGATGCTGCCGCCGAAGCAGATCGCGACGTCGTGACCGGGGCGTCGGGGGCGGTCGTGGTAGTTGGCGGCCCACACCCAGCCGGCTGGCGTCTCGTTAAACAGCAGTGCAAACGGCGAAGGATCGACGGCGCATTCGATGATCGGCGGATCGCCACCGGCATGCCCCTCGGGGGCCGTGGCCGGATCGGGGAGATTGACGTTCCAAAACTCCCCCGGCTCGAGCGCGAGGGAATCGATTCGCGCAAGCACCCGCGCCACCCACCGGCTCGCCCGCTCCCAGTCGATCGCCTGACTCCGCCCCCGGTACTGCGACACCGCCACGCTGCGGCGGCCATGGAGGGCTGCCTCACGGGCGGCGGCGACGGTCCCCGAAAGATGGACGTCGACGCCGAGGTTGCCGCCGGCGTTGATCCCGGAGAGAACCCACGTCGGATCGGGGCAGAGCGTGGAAAGCGCCAGCCGCGTGCAGTCGGCCGGGGTGCCGTCGATGCAGAAGCGACTCGGGCCCACTTCGCGGACCGCGAGCGGCCGGTGCGTCGTCACCCGGTGGCCACCGCCGGAATGACAGACATCGGGCGCGACGACAACACACTCCATGCCCCACCCCGCCACGGCGTGCTCGAGCGCCGCGAGGCCCGGCGCGTCATAGCCATCGTCGTTGGTGAGCAGGAGCTTTTGATGTTGGCTGGGCTGGCTGGGCTGGCTGGGCTGGCTGGGCTGGCTGGTCATCGATCCTCCGTCGTGGTCGTCGATCGCTCTGGACCTCCACCGGCCATGTCGATGGCCAGCGCCTGAATCACGCTCCACAAGCAGTCAGCCGCGCCGGCCGCGAGCCGACAGACATCCTCGGCATCGGTCTCTTCGGGCGCGTCGGGGTTGGCGACATTCGTGATCACCGAGACCGCGACGACGTCGACCCCCAGCCGGCGCGCGGCAAGCACTTCTGGGATCGTCGACATTCCCACGGCATCGGCCCCGAGGCGGAGGAGCATCCGGTATTCGGCGCGCGTTTCGTAGGTCGGCCCGAGGAGCCGGGCGTAAACCCCGGCCCGCGCCCGTCCGCCGGCCCGCCGCGCTGCGGACAGCGCCAGCGATACCAGCCGCGCTCGATAGATCTCCACCCCGGCCCGTCCGCCCCGCTCCACAGCGCACTCGGCCGGCTCCGTCGCTGCGTTCGGCCGCCGCACGAGGTCGAGATGATCGTCGAGCACGAGAAGCTCCCCTCCGGCCATCCCCGGCCGCAAGCCGCCGGAGGCATTCGTGATCAGGAGCGTGCGGACACCGAGGGCGACAAGGACTTCAATCCCACGGGTGATCGTCGCCTCGTCAAAGCCCTCGTAGGCGTGGACGCGCCCCTGCAAGGCGATGACCGGGCAGCCGGCGACACGCCCGCAGGCGATCCGGCCGGCATGGCCGGTGGCGGTCGAGGCGGCGAGCCAGCCGGTGACGCCCACCGGGAGGCAGACAACGTCGTCAAATCGCTCGACGAGCGTCCCCAACCCGGTGCCAAGGACGATCCCGAGGCTCCCCCGCCGGCCGCCGGCCGCCAGGACGCGGGCAGCAGCCGCCATCGCCTCCGCCCTGAGCCCGCCGGTTCCTGCCATGGCCACTCCCTTCCGCCGCCCGCCACGGCCCCTTTGCCGACCGGGACGAAAACCCTTATTCTCGCCTGGTTCGCCAGAGGCGCACACCCCCGGCGCTCCCTTCCCAAACACTCCCTCCACAGGTCGACCCGATCGGCCTGCACCTGTCCACCCTGAGGCCCCTTCGATGCCGAGCCCCGCCGTGAAGCCCACCCGTGCCGAGAGGTTTGCCGGTCTGTCGGTGGCCATCGTGACCCCCTTCCGCGACGGGAAGATCGACTCGCCCCGCCTCCGCCAGCAGATCGATGCCCAGGCCGCGGCCGGCGTCACCTGCATCTGCCCGGTCGGCACGACGGGGGAATCGCCGACGCTGTCGCACGACGAACACGAACGGGTGATCGCCGAGAGCATCCAGGCCTCGGCCGGACGGATCCTCGTCATGCCTGGCACGGGGAGCAATTCCACCGCGGAGGCCGTCCGGCTCACGAAGCACGCTGCGAAGGAGGGCGCCAATGCGGCCCTCGTCGTCGGCCCCTACTACAACCGTCCCACCCAGCAGGGGATCTACGAACACTTCAGGGCGCTCGCCGAGGCGGTCGACATCCCGATCTGCGTCTACAACATCCCCGGCCGCACCGGGCGCAACATCGACCCCGAGACGATCATCCGCCTCGCCGAACTCCCCGGCATCGCCATGGTGAAGGAGGCGACCGGTCTCATGGACCAGGCGTCGCAGATCATCGGTGCCACCGACCTCACCGTGCTCTCCGGTGACGACAGCATGACGCTTCCCCTCCTCGCCATCGGCGGCCGCGGCGTGATCAGCGTCGTCGGCAACCTCGTCCCCGCCGACATGAAGGCTCTCTTCGACGCCTTCGAGGCCGGGGACTTAGCCAGTGCCCGCGCATGGCACCACCGCCTCTTCGGCCTCTGCCGCGACCTCCTCGGGCTTTCGAGCAACCCGATCCCGATCAAGGCGGCGCTGGCGATGCTCGGCCGCGACTCGGGCGAAGTGCGGCTGCCGCTGGTGGCGCTCGAGCCCGCGCAGGCCGACAAACTCCGCGGCGTGCTCCGCACCTACGGCCTTCCGCTCAGCTGAGCGGCCCAGGAACGGCAGATCGGCCATGGCTCTCTCCATTGAAGCTTCCATCACCGGCAACGCCGGTGATCGGGTCGATCTCGTCGCCCGCGGACGGATCGACTCCGAGACCGCCACCGAACTCGAGGCGGCCGTCGACGAACAGCTCCGTCTCGGCAGGCACACGATCCGCCTCGACCTCGGTGAGGTCGGCTTCCTGTCGTCGGCCGGGATCCGCTCTCTCTTCAATGTCCACCGCGCTGCCAAGGGGGCCGGTGGCAGTTGCCTCGTGTCGCGGTCGAGTGAACCGATCCATCGCGTGCTCACGCTCTCGCGCCTCGCTCCCCTCCTCATGGAGCCGGGCGCCATCGACCGCCCCGCGCCGCTGCCCGGCCCCCCGGCCGGGCCCGCAGCCGCCCCCGCAGCGGCACGCGACGCCACGCCGTCGGCAGCCGCGACGCTCCGCACGGAGCAGGTC
>CAMCCR010000222.1 GCA_945873085.1 Candidatus Kuenenia stuttgartensis | reverse complement strand
TGGATCCGTCTTTACCGTTGAGACCGTTCTTCCCAGCCGCGCCGGCAGGTCCGCGTTCTCCCTTGGGACCAGCGACACCGGGCTTGCCGTCCTTCCCGTTGGATCCGTCTTTACCGTTGAGACCGGGCTTGCCCGCCGGTCCGAGTTTTCCCTCGGCTCCGGGCTTGCCGTCGGCGCCGTTCTTGCCGTCCGCGCCGGGCTTCCCGGGCGCACCGGCAAGCCCTTGCTTGCCGGGCTCACCAGCCGGGCCACGTTCTCCCTTGGGGCCAGCAACACCGGGCTTGCCGTCGGCGCCGTTCTTGCCGTCCTTGCCGTTGCTGCCGTTGAGGCCGTTGACCCCATCGATGCCGTCGAGTCCAGACTTACCCTGCGGCCCCGCTGCACCAACCGGACCGGGCTTCCCGTCCTTGCCAGCAGGACCAGCCTTGCCGTCGAGGCCAGGTTTGCCCTGCGGGCCGGCTGGCCCGATCTCGCCGCGATCGCCCTTGGGTCCGGCGGGCCCAGGCTCGCCCCGCGGGCCAATCGGGCCAATCGGGCCAGGCGCCCCTTGCGGGCCAGCCTCACCCTGCACTCCCGTTTCCCCCTGCGATCCAGTTTCCCCCTGCGATCCAGGCAGGCCCATCGAACCGGCCGCCGCGACGGCGCCAGCAAGCGGGCTTCCAGTGCGCCACAGGCTCAGATCGACCCAGCGGGAATGGACATCGTCCCAGATCCAGAGCCGGCCCTTCGCTTCTTCGTACCAGGCGTCCCCAAGGTCTCCCTGCGCGGGGAGCGTGCGGGCATCCTCAATGATTCCCAGGACGGCGTGGACGGGCGGAATGTTGCGATTCACCACGGACGGTTCCCTTGAGTCGCGGGGGAGGACAAGCGAGCCCAAATCCCCCTAGGCTTGTTAATCTCTGCAAATTACCCAGACGTCCAGGCCATTGCAAATCGCCCCGAACTCCTCGATTCCCCCCCGGAAACCAAAGCTGCCGAGAGGTGTCGTTTTTACGGGGGAGCGGCGAACTCAGGGTGCCCGCGGGACTGCCAGAGACAAAAGCCCCCTGCGGAGCCCTCGGCCTTGCCGTCTCCAAAAAACAAGCCGGCAAAGGACGGCACCGCCACCCGAGCGAGGCATCTTCAGCGCGGGGCGAGCCCGCGATCGAAGGCGTCCTGATCGCGCTGAAAAACGGCCAGTTCCCGCTCGAACTGCTCCAGCGGGATCGTCCACACCGGCTGCTCGGAGGTGTGGGAGTGGCAGTGGGAGACGAGGAGCCGGTGGAGGAACTTGAACAGGTGCCGGGGCACGCGGAGACTCCGCAGCCCGTCGATGAGCCGCCGCTGATCGACCGCGGGGTCGAAGAGTTGGGCGAGCGTCGCCGCGGGGCTGCCGACGCTTGCGGCCTTCACCCGCTGTGAGGCGATGTCATAGAGCGTCTCGCCCGTCCACTCGAGGCTCGGCACGAGGTTTTGCTTGTCCAAGCGGGCGCGCTGGTTGAACTGCTCGTCCTCGCGCTCGATGAAGCGATAGAGCTCCTCGGGGAGGAGGAGCTTGAAGCCGAGGCCCGGGGATTTGAGAAACTTGTTGTCGAGCATCGGCCAGACGAGCAACCGCATCCGCTCGGCCTGCCCATTGACGGCGTGCGGTTCGTCGACCCTGTCGACGATGACCACCATCCCGGTGTAGCCAAGCGCCGCGAGCACCCCCTGAAACTTCGCCAGCAACTCATACCGATCGTCGCTGCGGGCGTGCTTTGGCAACGGTTGGCCGGCGAGATCGACCTCTGGCATCCGCGCCAGCGCCTGGGTCAACTGGCCGGTGGTCCGATTGCCGGTGCGCATGCTGCGGACGATCCGCCGGGCTGTCCACCAGGCTCGCCCCCGCCGCCACAGCCAGGGTGCCCACGCGGCCGCGAGCAACGCCCATGGCCACCACCACCGCGTCCAATCCAGACGGCCCTGAACGGCTCCCGACACGAGTGCCCCGGCCATCAGCGCCGTGGCCACCATGCCGAGCCACCACGACCAGGACGACTTCCACGTCCGGTAGCCAACCATGCGGCGGAGCCGGGCCCAGCGCGAAGGGAAGGTCTCGCCGGTCGACTGGTCGTAGCAGGCAGCCAGGAGCGCGAGATCCCGCGCCTGCGGGCCGGCGAGCCGGTGCTTCTCTCGTCCGCCCCCCTCGAGGAGCTTCGAGACGAGTTGCGTCGTGCCGATGGCGAGGATGGCATCGATGTGATCCCACAATTTCCAGTGGGCAAGCACTTTTTCGACCGGCCGCTTCGCGCCGACCCGATCGATGAATCGATCGAGGAACGGATTGAAGTCGTCATAGAGGACGACGAACGTCTTCCGGTCGGGATGATCGACGTCGTGGCGCTCGAACTGCCTCACCATCTGCAGCTTGAGCGCGGTCTTCCCCGCCCCCTTCTCGCCGAACACGATCGCCGTGCTCGGGTCGTCGGGGTTGCCGTAGATCTTGTCCCAGGCCGGATGGAAGGTCGACTCCAGGCAGGTGCGCTTGAAGACGGTGTCGTTTTGCGCGTCTTCCTCCGCAAACGGATTGCCGGCGATGCGATGGTGGTCGAGGAAGTCCTGGATCTTCATGTCGGCAGATGACTCCGGGGGCGGGATCGGGAGAGCGGAACCATCACTTGCCAGCGGGCACAAGACCTTCGACCATCGCGCGGAATCCGTCGGCATGCTTGGCCACGGTCTTCCCTGGTCCGTAGAACTTCAGAAAGTAATTGCCACGGTCGGGCGTTTCCACGATCGCCGCGAGCATCCGGTAATCGGGGCGGTCGACGGCCTTTCCGCCGGCAAACGGCCCGGCCGGGGCATCCTTGTAGGTGCCGGTGATGTCGACGATCGTCACCTCGCAGCCGGCGAGTTTGAGCTTCTTCGTTGTCGCCTTGTCCTTCGTGTCGCTGCCGTCGGCCTGGGCGAACTGGCCGAACCAGCGATCGACGTTGGCCTGCACGCTTCCCCCGGCTCCCATCACCGTCATCCGTCCCGGCTGAACCCCTTCCCCTTCCGAGGGAATCGAAAACTCGGTCTCCACGATCGACGACTTCGGCTGCACCCGCTTCCAGCCCTCTGGGGCGGCGAGCGAAAATCCATCGTCGGCGATCGTGTAGGCGAGCGCATCAGCCTCGGCCTGCCAGGCCTGAGCAGGGGCCGCGAAAGCGACCAAGGCGACCGAGGTGACCAAGGTGACAAGGGAAACCAAGAAGGGGCGGGCTTGCATGGAAGCGCTCCAGAACGGTGGCAGGGGCGATGGGATGAAACGAGCGGTCGAATCGACGGTCAAATCATGGTAGCAGCGTGACGAAAGCGCCGTGAGAGGGTCAATCGGCGGCGGGTGGTAGGAGTTCGGGGAGGGTTTCCAGGGCCACCATCTCGGCCAGCCCCGCCTCCACCATCTCCTTGCCGGAGACGTAGCGGTGGGTCTTGATCCACCGGGCGATGAGGTCGTGCGACCGTCCGAAGAGGTCGCACAGCATCCGGTCCATCTCCCCTTCAATTTCAACGAAGTGGCGCGACCACTCGGCCGCCTCCGTGATCCCGATGTGCTCCTCGCTCTGCCACTTCATCGGGTGAAAGAGAAATACGCTGAACGGTGTCACGAGCCGGCGGACGCAGGTGGCAAACGGCCACAGCGCGGCCGACGAGCACTCGCCACCGACGATCCCCGTCGCCCGCACGCCACGGAGCTTCATGAGCGTCGAAAGCGCCATCGCGCAGTAGGGATTCCCCCCGGGGGAATCGAACCAGATCGTGCACTCCCCTCCCGGTGGCACGCCGAGGAGCTTGTCGGTGAGGTCGGCCTCGTTGTCGGTGAGATCTCCGACCAGTGCGATCTCGAGCGGCCCACGCTCCTCGTCGCCGCGATCGCGCTTGCTCGGGCGGTCTGACGGGCGGCGTCGCACCTCCCCTCCCCGTCCGAGACTGGGCCGGGCAGGGAAGCCTCGACGGGCTCCGGTGCCGCGGGCATGCCTGCGGCCGGCGCTTGGTTCTCTCGACATACGCGACAGGTCCTTGGGGTCAGCTGCGGTAATCGCCATGACAAGTGTCACACGATTTCTTGAGATCACCGACCGCAGCCCGGACGGCATCGTAGTCGGCCCGCCGCGCGGCGTCGCGGGCCCGCACGGCCGCATCGCGCATCGCGGCGGCATAACCCCGGTAGGTGTCGTCGTCGTGGTACTCGAAGGCCTTCTGCTGGATCACCTCCCCGATCGCAGCGACAAGCTCCACCTCGCGGAGGAGGGCATCGACCTGCTTTTCGAAGGCATCCTTGGAGGCGACGATCCCCCCGGCCACCTGCTCGGCTGCCTCGAGCCGGCTCATGAGCGCCGGCCGAGCGGCCACCTGGCTCCAGGCGAAATCTTCCTCCCGGTCTGCCTTTTTCTCGGGGGAGCCGCCATCGAGAAGGGCTTCGAGGTCGGCGGCCCGGGCCTTCGCTTCGGCGAACGAGCCGTCGGTCCCCACCTTGCAATTGAATCCGACGCGGGCGAAGAGATCGCGGGCGTTCTCGGCGTCCTTCTTCCAGCGCACGTCGCCGTCGTGGGCGGCGATCACCCCGAATGCCAGCGCGATCGCACTGAAAGCCTCGCGGGCCTGGTCGTAGCCCCCCCCCTTGAACTCCGAGGCGGAGGCGACCGCCGCGGCAATCACCTTCCGCTGCTCCTTCACCTCGTCGGCGAGCGTGTCGGGTGAGATCAGCCCCGACCAGCGAAAGCCGCCGCCACTTTCCCCACTGGCTGCCACTGCGCCGCCGTTCGTTCCGGCCAACCGCGCCGACGACGTGGCGACGAAATCGGGGCGTTCCCCTTCGAGGGTGGTGAAGGCGTCGTCGAGAAAAGCCGATTTCGACGTCTTGTCCCAGTCCTTGACCGCCGGAGGCTTGGCCCGTTGCCGTTCCCGGGGACGTCGCCCCCCTTGGGCCGCGTCGCCGATCGCCGCACCGAGAGCCAGCACGATCGCCAGGAGCACGATCACCCCCGGCAAGACGATCCGCGGAGCGCCGGGAGACGGGAGGGAGCAAAGCTCAGGGGACACCATCGGGAGGAGAGGCTGGCGTCGAGGCGCCGTGTTTGGATCCAGGTCCATATCCATATCCAAGCCCGAATCATCCATGACCGAATCCATGGCAGCGGATCCCCGGAAACAACGGGAAGTGAGAAGGAGAAAGAGGACGCGCGACAGCGGGGACACAAAACCGTCCATCCTATCGCTCTGACCGGGGGCCGCCACTCGCCGGCGGCCTTTTCCCCGCCTGTTTTTCACCTTGACCATCATCGCTGACGTCGTCACTCTCCGCCCCGATCGTTCCCGCCGGCAGGCCGCCTTTTGATCGAGGCCCGCCGAAACGACACGACCCTTCAAAACAAGCCGGAATGGAGTCCAAGATGAGCCTCAAACCCCACTGCCCCCCTGCCACCTCGCACGTCGGC
>CAMCCR010000221.1 GCA_945873085.1 Candidatus Kuenenia stuttgartensis | reverse complement strand
AATGAAGTCATCATGATCCTCGTTCAGGTGTTTGATCGGGTCGGAACGGTTTGATCGCTTTCACCCCGGCAGGTATTTCGTCGTTGCCGGGGGAGGATCGATGAGGGGCGTGGCCGCGGGGAGCCCGACGGCCGAGCAGGTGTCGGCGTCCCACTGAATCGGCTCCTGCATCCTCAGCGCCAGGACGCCGAGCATGCCGAGCTCGGTGATCTTCGCGCCCACTTCGAATGGCGAGTAGGTCTTCGTGCTTCCGGCGCAGGCGAGCACCCACTCGAACATGTGGGAATTGTTCACCTTGCTCCAGCGTGGCCGCTCCCCCTTCGCCACCCGGCCCGGATCCCACTTGAGGGCTTCGGTGTCGATCCGCGGCTCGGTCCGGGCGATTCTCGCCACCTCCGGATGATCGGCGGCGCTGAAACCGTCCTCCCCCTTCAGACGCACCTGGCAGTCGGTGTTCCAAAGGCCCGCCGACAGCGTCCCCTCGCTTCCCACCAGCAGGCATCCGGTGGTGCCAACCGGGCCGCGCGTGACGTCCTCGGGGGGAAGGTTGTCGTTACCAGAGTAGAAGACCATCGTCACCGGCCCTCGATCCCCCCTGGCAGCGAACTCGTAGCGGATCGTGCACCGGGTGGGGAACGACTCGTGGCCGAGATCGTCGCCTGTGGCCTCGATTCGCCGCGGGGCGCCCAAGTCGAGCGATCGGAAGGCCAGCTGGAAGCCATGGCAGCAGAAGTCGGCGATCGAACCGCCGCCGAAGTCGTACCAGCCGCGCCACTGTCCCGGATGATAGAGGCCCGTCTTGTACGCCCGCGGCGGCGCCGTGCCGAGATAGAAGTCCCAGTCGAGGCCGGCGGGAATCGGATCGCTGTCGGCGGGGCGATCGATACCGTTCGGCCAGCCATGGGCCGGATGCCAGACATGGACCTCCCGGATCGGTCCGAGGAGGCCCGATCGCACCACCTCGAAGCTGCGCCGAAAACCCTCCGTCGAGCAGCCTTGATTGCCGGTTTGGGTGGCGAGGCCGGGATGATCGAGGGCGAGTCTTTCCAGGGCCCGGCACTCGGCCACTGAATGGGCCAGCGGCTTCTCGCAATAGACATGCTTGCCCCGCTCGAGGGCGGCCCGGCAGATCGGCACATGCCAGTGGTCTGGGGTGGCGATGATCACGCCATCGACTCCCGATTCCTCGGCGAGTAGTTCGCGGTAGTCGGCGTACACCCGAGCGTCGGCCAGTTCCTTGATCTTGCCGGCGGTCTCCAACTGTTGCCGGTCGACGTCACAGATCGCGACGACCCGCTGATCGAGCTTGGCGAGCTCCTGAAGGAGGTAGCCGCGCATCTGCCCCCCCATGCCGATGCAGGCAAAGGAGAGCGGCTTGTCATCTCCGGGCTCGCCGCCCAAGGCTCGCGTGAGGCCGATCCCCGCTTGCAGCCCGGTAGGGAGTGTCGTCGAGGTGGCCGCCGCCGCGGCGAGGACACCGCCACGGAGCAGCCCGCGGCGGGAGATCGAATGGTGGGGAAGCGGCAAGGGGGGCATGTCCTGACTCCAGGGGCGAGGCTCGTGCTTGGGAACAGGGATCGACGGACCATCTCGCGGCCGGGAACGTCAGGCGTTGCCGGCCTGATCGGCCTTCCGAACAGGGGCCCAAAGGGGGTGAGTCTACGACAGATTCGTCACCGCGGTTGGGCGGCCCTGTCGCTGTGACGCTATCGTCATGGCGCCCCGATGGGGCGATGTTCAGCCATCTCTAAGGCGCCAGACTCGTCACTGGGAGCCCCCCGATGCATCCGTGGAAATCGCTTTTTATCTCCTTGATGGTGATCGGCCTGATGCCGGGCAGCGCGGGACTCCCCAGCCGGGCGGAGCCAGCCGCAGGCGAGAGCCCGGTGCCTGTCACATCGGTGGCGGAGATGGTCGCCGGGAGCGATTGGGAGCGCGATCCCCTCGAGATCGACCTGCTCCGCGCCTGGGACCACGATGGGGTGCACTTCGAAGAACTCTTCTTCACAGGGCCGATCACCCATGGGGTGAAGACGAGGGTCCATGCCTTCCGCGGAGCGCCCGTGAGCGGCGCGATGTTGCCGGGGATGCTCCACGCCCATGGCGGGGGCGGTTCAGCGAGCCTAGGGGCGGTGAAATTTTGGGCGGAACGGGGCTACGTCTGTGTCAGTTTCGATTACCAAGGGCCGCTGCCGGGGCGGACGCGATTCACCGACTTCGGCGCTGCGATTCTCGGTCAGCGCGAAGGGAGGCCGGCGGGGCCGGGGGATGTGCCGAATGCCCGGTGGAATTTCTGGTACGGCGCGACGGCGGCGGGGTGCCGGGCCGTGACCCTTCTCGCCCAGGACCCTCGCGTCGACCGGGAGCGAATCGGCGCCTATGGAATCTCGGCCGGCGGTTATCTGTGTTGGATGATGGCCGCTGCCGATGCCCGTCTGAAGACGATCGTCCCCCTTTATGGCAATGCCGCCGGCATCTACCGCGACCGGAAAACCCAAAAAAAGGCTGGAAATCGGCGATCCCGAAGCGTTCGACCGGGACGCCTTCGCCCGGCATCCGGAGGCCCCTGAACTCCACGCGCCGCTGATCCGCTGTCCGGTGCTGTTCATGACGGCCACAAACGACGGATTCGACCTCGATGAGTCGTTTGATACCCTCGATTCAATCGCCCCCCCTGCCCCGGCCCCGCGTCTCCTCCTCACGCCCCGCTGGGTCCACCACATGGAGCCTGCGGAGTCGCGAGCGCTGCCGATCTGGATGGCGTGGCATCTCAAGGGGGAGGGACGGCCCTGGCCGGTGACCCCGAAGGCAGCCTTCGTGACCGACGGCCCGATTCCCGTGGTCACTGTCCATCCTGCCGATCCGGACGATGTGTCGGAGGTATCGATCCATGTGAGCCTCGACAATCCGAAGGGAGCGAGCCGCTTCTGGCGCGAGGTGCCGGTGACCCGCGTTGGGGACAGCTGCGTTGGGGACAGCTGGACAGGCGAGACCCCCTTCACGCGATCGGGCGAGACGCTCTACGCGTTCGCCACCGTCTCGTATGGATCAGGTGCCAGACTGAGTTCGAGAGTGATCGAGTTATCCACCGCAACACTCCCCGAGCGGCCCACGCTCGTGCCGACGCGCATGATCGACCCGATGGAGGACGACCGGGGATGGTATTGGGTGCCTGCGTACACCGAGCCATTGACCTACGACCACTATTTTCTTCCCTGGACCGGCCCCGATGGAACCCGGGGCTTCACGCTCAACACCTGTGATTTCCTCCTCCCTCCAGGGCCCGACAACCGGATCGCTTTCGACATCGCCACGCAGCGCCTCGGCGATCCGCAGTGGCGTGGAACCGGGCAGACTCGGTTGTTGATCGATGTTTGGGCGCCGCATGCCCCGCTCGAGCTGACGGTGCGGGCGGTCGAACGCTGGTATCAGCCCGATGCCCGGGATTTCTTCTTCCAGCCGCAACTGCCCCCCCACACCGATCCGGGGTGGGTGACTTTGGAACTCGACGCGGCGCGGTTCCGCGACCAGGAGGGGAACGTGCTCGGGGACTGGGGGGCGATCCAGGTCCTCGACCTCATCGGCGTGGCAGACGCGACACGTCCACCGGTGTGGGCCAATCTCCGCTGGGCCGATCGACCCCTTCCGCGGCCGCCGTCCGGCACCGGAGACACGCCGTGAGTGACCGGTCATGGCCCGCTCCCAGACCTCGATGTCGCAACCTATTCCTCAAACACGATCATCGCGTGGGTGTCGAGACGCGGGAGCGTCACGACGAACCCAGCGGGGGTTTTCGTCAACGGCAGCGACAGGTGGCCCGGCTCGGCGAATGCGGCCGTGATCGCCTCGCCGGCCACGGCGACGGTGATGCCGGCGATCGGCAGCGTCTCCTCGCGCTGGGGAGGGTTGTTCTCCGGGATGGCCCGGTTGGCACTCGTGTTGACCTCGTTGAGGAGATGAACGACCGTCCGCCGTCCATCGGCCTGCGTGTAGAAGGCCGCCTGGACACAGAGCGGCGCCGCGACCGTGACCGGCGGGGGCGTGGTTGCAGCCCAGCGGACGGCATTGCTGATCAGACGCCGCTGGTATTGATACGGGGCGAGAAAATAGGCCTGCCCAAGATCGGCGGCGACGTACACCGAGCGCCCCGCGGCCGGCTCGTTGAGGACGATGAATGGCCACTCCACCGGCGCACTCAGTCGCCGTCCCAGCTTTGTCGCGCCGGCCGCGACGTCGACATTCGTCATCCACCCGATGTACTGGAGCCGATCGGAGCCGCGGCGATAGTTCGATCGCACGACGGCATCGTCGCTGATCGGGTGGAGATCGGGCCCCGCGATCCCGAGATACAGCTCCGTCCACTTCGGGTAGTTCGGCCAGCGCGCGGAGAAGTCTTCCGTTCCCCGGTGGTGAGCACCGAAAACGTCGGCGAGTGAGAAGTCTTCGCGACGGTCACCGAATTCGTCACAGATCGAGCTCTCGTGCATCGCCACCAGTCCCCCGCCTGCCTTGACGAAGGCGCGAATGGTGGCCGTCGCCTTGTCGCTCAGGCAGGCGGCGTTCGGAAGAATGAGAACCTTGTACTGCTGCAGCGTCTCGGGGTCTTCGAGATCGGGCTCGATGACGATGTCGAGGGGGAGGTGATCCTCCATCATCGCCCGAAACACGCCGACCGCCGATTCCATGTGGGCCGGCATCCGCCGCTCGCCGGGCTCGAGCTTTCCGATGTCGGGGGTATCGACACCACTGCCGATCCAGGCGCCGAGTGGCACCTCGGTGCGGGCTCCGGGGAGGCCGTAGAGGAGTCGGCTGCTCTCGCCGACGAACATCGCCGCCCACTTCAGTGATCTGGCATCACGGGTGAACGGCTCCCGCTCCTCCACGAGCGCGTTGAGATGGGCAAGCGGGGTGTCGGCGTTTTGCTGCCAGCGTCCCTGGGCAGGGATGCAGCCGTTGGTGAGAACGGTCATCTCGCGGAGATCGCACTCGGCGCGGGGGGGCTGCATGTTGAACTGCCCCTGTTCGCAGAGGTAGGGGAGGATCCAGGCAGGGCGGTCGCCGCAGAGGCCGCGGTAGTAGCGGCACGTGAAGGCGGGGAGGAGATTGCTTCCTTGATCAGCAGGAAAGTCCCAGAGCAACTCGAGGAACGGCGCGTCGAGGACGCGGTGCATCGCGTCGGTTCCTTCGGCGGCCGGCGCCCCCATCCAGTGCCACCACCGCCCCGGCCCGGTTGTCCAAGGGGCCGTCACGAAGTCGGGCTTCACGGCCTTGAGGGCCGCAGTCCACCGCGCCACGAAGCCGGTGTAGCGAGCGAGCCGCCACTTGAGATAGTGGCGGTACTCCGCCGAGTTGACATCCCGCACGGCGGGGATCGCGTGGCCACAGTCCGCGGCATAGGCGGCGGTGCACGACGGGCAGAAACATTGCGCCCAGCAGCC
>CAMCCR010000220.1 GCA_945873085.1 Candidatus Kuenenia stuttgartensis | reverse complement strand
CATGATTTGGATCGCCTGGAAAATGTTGATCGGGAACCGTGCCAAGTATCTCGGCATCGTGTTCGGCGTCGCCTTCGCCGCGCTCCTCATTGCCCAGCAGTCGTCGATCTTCTGTGGATTGATGGCCCTGACGGTAAGTCAGATCCTCGATG
This sequence comes from Candidatus Kuenenia stuttgartensis, assembly GCA_945873085.1. Classification (GTDB taxonomy): domain Bacteria; phylum Planctomycetota; class Planctomycetia; order Pirellulales; family UBA1268; genus QWOP01. The sequence goes on along the minus strand of CAMCCR010000220.1, from coordinate 5,300 downwards.
TCGAGGGGGCGGGCATCTGGGTGATGGACCCGAAGGTGAAATACGTCGATGACGTCAAGCCGATGGCCGACACCCACCTCTACCGGGTGCGGGGAGTGCCCGGCGTCGACTGGGCCGTCCGGCTCTACAAGGGGATCGCCCGGGCTAGGCTCGAAGGTGGCTCCTATGAGCAGGTGATCCTCCTCGGCCTCGACGACGCCACGTTCATCGGCGCTCCGCTGAACATGATCGAGGGGAGCATCGAAGACCTCCGGGCCCCCGACGCGGTGATCATGGACATCGTCGGATACCGGAAGCTCTGGCCGGGCGAACCGTTCAAGCGTGGGAGGATCATCGAGATGAACGACCGGCGGGCGGTGATCGTCGGCCTCGCCAAGGCCCGCAAGACCTTTCAGAGCTTTGCGGTGGTCTACACGCGATACTCCCAGGCCATCCGGTTCGCGCCGCCGGAGCGCAAGGTGCTGTCGTTTGTCCTCGCCGAACCGGCCCCCGGCGTCGCCGCGGCGGAGTTGGCCGGGCGGATCAGCGCCCGGACCGGGCTCCAGGCGCTCTCACGCGACGACTTCCTCGCCAAAACGATTCGCTACTATCTGCTCAACACCGGGATTCCGATCAATTTCGGCATCACGGTGGGGCTCGGCTTCCTCGTCGGCACCGCCATCGCGGGACAGACTTTCTACCTGTTCATCGTGGAGAATCTCCGTCAATTCGGGGCCCTCAAGGCGATGGGCACCGGCAACGGGACGATCCTGCTCATGGTCCTCGCCCAGGCCCTCCATGTGGGGTTCGTCGGGCTCGGCGTCGGCGTCGGCCTCGCGGCGCTGTTCGGATGGAGCACGCGGTCGTTTTCAAAGCTCTCGTTTTACATGCCCTGGCAGGTGCTTGTGATCACTGGCGTGGCGGTCTTTCTGATCGTGCTCCTGGCGAGCCTCCTGTCGATCCGCCGGGTGTTCATCGTCGACCCGGCGATCGTCTTCCGGGGCTGATCGATCTCCCATTCCCGCCGCTTTTCCCTCCCGATGCCTCCCCCCGCCTCACCACCGTCGCCCGCCGTCCACGTCCGGGGCGTGACACGCGACTTCGGCTCCGGGGACGCCGTGGCGCGGGCGCTGCGCGGCGTCGACCTCGACGTCCCCCACGGCGAGTTGCTCATGCTCGTCGGCCCGAGTGGCTGTGGGAAGACGACCCTCGTCTCGATCATCGCTGGCACCCTCCAGCCCACCGGTGGGGACGTGCAGGTCTTCGGAAAGGATCTTGTCGCCATGTCACCGGCGGCGCGGGTACGGTTCCGCCGCGTGAACGTTGGCTTCATCTTCCAGTCATTCAATCTCCTCCCTGCCCTCACGGCCGTGGAGAATGCGGCGGTGCCGTTGATCATTGCCGGCTGGTCGCGGGCAAGGGCCCTTCCGGCCGCGGCCGCCCTCCTCGACCGGCTCGGGCTCGGGAGCCGGCTGACGAATCTGCCGAGCGAGCTTTCCGGCGGTCAGCAGCAACGCGTGGCGATCGCCCGGGCACTCGTCCACGAGCCCCGCCTCCTGATCTGCGACGAGCCGACCAGTGCCCTCGACGCCGAGAACGGTCGGATCACCATGGAACTGATTTCCGGGCTTGCCGTTCGTCCGGACAGGGTCGTGATCGTCGTCACCCACGACCAGCGGGTGTATCCGTATGCCGACCGGATCGCGACGATGGAGGACGGACAGATCGTGTCGATCGAGGCACGGCGAAGGGGAGAGATCGGTGCGCCGTCGCACGACACATAGGATGCAAACGTAGGATGCAAACGATGAACGAGATCCAGGCCCCCGCTGCGGATTCTTCCCCTCGAGTACCTGTCCACCAACGTCTTGAACGCCCCAGGAGCATCGCCGATCTGGCGACACAGATTGCTCTCCCTCTGGCGGCTCTCGCGCTGGCGGCGTTCGCTGGATGGTTCGTCTGGAACACCCGCCGGGTGGAGCACTCACCGGCCCCGCCGGCCATGCCACCGCGGAGCCCGTTCGCTGCGACCCTCGCCTGCTCCGGGATCGTCGAGGCGCAGTCGGAGAACATCGCCGTCGGTTCCGCGACTCCCGGCGTCGTCGTCGAGGTGCTCGTGAAGGTCGGTGAAAGGGTCGAGGCGGGAACGCCACTGTTCCGCCTCGACGACCGGGATCTGCGTGGTGAGTTGGAGGTGCGGAAAGCGGCGGTGTCGCAGGCCAAGGCTGAAGTGATCCGCCTCGAGGCAGAGCCCCGGCAGGAAACGATTCCGCCGTTGGTGGCCACCGTCAACGAAGCCAAGGCCACCGCGATCGCGGCTGCCGACGCCCTGCGGAGGGCCGAGGATCTGTTTGCCAAGCAGGTGATCACCGAGCAGGACGCGATCGAGAAACGCGAGGCCGATGCCTTCGCCAGCGCGGCCCTTCAGAAGGCCGAGGCGGAGCTTGCCCTCCGTGAAGCGGGGTCGTGGAATTACGACCGCGATGTGTCGCGGGCTGCCGTTCTCAAGGCGGAGGCCGACCTGGCCAAAACGGAGATCGACATCGATCGGCTCAACGTGCGGTCGTTCGTGGCCGGCGAGGTGCTGCAAGTCAACGTCCGGCCCGGGGAGTTTGTCGGTGCGCCGCCGGGACAACCGCTGATCGTTCTCGGGAACGTCGATCGGCTCCATGTGCGAGTCGACATCGACGAGTTCGAGATCGACCGCTTCGATCCGGCGTTCGCAGCCCGCGCAGTCCCGCGGGGGAGCGCCGGCACCGAATACACGCTCACCTTCGTCCGGGTCGAGCCGTTCGTCGTCCCTAAGAAGTCGCTCACGGGGGACAACTCGGAGCGGGTGGATACCCGCGTGCTCCAGGTCATCTACGACTGCTCTCCCGAACGGGACGGTCCTTCCGGCCAGGGGAAGAGGCTGTTCGTTGGGACGCAGGTCGATGTGTTCATCGAGGCCGATGACCGGGCAGGGAGGGAAGGGGAGCGGGATGAGGCGCGAGGACAGGGGGACGAGGAAAGCCCGACAGGAAAGAACGGGAGACACTGAGCAGGAAGGGGGACCGACGGCCGGCCAGCCGGCCGGATTCCAGCCTTGCCAGACGGTGCGGGGGTTGAAAGACTCCTCGCGCCATGAGCCCACCGTTCCGCCACCGTCGCGCCCTCTACCGCCCTTCAAGGGGGGTGGCCTTGGGGTGCCTGCTGCTTCTTGCTGGTGGCGGCGGAGAGGCGACGCTGTGGGCTGAGGAGCGTTCTGCCGCGACGATGGAAGCGGGAGGGATGTTCATTCCCGCCCGTGATCCGCGGGAACTGTGGCGGGAGACGCGAGCGGCGGTGGCTGCCGAATGGCCTCTTGCCAGGGTCGTGGAGCCCGACTTCGCGGCTCGGTCATCGGGTCAGGGCGTGATTGAATCGGCGTGGGTCGAGCCGCCGGCTGAGCCGCTGGTGCCAGGCGTGATCCCCACCAGTCCGAGTCTCTCGCAGCCCCGCCGACAGCGACTCATCGTCCGCTTCTCTCCCGGGACAGCCGGCGCTTGGATCGAAGCGATGCTCGAGACGCAGTCGATTGCCGAGGCCCATGCCCCGGCGGGACCGGGCCGCGTCGAACTGAGCGGAGGATGGCAGACAAAACAGCCGCTCTCCGGCAGTCGGGATGTGACGACGATGCTCGTCGCCAGGCTGGCTCCGTCGGCCGAACCGATCTACCCCCTACCCCGGCTCTCCAATGAAGGCATCGCAGGGGGGATGGATCGTGAGCCCCCCTGGGCCCACAGCGCCCATCCCCGCCTGGCGAGGACGGGCTACAAGGTGCTCGAGGACTACAAAAACTTCTACTCCTGCGAGGGCCTCGTCTGCCTCACCGCGGCCTTTGGCACCGGGGCCCTGATGGCCAACACCGGCTTCGACACGACGATGCAGACGGCGTGGATGGACGGCGTCAAGCCGACCGATGTGGGAAATTTTTTCCTCAACTGCAAGGACATCGGCGAGGGGCGTTACGCCCTCCCCGTGTTCGGCGCCGCGGCAGTCACCGGCATCATCCTCGAGGGGAATCCCAGCGGGGACATCGTCGGGGAGTGGGGATCGCGTTCGCTGCGGATGTTCGTCGTTGGGGCTCCCCCCATCTACGTTCTCCAACTCGCCACCGGTGCGTCGCGGCCTGTCGACGGGAATGGCAGCCAGTGGCACATGTTCAACGACAACAACGGCGTCAGCGGGCATGCGTTCATCGGGGCGATCCCCTTCCTGGCCGCCGCCGAGATGGTCGAGAATCCCTGGGCCAAGGGAGGGCTCTACGTCTGCTCGACGTTCGTTGGCTTCTCCCGGATGACCGACAACGCCCATTACCCGTCGCAGGTTTTCCTCGGCTGGTATCTGGCGTTTGCCAGTTCGGTCGCCGTCAGCCGGACGGAAATGCACTTCGACTCGATGGTGGTGCGGGTTGTTCCCCTGCCGATCGCCGACCTCGGCGGCCTGGCGGTTGAGGGACGCTGGTAGCTCCTCTGGGCGGCTCCTTTGGGTAGCACCTCTGCGGGACTGTTCTGCCCCCGCCTTGGATCTGGCCGCGCTGGCCGATCTTTCTCATTTGATTTCCCGGGGGAGATTGGTATTTTCCGGGGATCGCGGGGGCTGTGCTGGCTTCGGTGCTTGCGTGGTGAGCCCCATGGTTTCTGCCCCGAGCCTTGCCAAAACTCATCCGAAAACAGGAGTTTTTTCGTGTCCCTTTTGAAGTTTCCCCCGATCAAGACCGTTCATGGACTGATTGACGACCGCACCAGCCTGCCCCGCCATGGAGCCGTGGGCGATGCCTGGTATGAGGAGCATGCCGGCCTGCTGTGGGTGTGGGATCAGGATCTGGAAAAATGGCGCGATCTGAACCTCTGGCACGGCAAGGGTTTTGCCGCCAGCGTTGCAAACCTCATCGGCCTCGGCGGTGGGGCTCACGGTGCCAAGGGGGAGAAGGGGTTCGCCGGGGATCGTGGCAGCGCGGGAGTCGCCGGGTTGCAGGGGGAGCGTGGACTACCAGGTGTGGCTGGTGAGCGTGGCCTGGCGGGTGCCGCTGGCGCCGCTGGGAAGGACGGCCTGCACGGGAAGGATGGCGCGCCCGGCAGGGATGGGAAGCACGGCGTCGACGGTAAGAACGGCGTCGACGGCAAGAACGGCGTTGACGGGAAGAACGGCCTCGACGGCAAGGCTGGCGCCGACGGGAAGCCCGGCGTGGCCGGACCGGCTGGTGAGCGTGGCCCGGCGGGCGCCGCAGGCGCCGCAGGCGCCGCAGGGAAGGACGGCGCGCCCGGCAAGGACGGGAAGAACGGCGTCGATGGGAAGAA
>CAMCCR010000219.1 GCA_945873085.1 Candidatus Kuenenia stuttgartensis | reverse complement strand
AAGTCGCCGCTCGATCGGCCGATTCTCGTGGTGGGGACCGACCCGCGGGGCACCATCGACAATCTTTCCGTGCCGTCGGACGTCGCCGCTCACTACGCGCCGCCGGGGGCGGCGCTCGTGCTCGTGACCGTCCGACCCGAGTGCACGCTCTCGGATGTCGACGCGGTTTTGACAGTCAAGCGGGAAGCGACGAAGCTCCTCGGCGCGGGCGCGCAAGCCTGGGAGCATCTGAAAACAGTCCACGTGCCGCGAAGCCTCCCTGATGAGACCCCGGCCGCCCGCCGACTCCGGCCGGCCGGCCCACGCGTGGCCGACGGCTTGTTTGTCGCCGGTGACTGGTGCACGAGCGCCTCGATCAACGGCGCGCTTGCCAGCGGCCGCCTCGCCGCCGAGGTGGTGTTGGCGGAGCGACCGTGATCTGGAAAGGGGAGGCCTCGACCATGAAGATCCTTGGCTTTCGGATCCTTCTGGGGATCGCATTCGTCGCTGGGGGCGGTGCCTGGACAACTGCCGCGCCGCCGGCGTCGCCACGTCAATCCGTGCCGGTGCGGGCCTGGTTCCAGCCCAAGTTCCTCGACACCCGGCCGGAGGTGTATGTCGGCATGAACCTGATCACGTCGCTTGTCGAGGCGGACGTTGCGGAGCGCTGGACAGGCAAGGGCGTGGTCACGCTCAAGTGGGCCTTCGGACCGCAGTCGGAGTATTCGCAGGGGAAGCCGGAGTACTACCGGGATCAGTGCGAGCCGTTCATCGCCGGCAAGCCGTTTCGCTTTGCGGGCGTGGGAATCGACGAGTGGAATCCGGGGAGCAAAAGCTTCGCGGAGGAGAGCAGGCTGGCCGCCGAGGGCTACCGAGCCGCGCGGGCGACCTGGCCCGACAACCTCGTGGTGGCGTGGGTCACGCAGCCCGACGAGACCTTCCTCGCGCTCCTCGCCGATGGCACGTTCGATCTGGCGATCATCGAGGGGTACACGTTCATTCCCGACGTCGGTGGACTCACGCTCGACGGGATCAGGGATCGTGTCAACGCGGTGGAGAAGGCAGGGCTCATCGATCGGTGCATCGTCTGCTTCGGCTACGTCGCGGCCGGCGCCGACAAGGCCGGGCGACGGATGACCGCGGACGATCTGTCGGTGCTCGTGAGGACGGTCAAGAAGGAGTATCCACAGATGCCGGGGGTGGCGTTCTACGGCTTCGACGACGGCGACCCCGGCACACCCGACCTGATCGCCGCGGCGGAGCGATTGGGCTTGGAGATGTATCCCTCGAGTGAGGACGGAGTGAGCCGTCGTGATCGATGACGTCATCGCCAGGCTCGCTGAGCGGATCGCCCGGGTCTGGTTGACCGATTGGCTGGACGGCAAGGGCTAGCGCATCGGCTCCACGCGATCGAGTTCTTCCCAGATGCGGGTGAAAGGCACGACCTTCTCCGACCCTCGGCTTCCGTCCCCGGCCGGCGTTACCACCCAACGCTCGACGACGTCGAGGCGAAGTGAGTCGAGGAGGCGGAGCTGCGGCTTGTCGAACCCGCACGGTGCCGACTTGACCTCGATGGCGACGGTGCGGCCGTTGGAGAGATGCACGAGGAGATCGATCTCGACCTTTTCCTTCGAGCGGACATGATTGAGCCTCGGCTGGAGGCCGCGGTTGACGAAAAAACGGGCGACCTCCGACACGGCCAGGTTCTCGACGAGGTTGCCGGCTAGCGGGGAGGCGAGCAGCGGCTCCCGGTCGGTCCATCCCTGGAGGCGGGTGGCCAGTGCCACATCCTCGAAATAGAACTTCGGCGACTTGATCAGCCGCTGATTCAGGTTGGTAAAGAACGGCTGCAGCCGCCGCAGAATGCCATTGGTCTCGAGGATTGAGAGCCATGATTGCACGGTCGTCAGCTCGACACCCGACGCGGCGCCGACCTCGGAAAAGTTCATCAGCTGGCCGACGCGGGCAGCTGTCAGCTGGAGGCATTTGGTGAACGCCGCATGCCGCTCGATGCCGGCGGCAGAGACGATGTCGCGCTCGATGAACGTGGCGATCAGATCGTTCAGGTAGCGGATCGGATCGAGGGTCGGGGAGACGCGGAGCTCCGGCCAGCCACCGAGAAGGAGGTGGTCGTCGAGGCGCCATCCGGCGGCCAGTTCATGGATCGAGAGCGTGTTGAGATCGAAGTAGCTAGCGCGGCCGGCGAGCGATTCGCGGACGTGTCGCTGGAGGAGCGTTTGGTTCGAGCCGGTGATCCAGACGTCGGGCGGATCCGCAGAGGCGGTGCCATCCCTCGTGGAGCGACGGTACTCATCGATGCGGCGTTTGAGTTCCCCAAACAGGGGCGGGGCGAGAGAGGCCTCGTCGAGCACGAGTCGCGCCGGAAGGGCATCAAGAAACGACCTGGGATCATCGACCGCCTGCGTCCGCAGGGCGACGTCGTCGAGATAGACGACACGATGGGTCGTCATCCGCTCGAGGACGGACGTCTTGCCGACCTGGCGGGGGCCCTTGAGCACCTTGATGGGGAGCGCCCCGGCAGCGATCCGCCGGCCATCGAAATCGCGGGGAATCCACATCGGGCACCTTTTCGACCAATCTAGTCCAATGGACAAGATCGGTCAATAAGTTGATTTCGCGGTATTTTTTACGGTAGTTTTGAAAAGGTCCGCAGGGCGGTTTCGTACTCCATCGGAGATGACGGCGGGAGTCCGCCACCACTCCCCCGATCCCCGCCCCACGGCCCTGTCGATCACTCAGCGCCCCCGTCGTCGTGGTCCACCTCACCCCGATGGCGCCATCGTCGTCCGCCAGATGGAGATCGCTCCCGGGGGGGATAGCATGAAGACCGTCATGAAACCTCACGAAACGTCTGGCGAAATCTTCTTAAGCCTTCTCCGCTGGCGATTGATCTGGGCGGTTGTGGCGGGCGTGGTCGCCGCGACCGGGTGGTCCTTGCTGCTGTCGTGGGCTTCGGGGCTGCCGCGGGTGAGCCCCGTGTCACTCGCTGCCGCCGCCGAGAGGGGCAACACCCCGAGCACTTGGCTTGCGACGTTCGCCGTATCCGCGTGTGCCGCGTTCCTCCTGCAATGGTGGGTGCGTTCGCTGATCTCTCTGCTGATCCGCTTCTGCCGGCTCGGGCCGCGGAGGACCGGCCGATGATGCGGCAGAGTGCTCGTTGGGGCCTGAGCGAGAACGTCGTTTCGGAGAGCTGGATCGAGGGGGCTCGAAGCGGGCTAGCGCCGCGTCACACCATCCACGCCTGAGGCCGTCGTCGGCGGAATCTTGCGGAAGACCTCGATTCCGAAGATCTTCTTCATCAGCGCCGGCAGGAGGAAGAAAGTCATGGAACACCACAACGTCAGGTTGGCGAGGACCCGCACCACCGCCACGCTCGTTGATGACCGGAGAGGAGCGACGACGGGTGGATCGAGGTCGGGATAGGTATGGGGGAGCCGCGGATCGATCACCAAACGGACCTCGGATTCACCGGGCGAGACGTTGACGCTCGTCGGGTAAGACACCCATCCGAGTTGTTTGTTGGTCCGGTAAGCCAAGAGTTCGAGGGGGAGAGCGGGAAGTGAGTCGAGCGTGAATCCGCCGTCACTGTCGGTTTGAACGCCTCCTGGTCCGACGAAAGCCCCCTGTCCGATCAAGGCCGCGGAGACATCGACTCCCGCCACGGGGTGGCCCTCGAGGTCGACGACGGTTCCCCGAAGTTGCTCCGGCAGCGGGACGCGTGCGCCGTCCGCATCGACGAGCATGAACTCTCCGTCAACCACATCGTTCCGGTAATCGTTGTCTCGGACGCGGATCCCGGGCTCGGTGCCGGCGATCAACGGGATGAGGACGTCCGATCGCGAGGTCTGCAGCGGAATCGCCACGTCCTGCTCATGAACGCATTGCCAGGGCAGGCTCGCTCGGTCGATTATGGAGCCGTCGGCCAAGACCCGCAGGCGATAACCTTCCGGGGGAAGGCCCAGGGCCTCGAACGTCCCGTCGGCGGCGACCGGGACGGTCCGGGTGTCCCATGCTGCATCGCGGGACAGGAGGATTCGTGTGTCGGCCAGGATCGTGTTGCCGCCGTCGATCGTCAGGCGCCCCGCGAGCGACCGGGGTTCGAACGCTTCGATCGCGCCGAGATCGCGGGCCTTACCGCTTTCGGAGGCCTTGAAGAGGGTCGTCTCGATGACGAGTGTTTGCGGTGGATCGGTCTCACTGAAGATGCAGAAGCGATCCGCAGCGGGAAGATGCTCGAAGCGGGCGATGCCTTCCGCATCGGTGATCGCCGGCACCGTGCCGACGAAGTGTCGTGATGCATCGCGATCGATCTGCACGACGGAGAGGCGAAGTCCGGGGCAGGGGTTTCCGTCCCGCTCGATTCTCGCGGTCAACGTCGCACCCCGAGGCACGCAGATCGACCGCTCCGCCCCGCCGGGGATCGCTTTCGGGACCCGAGTGCCGGCGAAGCCTTCTGCCGAGACACTGATCGATACGGCGGTGAGTGTCTCCGGAACGATCATCACGAACCGACCATCGTCGTCACTCACCACCGGGGCCGTTTGACTGCCGCCGTACCGGCAGCCATCCCCGGTCCATTCACCGGCGGGCGTCAAAAGCGCTCCCGGCACCGGACGGCCCGACTCATCCACAAGGCGACCACGGATCATTCGCTCGGCAGGCACGTCCGTAGGCGCCGGAGCGAGAACGAGGGACACCGCCCCGGCAGCATCGGTTGCCGCCGAGCGGGCCGGAAATGCGTCCAAGGGATCGATCGGGTCGGTGGAGAGCGCGAGGCTCCCCGGTCGCGTCACGAGCAAGCGAAACGTCAGCGAGGGATCGAGTCCGTCGAACTGGAACTGCCCTTCGACGTCTGTCGTCGTGACCTTCCGGCAGTCGGAGTAGCAGGAGGGGCAGATGTCGCCGCGGCCGTGGCGGGGCTTGGCGGTCGCGACGTCGACTCGCGCCCCCTCGGCTGGACGCCCATCAGCATCGACGACGGTTCCCCGCAGCGTCAGGCCGTCGCCCCGCGCGGTGGAGGTTAGGAGAGCCACCACCAAGATCACGCCGATTGGTAGCCAAGATCGTCATTGCCTCATGATCTCCTCCGTCTGCCTGGATCGTCTTTTCGCCTGCTGAGGCCGCTGCCTCCCGCTCCTGCCGAGCCGGCTCGACGGTTCCAGGATAGGGCACGTGCTCGACCAGCTCCACTTGAGACGCACGCGTTTTTCGGTGGCACCAGGCACGACGGCGCCCCACGGTCCGTTACCATTGGGGTAGCCGACACCCTGAATCAAGGGTCCTTCCACGGGTGTGCGGTGTCGCTCTGGCACACCTACCTGTCATGTCTCCGATGACTCATCGCCCCCCGTCGTCGCTTGCCCCCACCCCCGATGGCGCGATCGTCGTTTGCCAGATGGAGGTGATCCCGGGGAACCCCGAGGTGAACCTCGCCCGGATCCTCCGGGGCATCGATGAGGCAAGCGC
>CAMCCR010000218.1 GCA_945873085.1 Candidatus Kuenenia stuttgartensis | reverse complement strand
TCCGGCCGATATCCCCTTCACGGGATTCGACTGACACACACACGTGTCGGGCCGCACCCGCTCGTCGGGCCCACGCCTTGATGCCACACCCACCCACGCTCCGCGACCGCGCCGCACGCCCTCGGGTCGTCATCGACCTGGAGAAGGTGCGGCATGCCAACTGCGGCCTGGGGCGGTTTTGTCGCTATCTCGCCGAGGGGATCCTGTCGGCGTCCGGCCGGGGCATCGAGCCTGTCCTCTTCCTCCCGCCGCGCGGTGACGCGAGCCGGCCGACAGTGCGGTACTTCTACGACGGCGCCGTGGAGCACATCGATGTCAGTCCCTGGCGGAAGGAGTCGTTCGCCCGGTTCCTCCGGCCGCTGGTGCGCCCCTTCCAGGCCGACGGCGGCTACGACCTGTGGCATGTCACGAGCCAATCGTCGAAATACCTGCCACTCGACCCGCGCGTGCCGGTCGTTCTCACGATCCACGATCTCAACTTCCTCCACGACGAGCGCCACCGGAGCCGGCCGGCGGCCGTCCGCCGCAAGCTCGCCGCCGTGCAGGCGAAGGTCGATCGGGCGGCGGCAGTGGTGACGATCTCGAAGTTCGTCGCCGATGACGTGCGCGAGTGGCTCGAGCTCCGCGGGAAGCCCCTCCATGTCGTCCCCAACGGCCTGCCGCCGGCGACCGTCGCCTCCGCGGGTCGCCCTTCCTTCCTCACGCCCGGGCCGTTCCTCCTCACGGTCGGGGCGGCGCTGCCGCACAAGAATTGCCACGTCCTTCTCGCCATGATCGCGCGGACCAGCGACCTGCGGCTGGTGATCGCCGGGCGGAAGGCGACCCCGTACGGCGCGTTCCTGGCGGAAGAGGTGGCCCGGCTCGGTCTGGGCGACCGGGTGCTCATGCCGGGGGAGGTGTCCGACGGTGACCGGCAGTGGCTCTACGAGCATTGCGATGCGTTTCTCTTTCCCTCGCTCAGCGAGGGCTTTGGATTCCCCGTCCTCGAGGCGATGCAGTGTGGCCGGCCGGTGTTCGCCGCGCGGCGGACGAGCCTTCCCGAGGTGGCAGGCGACCGGGCCGGTTGGTGGGATACGTTCGAGCCCGACGCTATGCTCCGGGTCGTGCGTGAAGGACTCGAGTCCTCCGGTTCGATGCCCGGCTTTGCCGCGGCTCAAGTCGCTCACGCCGCCACGTACACGTGGGAGCGGGCAGCGGCCCGCTACCTCGACGTCTACGACGAGGTTCTCGAGCGGAAGGCAGCATGAGCATGCGTGTGATGGTCACAGGTGGCGCGGGGTTCATCGGCAGTCATGTCGCCGATGCGCTGCTGGCCGCTGGGCATGAGGTGGGGGTGATCGACGACCTCTCGACGGGGTCGCGCGACAATCTCCCCGCCACGGTGCCGCTCCATGTCATCGACATCCGCGACCGCGACGCGGTGTTCGCCGCCTTCGCCGCCTTCCGCCCCGATGTCGTCTGCCATCAGGCGGCGCAGATGTCGGTGAGCCGGTCGGTCCGCGATCCGCTGTTCGATGCCGAGGTGAATGCAATTGGCCTGATCAACGTCCTCGATGCCGCGGTGGCCCAGAAGTGCGGACGGGTCGTGTTCGCCTCGTCGGGCGGGGTGCTCTATGGAGAGCAGACAAGCCCCGCCCCCGAGGAGACGCCCGCCGACCCGGTCAGCCCCTACGGGATCACGAAGTGGGTCGGCGAGCGCTACCTCAAGTTTTACGCCGCCGAACACGGTCTGGCTGCGATGGCCTTGCGCTATGCCAACGTCTACGGCCCGCGGCAAAATCCGCACGGTGAGGCAGGCGTGGTGGCGATCTTTCTCAAGCGCTATCTCGCCGGCCAGACAGCCACGATCAACGGCGACGGCCACTACGTCCGCGACTACGTCTATGGCGGCGACGTCGCCCGGGCGAACCTCCTCGCGCTGACCGCCTCCGACGCGGCCATTCCGCGCGGGCAACTCACGAGCCTCAACATCGGCACGGGTATCGGCACTGACGTCGTCGCGCTCGAGGCCCGGATCCGTCAGGGGCTCGTCGGCGTGATGAAGGAGGCGGGGCAGACGGCCTCATACCCGGCGCCACTCCACGGCGCGGCCCGCCCCGGCGACCTCCGTTCGAACCTCGTCGATGCCTCCCGCGCCGGCACGGTCCTCGGCTGGCGCCCCGAGGTGGGGCTCGAGGAAGGGATCAGCCGAACGGCAGCGTGGTTTGTGGCGCAGCAGGCGGCGAGCTGACACAGCGGTGGTCGAAAGGGCCCGAAGGCGAACCATGGCACGCATCCACCGACCGCAACCGACGGCGCTCGTCTGCGGCATCAGCGGCCAGGACGGTGCGTATCTCGCCGCGCACCTCCTCGACCAGGGGTATCGGGTCGTGGGGACGAGCCGCGATCCGGCGTCGTGCGACCGGCGCGGCCTCGCCGCGCTCGGCCTTGAGCGGGGTGTTGCGATTAAGGCACTCGATCCGTCCGACCTCGAGGCCACCGTCGCGCTCCTCGAGGCGATCCGTCCCGACGAGCTCTACAACCTCTCCGGGCAGTCGTCGATCGCGCTGTCGTTCGAACAGCCGGCCGCCACGTTCCAGAGCATCGCCGGCGTCACGGTGAATCTCCTCGAAGCGGTGCGGGTGACGCGGCTGTCGACGCGGCTGTTCTTTGCCGGGTCGACGGCGATGTTCGGCGACAACGCCGGCGAGCCGGTCGACGAGTCGACCGCGATCCGGCCGAGCGATCCCTACGCCCAGGCGAAGGCGGCTGCCTTCGCCCAGGTCATTCAGTATCGACGCCTCCATGGGCTGTGGGCCTGCACGGGGATTCTCTCCAACCACGAAAGCCCGCTGCGAGCGGAGCGTTTCGTGACCCAGAAAATCACCGCCGCGGCCTGTCGGATCGCCGCCGGAGTCACCGAGCCGCTCGCGCTCGGTGATCTCTCCGTGGAGCGGGATTGGGGCTGGGCGCCGGAATATGTGGTGGCGATGCACGCCATGCTCCAGACGGAGAGCCCTGAGGATCTCGTCATCGCCACGGGGGTCTCGGTGGCGCTCGAGGCGTTTGTCGCCGAGGCGTTCGCCCGCGTCGGGCTCGATTGGCGGCGCCACGTCGTCTGCGACGAGCGGCTGCTGCGGCGTGACGAGGTTCGCCGCCTCCGCGCCAATCCGAGCCGGGCGGCCGAGCGCCTCGGATGGCGCGCCGAGACGACGATCGGCGAGGTCGCTCGGAAGATGGTCGAAGCCCGGCTGTTCCGCGATCAGGCCACCGTCCGCCGGGCTGCCTGACGCCCGCGCCGTGCCTTCATCCCGCCGGGGCTGACAGGCTCAATGGCCGCACGGGCAAGCGCTTGCGGCGCCGTCAACCGACGCGGATTCGGCGTCGGGCGCTTCCTCCGGCGCCGGGCACGCGCCGGCGTTGGGGCCACAGCAGAGCCCGCGGCCGGCGCCGGTGCAGATCCGCCGCATGAGCGCTGACGAGGCGAGGTAATTCTTGAAGCGGTGGCTGGGGCCGACGATCCCGGCGGAATCGACCTGGCTAAAGCCGACGCCGCGGGGGACCCAGGCCGCCGACATGCCGACGTGGCCGAGGGCTTCGGTCCGCAGGGAGCGGTCGACATACTCGAAGAACCGCAGGGCGATGTCACTGGAGTTGTAAAGGACCGTGAGGCGGTCGATGCAGGGGAGCGTTTCGCGGTAGGGGCCGCGCGGGGCGAAGGCGTCTTGACGGACCGCCCCCGCGACGAGGACGACATGGAGCGGTGCGGTGCGGTCGGTCCAGGTTTGGACGTCGCTCCGCCCGGCGCACTCGGCGTGGACGAGATCCTCGAGGGCCTCGAGGGCAACGAGCGATCCATAGCTGTAGCCGACGATCGCCACTGGTCGGTCGGGCTCCACCTTTGAGAGGAGCCAGGCGAGGTAGTGCCCTTCGGTGACGGCCCGTTCGTACTTCGCCCGGCTGTCGCGGAGGAGGATCCCCTGCTTGTCGCTCGGCCAAGAGAAGATCACGGTCCGGACGTCGGCGGCGTCGGCGCAGGTGGCACTTGTCCGCGCGGCGAGGAGGAGGCCCTGCTCCCGCGCCGAGGCGTGGTCGTAGCGATTGCCATGGATGAAGACGAGGAGCGGCTGCCGCGGATTCTCGAGGAGCCCGCCGAGATCGGTCTTCTGCCAGCAGCCGCGGGCATCGAGTCGTTCCACCCCCGGATGGGCGTGCGTCGGCATTCGGCCGATGTCGGGAAGCCCGCGGGTGATCACCGACCACACATCCCGCTGCCGGCCTGGTGCCGCGGGGGAGCAGGTGTCGTCGCAGCCGTCGGCGGGAGCCATGGAGGGGGCCGACTCCGGGAACGACTCGGCGGCCTCGTCGCAGGGAGCGAGTTCGTCGAGTGCCGGTAGCGGGCACCATGGGAGGTCGTCGCCCCGCGCTGCCGGAAGCAGCAGTGCCGCCAAGGCAACGAGCCAGGCGATGGCGCCGAGGGTGAGCTTCACGGAGGCGGGCCGGCGGCGTGTGTCGCCGGCCCGGATGGCGGTGAGAAAGTTGAGGCGCATGTCCCTGGGTGCACGGGGGGGTGGTGGACGGCAGGCGGACCCCAGTCCCGCTCGCCGACGTCCTCCGAAACCCCGACCCTCGCTGTGCAGCTTTCCTCTCTTCGTCACTCTGCCGCGGAAGGTGAGGGGGCATCACCCGCAGACCGCGCACAAGGCATGATCCTCACGACCGGCAGCAGATGAATCCGGCGCGGGGTTTGAGCCGACAGGAATCCGCACCGGGTGGGTCGCGTCTCCGATCCGTGAGCTAGGTTTTCATCGACGGCGTCCCCCGACGCCGCTCCCCTCCGACCGATTTCGGGGTGGGACCGTTTCGTCCGTGGTGGAGACTCATCCGATGACTCGTGCGTTCTGCCTGGTGGCCCTCGTTGCCGGGCTCGTGGCGGCTCCCGGCTGCAACTGCATGGGAGGGAGCAACTGCTCCTCCTCGCGGCGTCCTTCGTTCATGGAATTCGGCGGCTGCCTGGGTGGCTGCGGGTCTTCCGCTCCCGCCCCGGTCTACGCCGCTCCGATGGCCGCCCCCTGCTCGGCGCCGGCCTGCGGCGATGGCTGCGAGAGCTGTGGCGGAGCGGCTGCGGCCCCCTGCTGCAACGACGGCGGCATGATCCACTGATCCCTGCCGCGGGCCCCGGCTTTCAGGGCCTGCGGGCCGGCGGCGGCCCGTGTCCGGGGTGGGGACGGGAAACCGATCCGTCCCGGCCTATAATCCCGGCTCCCACCCCACCCAGGAGCCGTCATGTTCGAATCGCTCTCGGCCTCGCTGACCAGTGCCCTTGCCTCCCTGCGGGGCCGCGGCAAGCTGACCGAGTCGAACATGCGCGAGGGGCTCGGCGCCGTCCGTACGGCGCTGCTCGAGGCCGACGTCGCCTATGACGTCGTCGACACCTTCCTCGACAAGGTCGTGGAAGGGGCGATCGGGGCGAAGGTCCTCGAGACGCTCGA
>CAMCCR010000217.1 GCA_945873085.1 Candidatus Kuenenia stuttgartensis | reverse complement strand
GTAACGCCGATCAACTCGCCACGCTCATCAAGCTTCGCAAGCCGGGCCCAGTGCCGCTGACGATCCTCCGCGGGGGAAAGGAACGGAAACTCCAAGTGACGCTTCCGCAGACCGATCCGGCCGATGACGAGGCGCCGCTCGCCGAAGCTCCCGGGCCGGCTCCCGGGTTCGCGCCTGGCCAGGCGCCAGGTTTGCCCCCAGGATTCCCACCGGGAGCTGGAAACCTCCCCGGCAATCTCCAGAAGCAGATGGAGGATCTGGCCCGGCAACTGCAACAGCAGCCGTTTGGGGCAGGGGGGGGAGGAGGCCGGTCGCGGACGACGCGGATGTCGGTTTCGCCACAGGGAAATGAGCGGATCGACACCGAGTCAGACGGCACGACGACGATCGAGATCCGCCAGTCGGCTGGAAAGCTCACCGTCGAAATCCGGGGCGCCGATAACGCGAAGATCCACGCCGGAAAGCTCGACACCGAGGCCGACCGGCGCCGTGTGCCCGAGGCCTACCGCGACCGTGTCGAGCGCCTCCTCGAGGAGATCGGCGGAGCCCGCCGGTAACCGAGGGATTCCCTCAGCACTTCTGGAGAACCGTCATGACCATGCCCGTCTCCCGCCGCCGGTTCCTCGGCACGTCGGCCGTTCTGGCTTCTGGAGCCGTCACTGGCCAGGCCCGTGCCGCCGACACCTCGCGGGCCGCCGCCGACCCGACGTACACGATCCGCAACCACGGCATCCGCCATACCGTGATGGGATGGTGCTTCAACCCGATGGACACCCTCGAGCTCGCCCGCCACGCCAAGGCGATCGGCTTGACCGGGATCGAGGGGATCGACCGAAAGTATTACGCCGACGTTAAAAAGCTCGGGCTCGAGATCTCGCTCGTCGGGAGCCATGGATTTGCCGAGGGGCCTTGCGATCCGCGCTTCTTCGACCAGTCGGTCGCCAAGCTCGCCGAGGGGATCGAGGTCGCCCAGCAAGTCGGCTCGAAGAAGGTGATCACGTTCACCGGGATGCGCTTCGACGGGATGGATGAGGAGCAAGCGGCCAACGACTGCATCGCCGCCTGGAAGAAGGTTTTGCCGCAGGCGGAGGCCGCCGGCATCACGCTCTGCCTGGAGCATCTCAATTCCCGTGATTCGTCCCATCCGATGAAGGGGCATCCCGGCTACTTCGGCGACGACGTCGACTTCTGCGTCGATCTCGTCAACAAGGTCGGCTCCCCCAACTTGAAGCTCCTCTTCGACGTCTACCACGTCTCGATCATGAACGGCGACATCATCCGCCGGCTCCGGCAGCACGCCGACGCGATCGGCCACGTTCACACCGCCGGCAATCCCGGCCGGGGCGAGCTTGATGACACGCAGGAGATCGACTATCCGGCGGTGATGCGGGCCCTTTCGACAATCGGCTACCACGACTTCGTCGCCCATGAGTTCCTCCCCACCTGGGATGACCCAATCCTCAGCCTGCGTCACGCGGCGATGGTCTGCGACGTCTGACGGAGCTCGAGATCGCGCCCCGCCGGGGAGCAGGAAAGAGCCGTCAGGCGGGCTTCATCCCCTCGATCCGCCGCCACGCGCTCATCTGGCCGAGGTGCATCATCATGTGGCCGCCGGCATAGAAGCCGTGGATCGACCCGAGCGTGGGGAAAAGCTCGAGCATCCGCCCCTCGGCGGGGTTCGCCTTCTGCATCGTCTCATCAGACGCCGAGCGGAGAGCCGAAATCGCCTCCTCGCAGCCGGTTCGGAAGGCTTTCACGACCTCGCCCATCGACGGATAGATCGTGCCTGAGGGATCGTCGACGCAGGTCGCGTCCTTGGAAAACACCGTCTCAAATGACGCCGGCGGCGGAGTCGGACTGCCACCGAGCTGGGTCGCGATCCGGGGGCCGTAGAGGGCGAGGTGCCCGAGGACGAAGGCGGGATGATTCGACTCGACGGTCTTGCCACCAACCTCGGCAAAGCGGGCAAACCGGTCGGCCGGGAGCTCCTTGAGGAGCCGGTCGGCGTAGTTGAGCGAGAGCTGAAGGCTGTCAGCGATCGAGTTGCCGATGGAACGGGCCATGGGAGGGGGTCCTTGGGGGTTAGAAGTGAGTGAATCGGGCAATTGTTTTGGGAAGGGCGTCGCACTCGGCGGCAAAGACTCGGGCGGCAAGAGACGCCACGGTGTCGTCGGGCAGGACCGGCACGGTTGCCTGGAGGAGGATCCGGCCGTGATCGTACTGATCGTCGACAAGATGGACCGTGCAGCCGCTCACCGTGCAGCCCCGCTCGAGCACCGCGAGGTGAACATGCTCACCATGAAAGCCCTTCCCACCGAAGGCAGGGAGGAGCGAGGGATGGATGTTGATGACGCGGCCGGCGAAGTCGGCGGGGATGGCGAGGAGGTGGAGAAAACCCGCCATGACGACGAGGTCTGGAGAGGCTTCCCGGCAGACGGCGAAGATCGCCTCGCTCCAAGCGGCCGTTGCACGCCCCTCCCGCGGCAACACCGCGACGGGGATTCCTGCCCGGCGGGCAATGTCGACGCCGCGGACGTCGGGCCGGCTCGAGACAACGACGGCGACCGTGGCGGCGAGGCTCTCGGCGGCAATCCGATCGAGGAGGTTTTCAAGCGTCCGGCCAGAGCCCGACAGGAGCACAGCGAGGCGGCGGGGAGAGGTCATGCACGATCTTTCTGACGCTCAATCGCCTGGATGTGGATCGTGAGCGGATGGCCGTCGACATCGATTGTCTCGGCGCTTGCCCCGGCAGGCCCGGGCCCGAAATGGACCGCGGCGGCGAGCGTCTCACCGGCGATCGAGTCGCGATGGTGCTCGAGGGCGCTTTGGAGATCAGCCGAGGCGGTCTCGAAGGTAAGGTCGATCGTGTCGGTGAACTCGAGGTCGAGGCCCTTTCGCGCCGTCTGCACGGCGTGGACCACCTCACGCGCGAGCCCCTCGGCGATCAGCTCCGGCGTCAGCCCGGCGGCGATCACGACCACCGCCTGCGTCCCCTCCGCCGCGGCCCAGCCCTCGCGGGGGGTGGTGCGAATGAGGACGTCGTCGCGCTCTACCGTCGCCGTGCCGCCGGGAAGGGAAAGCTCGACGTGGCCATCGCGGGCAAAGCCCGCCAGGAGCGTCTGGGCATCGGCCTTGGTCAGCGCGTCGCGGGCCTGGGGGAGGAGCTTGCCGAGCCGGGGCCCGAGTTTCTTCAGATCGGGAAGGACGCTCCGCGTGATGTAGCGGTCGGGCTCGCGGCAGATCTCAAACTGCTTGACGTTGAGCTCGTCGCAGACGAGATCGGCATGCGCCGCAAGCCAGGCGGCGTCATCTGGGGAGGTGTCGGCGAGGATCACCTCGACCTTGGAAAGCGGCTGCCGGACCTTCAGCTTGGCGCTCGAACGGGCCGCACGGCCAAGCGACGCCACCTCGCGGACGAGCGTCATCCGGCGGACAAGATCGGCATCGAGGAGGCCGGGCGCCCCTTGCGGATAGTCGGTGAGATGGATGCTTTCGGCCACCTTGTCGCCGAAGCGGCCGACGGCGAGGTTTCGCCAGATCGTTTCGGTGACGAAGGGAACGAACGGGGCGGCGAGGCGAGCGACGCCGAGTAGCGTCTCGTAGAGCGTCCAGTAGGCGTCGAGCTTGTCGGGATTGCCTTGCGGACTGTCGGCCCGACCGGCCCCCCAAAAACGGTCGCGGCTGCGACGCACGAACCAATTGCTGACGCCATCGACGAGCGACGAGATCATGCCGGCCGCGGCGAAGTGGTCGAAGGCGTCCATCCGCTCGACAACACCACTGGCCGTCGCCGAGAGCTCGGCGAGCATCCAGCGGTCGAGCTCAGATCGCTTTGACACCGGCCGCCAGCCGCGGGCCTTGGCCAGATCGGCGTGATCGAGGCTCCCCGGCTCGTCGAGGAGCGTGCCTGGATCGAAGCCGTCGATGTTGGCGTAGATCACGAAGAACGAATAAACGTTCCAGAGCCGGATGAGGAACTCCGGCACGCTCTCACGGATCGTCCGCTCGCTGTAGCGGATCGTCGTCCACGGAGGCTGGCCGGCGAGAAAATACCAACGCAGCGCATCGGCGCCGTAGGCGTCGAAGATCACCCCCGGCTCTTTGTAGTTGCGCTTGCTCTTGCTCATCTTCTGCCCGTCCTCGCCGAGCATCAGCCCGAGGACGATGCAGGTGCGGAAAGGGTGGGGATAGTCGGCTGCCGGGGCGGCGACGCCTTCGGGAAGCGTGCCCGGCCCGTCACCGCCGAAGAGGAGCGTGCTGATCGCCAACTGGCTGTAGAACCAGCCGCGCGTCTGGTCGATCGCCTCGGAGATGAAGTGGGCGGGGAACTGCGTGGCGAAATCCTCGTGCCCCGTGTGCGGCCAGCCCCACTGGGCAAACGGCATCGCTCCAGAGTCAAACCAGCAGTCGATCACCTCCGGCACGCGCCGCATCCGCGCTTGAGGCGCGAAGGGGGAGTCGTAAGTGACCGCGTCGATGTAGGGCTTGTGGACGCGGAGATCGTCGCTGAGATCGGGATTGGCGGCCTTGGCCCGGTCGAAGACATCGGTGCCGGCGACTCCCGGCTTGGCGAGGACAGCTTCGAAGGAAGGGACCGCCTCGGCCCGGCCGGTCGATTCACACACCCAGATCGGCAGCGGCGTTCCCCAGTACCGTTCCCGGGAGAGGGCCCAGTCGACGTTCGTTTCGAGGAAGTTGCCGAAGCGCCCCTCCTTGATGTGCTCCGGGAGCCAGTCGATGCGGGCGTTGTTGGCGAGCATCGCGTCGCGGAACTGGCTGGTGCGAATGAACCAACTCGCACGCGGGTACTGGATGAGGGGATCGTTGTCGGCCCGCCAGCAGAAGGGATAATCGTGGACATACTGCTCCTGATGGACCAGGAGCCCGCGGGCCTTGAGGTCGCGGGTGATGTCGCGGTCGCACTCCTTCACGAATCGTCCGCTCCCCATCGGGAACTCATCGGTGAACGTGCCGTCCGGGGCGACGCAATTGAGCAGCGCCGGCCCCCCCGACTCGAAGCGGGGCTGTTCGGCCATGAGGACGCCGTAATCGACCTCGCCGAAGGCGGGGGCGATATGGACGATGCCGGTGCCAGAGTCGGTGGTAACGAAGTCGGCCGCCACGACGCGCCACGACGCCGGCGACCGGCCGCCGCCGACGAGTGCGGCGGGATTCGGTGCCCTGTCCGGCCGGTAGGTGTCGAACGGGGGCAGGTAGCTTTTTCCGACGAGATCGCGGCCAGGAAACGTGGCGACGGTCGTGAAGGTCTTCTTAAGCTTCTCCGATAGCGATGCCGCGAGCGCCTCGGCGACGACATATTCCGAGGCGCCTTCGACGACGGCTCCCTCCGCGGTGGTCTCGCGGATCACCGCATAGGGGAGATCGGCCTTCACTGCGGCGAATTGGTTCGAGGGGAGCGTCCAGGGGGTCGTCGTCCAGGCAACGAGGCTCCGGGTGGTCGGCTTTCCGGCTTCGTCAAGGAGGGGGAAGGC
>CAMCCR010000216.1 GCA_945873085.1 Candidatus Kuenenia stuttgartensis | reverse complement strand
CCGAGCTTCAAAAGCAACGCCAGTTCGACGAACGGCAGGCCGAGAAGAGCCGCGAGGAAGATGATTGGATGACGCATCAAAACCCTGCCTTGGAGGCCCGAAGATTCCGGGAGTCTACCGGCCCAGCGAAGAGTTCTTCGATCCGTTTTCCAACGGGGGCTTGACGGTAGCGCTTCCGCAGCGGGAATCTGCAGTGAGCGTTGTTGATGGTCGCCTCGCTCACTTGGTCCGACGGTATGGATGAGCCCTCCGTGAAATCGCCGCTGCGAATCGTCGTCTGCGGGCTCGGCCGCTTCGGTCTGCTCGTCGTCGAGTCGCTGTGCGCCTCCGGCCATGCCGTTACGGTCGTGACCGATTGCCACACGATCCCCGATCGGGTCGAACGTGCCGAAGCGTGCGGGGCCCGGATCGTCCGCGGCGACTTTCGCAGTGCCCGGGTGCGGTGCGAGGCGGGGATCGACAGCGCCGCCGCAGCCGTTCTTGTCACCGCCAGTGACGTCCAAAATCTCGAGGCCGCGCTCGAGATTCGCGGCGAGGCGCCGGGCGTGTCGGTCGTCATGCGCCATTCCGAGCCCCGTTTCGCCCCCCGCTTCGAGGACGATTTCGGGATCACTGCCGCAATGGCCCCGGAGTGCCTGGCTGCCGAGGCGTTCGTCGAGGCGGCCCTCCAGGCGCCGGTGCCGACTGCGGCCGCCGGCCTAGGGGTAACGCGTGCGGCGTCGCACACCGAGAGCCCGTGGCACTCCCCCCGGCTGTCGTTCATCGCTATCCCATTCTCCTTCCTCGCCCTCTATCTCCTCGGGATCGTGGTCTTCCGCTGGCAGCTCAGGTTGTCGTGGATCGATGCGGCCTACTTTACGACGTCGATCGTCACCACCGTCGGCTTCGGCGACATTAATCTCCAACATGCCCCGGCTTGGGTGAAGTTGTTCGGCATCGTGCTCATGTTTGCCGGCATCGTCCTGATCGCGATCATCGCCTCGCTCCTCACGATCTTCATCGTTTCCGGTACCGCCGATCAGATGCGCAACGAGTTCCGTGTCCGCCGCTTCCGGGGGCATGTCGTCGTCTGCGGACTGGGGCACGTCGGGCTCGCCGTTGCCCGCGACCTCTGGGCCCGCGGCGTGCCGGTGGTGGTTGTCGATTCTGACGCTCCCGACGATACCCACCGCGACTTCCGCGTCCGCTGCCCGGTGATCGTCGGCGATGCGAAGCGGCCGGTGGTTCTTGCCCGGGCCGGCGTCCACCGGGCCAGGGGGCTGATCGCCTGCACGTCGAACGACGCCCTCAATCTCGAGATCGGCCTGGCAGCGCAGTCGTTCGGCCGCGAGGCCCGGGCCGGGCAGCCCCTCCGCCTCGTCCTGCGGTGCTTCGACGCCGAGCTCGCCCGGAGAATCCACGCGGTCTCCACCGACTACACGCTCCTTTCGGAAGCGCGGATCGCTGCACCGGTGTTCGCCCAGGTGGCCGCTGCAACCGTCGAACGACCGGCCGACGGCATCAGCCCGCCAGGAGCCGCTCGACGCACGCCTTCGCGAACGCTGGATCGTTGATCGCGCAGTCGAGTTCGACGAGCGGAATCCCCGGGCTCAGCCACTTGCGGATCGCCGAAAACAGCGCGTCGTCGGCGGCCGGATCATGGAACGGCTGGCCCGGCACCGCGATCATGCTGATCCCGCCGAGCGGGAGGAGGACCGTTACCGGGCCGACCGACGCGTTCACTTTTTGCGCGAGGATCCGCCCCAGATCGCGGCACTCCTCCGGCGTCGTTCGCATCAGCGTCACCTGGGCGTTGTGACGGTGGAAGTGGCGGCCGGCAAAAGCTGGGGAAATCGTTTCCGGAGCGCCGAAGTTCACCATGTCGAGGCAACCTGGCGCGACGACGGCGGGAATCCCGCGGCGGGCGGCGGCATCGAGCCGGGTTGGCCCGGCACCGAGGATTCCGCCGACGAGCTCATCGGCCCATTCCGTCGTCGTGACGTCGAGGACTCCCGCCACGGGGCCGCTGGCGATCAGCGCCTCCATCGTCCGTCCGCCGGTGCCTGTGGCGTGAAACACGACGACGTCGCGGCCAGCCGCTTCGAGAAGGCTACGGGCCCGCTCGACGCACGGGGTCGTGTTGCCGAACATCGAGGCGACGATGAGGGGTTTTGTCTCTTTCCCCTCCCCTGCCGCGGCGAGCCGGATGTTCGTATCGACGAGCGTGCAGACCGTAGCCGCCGCCCGGGAAAATTGAGCGCGGGTGAAGGCATTGAGCCCCGCGACGTCCGCCACCGCCGGGATCATCACGATGTCGCTGATGTCGAGGTAGGGGGCGACGTTCCCGCTGGCGAGAGTCGACACCATCACCTTCGGAATGCCCAGCGGCAGGCCGCGCATCGCCGCCGTCCCGATCGCCGTTCCCCCCGATCCCCCCATCGACACGATGGCCACGAGCTTTTCTTGGGCATAGAGCCGGCGGACGACCGTCGCCGCCGCCGCCGCCATCGCCGTCACCATCTCTCCCCGGTCCCCTTGTGCCTGCAGGGCCGCCAGATCGATGCCCCCTTCGGCGGCCACTTGCTCGCGCGGGATGTCGGCAATGATCTGCGGCACGCCGAAGCCGCCGCCGTCGACGAGGAGGGGCTCGTGGCCGAGGTCGCGGATTCGCTCGGCGAGGAAGCGATGCTCGTTTCCTTTGGTGTCGAACGTACCGAGGACGACGATCGTGCCCATCTGAGAGATTCCTGCCGGGGGATGGCCAGAGTGGTGTGGGGGGAGTGTTTCGTCAGCCCTTTGCTGGCAGACGGAGTTCACCGAAGCGGCGGACCTCGGCGGTGAGGGCCGTCTCCACCGGCAGCCGCTCCATGGAACTCGCGCCATAGAAGCCGTCGATGCCGCGGCACTTGCCGAGGATAAAGCCGGCATCATCCGGCGTGGCGATCGGGCCACCATGACAGAGAACGAGGATGTCATCGCGGGTCGCGCGGGCTGCGTCGACGATCTGCTGGACCTCGTCGACGCAGCCGATGAGCGTCTTTGCCGTCGCAGCGCCGATCGTGCCGCCGGTCGTCAGTCCCATGTGGGCGACGATGATGTCGGCGCCGGCGGCCGCCATCAGCCGGGCTTCCTCGGGGTTGAAGACGTAGGGGGTCGTGAGAAGGTCGAGCGATCGGGCGGCGGCGATCAGATCGACTTCGTGGTGGTAGCCCATCCCCGTCTCCTCGAGGTTTGCCCGGAACATGCCGTCGATGAGGCCGACGGTGGGGAAGTTCTGGATGCCAGAGAAGCCCAGATCTTTGAGCTCGCGGAGGAACGGGTCGCGGAGGAGGAATGGATCAGTGCCGTTGACCCCGGCGATGACTGGTGTGTGCTTCACGGCCGTGAGCACCTCGCGGGCCATGTCGCGGACGATCTCGTTGGCGTTGCCGTAGGCGAGGAGCCCGGCGAGCGAGCCGCGGCCGGCCATCCGGTAGCGGCCGGAGTTGTAGATCACGATCAGATCGACGCCGCCTGCCTCCTCGCACTTCGCCGACAGGCCGGTGCCGGCGCCGGCACCGATCACGGGGAGACCGCGGCGGATCTTGTCACGGAGCCTGGCGAGGATCGCGGAGCGGGACTGGTCGATCGGGGGCATGAAGATGGTCCTGGTTGGGGGACTGCCCGGGGAGACGATTCCGGAGGTTCCAGAGCGGGCGGCGGCACGGGACGGGCCGAAGTATACTCCTCGAGATTTCTCTTCCGTGCCCGCTCCTTCAGGGGTCTCGATGATGTCCATGCCGTCGTTGTCGGGTCGTGTTGCGGCTTTTTTCCTGCTCCCTGCCCTGCTGCTAACCACCTGCCCGGTGATTGCCGAGGAGGAATACAGATGCCGCTGCCATGGGGGGCTCCTCCATCGGCACGAGTCGGGCGAGGATGCCTTCGGGGCGGCGATCGACGATTCCGGGAATGGCCGGCGCTATGCCCCCGACCGGGCCGTCGACATGCTCCACATCCGCATCGATGTCACCCCCGACTTCGCCCGCCACACGGTCCGCGGCACGACGAGCCTGACGTTCAAGCCGATCGCCAAGCCGCTCGAGCAACTCCGGCTCGATGCTGTCGATCTCACTGTCCATGGGGTGAGGGCCGACGTGCCGATCGCCGATCACACCGTGACGCGCGGCGCGGTGATCGTTCGCTTCGCCGAGCCGATCCCGGTCGACCGCGAGATCACCCTCCACATCGAGCACGAGGCCGAGCCCCGCCGCGGGCTCTACTTCCGCACGCCTGACATGGGCTATCCGGCCGGAGATACGCATGTCTGGACGCAGGGGGAATCGCACGAGGCCCGCCACTGGTTCCCGTGCCACGACTATCCCAACGAGCGCTCCACCACCGAAGTCATCTGCCACGTGCCGCCGGAGATGACCGTTCTCTCCAATGGCCGCAAGGTGGCTGAGGAGGTCGACGCGGCGACTGGGCTGAAGCGGGTGCAGTGGATCCAGGAGAAGCCCCACGTGAGCTATCTGGTCTGTCTCGTCGCCGGCAATCTCGCCAAGCTCGAGGGGCGTCACCGCGACGTGCCGCTCGGCTTCTACACGCAGCCGTCGACGGCGGCCGAGGCGGTCAACTCCTTCGAGGACACCGCCGCGATCATGGCCTTCTTCGAGGACGACATCGGCGTCGCCTATCCGTGGGGCAAGTACGACCAGGTGACGATCCAGGATTTTGTAGCGGGCGGGATGGAGAACACGAGCCTCACCACCCTCACCGACCAGACCCTCCACACGAAGGCAACCGAGACGATCCGCTCGTCGCGCGGCCTCGACGCCCACGAGCTGGCCCATCAGTGGTTTGGCGATCTCGTGACCTGCAAGGACTGGAGCCACCTGTGGCTCAATGAAGGTTTTGCGACCTACTACGCCCATCTTTACGATGGCCACAAGTTCGGCCGCGACGAGCTCCTCTACGGGCTTTGGAGCGACGCCGAGGGGCGAATCCTCACCCAGGGGGACGACACCCGGCCGGTCGTCTGGAAGGGCTACAAAGACGCCAACGATCAGTTCGACTACCGGGCCTACCCGAAGGGGGGCTGGGTGCTCCACATGCTCCGCAGCCACTTCGGCGACGACCTCTACCGCAAGGCGGTGAAGACGTACCTCGACCGGCACAGCCTGGCGACGGTGACGACCGACGATCTTCGTCAGGTCTTCGAGGAGCTCAGCGGCAAGCCGCTCGATCGGTTCTTCGACCAGTGGCTCTACCATGCCCGCCATCCCGATCTCCGCATCGGCTACCAGTGGCACCCTGAGGAAAAGCTCGCCCATGTCACGGTCCGGCAGACGCAGCCGGCCAGCGACAAGGTGCTGACGTTTGCCTTCGATACGACCGTCCGCTTCACCTTCGACGACGGCACGAGCGTCGAGCGGCCGGTGCGCGTCACCGGCACGTCGCACGACTTCCACTTTCCCCTCGACCGGCAGCCGAAGCTCGTCCGCTTCGATCCCCACTCCACGCTCCTGGCGAAGGTCGACTTT
>CAMCCR010000215.1 GCA_945873085.1 Candidatus Kuenenia stuttgartensis | reverse complement strand
TGGTTGCCGTCGTCGTCATTGTCGCTCTGCCAGAGCGCGCCGTAGGAATCGACCGCCACTTCGTAGTTGTTGCGGAAGTTGTTGCCGAGGACCTCGAAGTCGCTGCCGTCGGGACGGCAACGGAACACCATCCCCTGTCGATAGGGCTTGCCGCTATCGTTGACGACATTCCCCATCCGGTCGGTGATCGGCTTGCCTTCCTTGTCATGAACGGCGTGGCCGGTGTTGCCGAAGTTGAAATACCAGCGGCCGTCGGGGCCGACGGAGAAGGCATGGACGGAGTGGTCGTGCTGCGGGTCGCCGGTCTTCGTAAACAGCGACTCCTTCCGATCGGCGACGAGATCGCCGTCGTCATCGTGGAACACGAACACGTCCGGCGCACACGACACGATCACCTTCCTCCCCGGCCCGTCGCCGATGACGCAGATGCCGAGCGCCGAATCGACGTCGCGCCCCTGGTAAAAGACCTTCGAAGTATCGGCGCCACCGTCGCCGTCGGTGTCTTCGAGGACGAGGATCCGGTCGCCATCGGGCCGCGTGTCCTTGCGGCCGCGGTAGTTGGTGACTTCGCACACCCACACCCTTCCCGAAGCGTCGATGTCGATATCCGATGGGCTCGAGAGGAGCGGCTCGCCGGCGAACAGCGTCGCTTCGAGTTCTTCCGGGACCACGAGCGTGGCGGGGCCGTCGGCGGGGGCGACAGCACCGCCGGCCTGCACGCGCTTGGGGCGAAGCGCCGGAGCCTTGGTGTGGATGGCGAAGCGGATCGAGCCGGAGCCCTGGTTGGCGCCGCCGTCGTCGAGCCCGGCCCGGCCCACCAGCCGCGTCGCTCCTGCCGGCACCGCCACCTCGATCACCGAATTGGCATGCGTGCCGATGCCGCGGGCAACAAGCTTGCCGTCGAGCTTGAGCTCGTCTCCTCCGGCATTCCGCCCTTTCCGCACCTCGCCCCACTCGGCACTCGCGCGCTTCCATTCGAGATCGACAAGCGGCTTCTCGAGGCCGGCTCCCTTGAAGACCGGATCGACCCAGTCGGCCCAATCGCATCCGAACCCGTCGCCGCCGTCATCGACCACGAGCCACACCGACGTGGCGCCGCCGAGATCAACGTCAAAGGGGACGGAGCGGGTCGGGGTGGCAGCGGTGACGATCTCGCTGCGCCAAAGCGGCTGCGAGGCCGACCCCTGATCGGCGGCGGGGGCGGAAGGAAGGGAGGCCCACACGACGATCGCCGCGATGCCGGCAGCGGCGATCCACCAACCGCCGAGCGACGGCCGAACCGAGTGCCGAACTTCAGGAATGAACCGCCCCATGATCGCAACTCCTCAGGGATCGTGAATCGCTGCACCGGGAAGAGGCCTTGCCAGCCGATCATTCCGCTCCCCGTGCGACGGCAGCAGTATAGTATGGCCCGCCGGTCGGGCCTCCCGGTTGCCCTCGGGGCCCTGCCGATCCTCGGAGCCCGTGCCGTGCCGCTTGTGAACCCCGGTTCCCTGTTCACCTTCCGCTTCCCCTGCCGGAAGCGGAAAACGCTCTGGCCCCCCGCTTCGGCCCCGCTCGACGACGCCTGTCGGCTGCCGTCGCTGGCAGGGATCGTCGGCGTGCCCGACCTCGTCTCGCTCTGGCTAGCGTGGAATGAGGGCGGCCTGCGGGTGCGGGGTGAGATGAAGGGGGTCGGGGCATCGCGCTGGTGCCAGCCGACACGGCCGGAAGACAGCGACGGGCTCCATCTCTGGATCGCCACCCGCCCCACTGGCGAGAGCCATCGGGCCGGTCGATTCTGCCGCCGACTCGCCTTCCTCCCGACCGGCGGAGGGAAGCTCGCCGACAAGCCGGTGGCCGTGGCCGCAGTCATCCCGCGGACAAGCGAGATCCCGGCTGAGCTCCCCGAGGGCTCTGTGCCGATGGAGTCGAAGCTCCACGCCGACGGCTGGAGCGTCGAAGCCCACATCACCGCCGCGGCCCTCCCCGGCTGGGATCCGGCCGAGATTCCCCGGCTCGGATTCTTTGCCGCCGTGATCGATCGCCGCCTCGGGCGGATCCCCTACGGAGCGCCCCCGGAGTATCCGTGGGAGAGCGATCCGACGACTTGGATGGAGCTCGACCTCGCCGGCGCGTGACTCGTCAGCCGCGGACAGCCACCGGCGTCGCCCCCATTCAGCGACGGCGATAGCGGGCGCTGCCAAAGGCGAGGATCGGCAAGAAGACGAACGGCAGGAAAAACAGCCCGCAGGCAAAGCCGACCCCCTTGCCGAAGTTCCGTGCCACGCCCTGACAGTTGAGCCCCCAGACGAGCGCGTAGAGCAGCCACGCCAGCGCCATGATGCCCGAGGCGGCCACGCTGCCTGCCAGCCCGGCGACGTTCACGACAACCGCACTGATCTGGGGGAGAAAGAAGACGGTGAGCAACCCCATCGGGAGTCCGGCGATGTCGAGGAAGACGGCGCTGTTGTAGAGGGGGATCAGGGTCTCCCAGCCTTCCCGGCCTGCCTTGGTGAAGATTCGCCAGAGCGTGATGATCCCGCCGATGCCGATCACGAACGCAACGAATGCCAGCCCGAAGATCCAGCCGAGGAGTTTTGCCTTCGCCTCCGCTGACAGGGGCTGGCCCCCGCCCTGCCGCTCCAGGTCACGCTTGGCCCCCTCTCGAACGGCCTCCTCGAACTGCTTCGGATCAAACGCGGCGCTCGGATTGCGGATCTGTTCGAGGGCTTTCTCGCTGATCCTGTTCGTTTCGGCGATCGTGTCCCGCAGGCTGCGGTCGGTGTTGACGATCTGATCGTGCCTGCTCTGCGAGGCATCGACCGGCAGGTCCTTCCATCCGGCCTCCTGCGGCTCGCTCCGTCCCTGCCCCGCCAATACCTCGGGACGCTCGACGATGGTCGGCAACACGACCGCAGCAAACGTGGCGATCGAGGGCGTTTCCAGGCGGCGGATCCCCTGTTCGAGCGACTCGTTCGGCTGGAGCCTGACGAGCGGGCTGGACGAATAGACGAGGTTTTCCGACCAGGCCACGCCATCCGCCGTCCGAAACTCGATCGATGCCACGAGTGGATTGGCTTCCATCGTCGGCGGCCCTGCCGGGCCACTGCCGACGCCAAACACTCCCACGAGGGCCGTGGTCCGGGGGGCGAGGCGATCGAGTCGGGCCACGAGCGTGGTCGGCGCCTCGCTCACGACCTGGAATCCGGCCTGTTGGGCTAGGCCGGCGAGCGTCTGCTCGAGCGCCGCCTGATCGATTTGCACCCCTTGCGAGACCTCGCAGGCGACCTTCACAGCGCTCCCCGCGCGGAGCAGGATCGGATCGGCCACGGCCACCCAGCTGGAGCGTCTGGCCTCCGCAGCCGGGTGGGGCACGGTGAGGAAGCACAGCTGATCGTCCACCCGTGCAACGACCGTTGATCCCGACACGCTCCAGCCACTGTTGAGCTGGTACTTCCAGAGCACTGCCTTGCGCTCGACATCGATCAACGCCCCCGACCCGGTGAGGATCGTCGTCGGCCCCACCCACGCCACCGTGCCGGTCGCCTCCGGCGACTGGAAGCGGACCGGATCTCCGCCGGCAGCGCAGTCCTGGATCGACACCCATCCCGGCTCGATAATCGCCAGTTTCTGGCCCGTGGGATCGAAGGCCAGGCCAGAAACAGTCAGCGCCGTGTGCACCGCCACGACCGTGCGCCGCGAGGCCGGCTCGATCACCACGACCTGATTGGCGGTGGGGATCGCCACGTAGCGCAGACCTCCGCTGGCGGCCGCCGGCCCGGTGCTTGGAAACACCTGAAGCGCCTTGCACGTATCGAGCTCCCAGACGCCGGCGGCAGTCGTGAACGAGACGAGCGCATGGCGGGCCGAGAGGAGCCTGGCGCCGACGATCTCCGCAGCAAAGTCCTTGTCAATCCGGGGACAGTCACGGACGAACTTCAAGTCGGGCTTTCCTTCGGGAAAGCCGGAGGCGAGCACCAGCCGCGTCGGCTTGTCGGCCGCCATAATGCCGTACTTCGACCCGCGCTCGCCGAGGAGCGTCATCCCCGATTCGATGTCATGGTCGAGGATCTCGTAGAGCTCCTTCGTCTCCTGGACCATCGTTGCGGTGTCGGCGGAGGCATCGATGAGGTAGATCCGGGAGAGCAGGTCCGCCGATTCCCGCCTGATGACGCTGACGAGGAAACGCCCCCCTTCCGTGTCGAGCGGCACCGCGCGCGACACGTGCTCGGTGCTGTAGTGCTTGCTGATCTCCACGGCGCACGTGGCCCTGATCGCCCCCAGCGCCGCGCCGGGATCGCTGACAAAGCCCCCCACCGGCTCAGCTGGCGTGGCAAGCTTGGTCGGCCACACGAGCACCCCCTTGGGGCTGCCGGCTCGCTTCGCGGGGATGTCGCGCAGTCGCACCTGATCGGCGTCAGACGGCTTCGGCTCCTTGCCGTTCCCCTTCTCGGCAGCCGGATCATCGTCGGCCTCGCCGGATCGATCGGGCCGCGGCTTCTCCGCGCCGCCGTTGCTCTTGTCGTCGTTGCTCTTCTTGTCAATGTCCTGGTCGTCGGCCTTGCCGTCGTTGTTCTTCATGAGGCGCCGGACATGCGCCCTGTCAGCCGCACACAGCCGGGAGAGGGGCACGGTGATCTCCTTGCCATCCTCCTTCGCGAGCCGGACCTTCTCGCCGTCGAAGTCGAGGAGTTCGGCACGAACCTCGAACTTCCCCGATTCGTCGCGCCACGTGCGGACGTCCGCGGCGGCCAGCGACGGCCCCACCGCGAGGAGCCCCCAGATCAACGCTCCCCACCATCGCGCAACTGCACCCCGTGTCATCGCACTCTCCCCCCTGCCCTCGACTTCCGAGGGGTCGTTCCCCCTCAAAAAAAGAGCCTACAGGCCTCCTTACAGAGGGGCAAGTTTTCGTCGCGTCCGGCGGTCACCGGGCCGTCACTCACTCACCCATACGGCTCGATGACGAGCTTCGCTGGCGGGAGGCTGTCGAGGAAGACGCGGCCGTAGGGCTTCGTGAGCACACGGGGATCGAGGATCACGACGCGCCCCCGATCCTCGGCGGTGCGGACGAGCCGCCCGAAGCCCTGCTTGAGCTTGAGGGTCGCCTCCGGCACCTGATACTCCATGAACGGATTCCCGCCAGCGGCCCGGATCGCCTCGATCCGCGCCGCCACCAGCGGCCGGTCGGGGACGGCAAAGGGGAGCTTTGTGATGATCACCGTCACGAGCTGGTCGCCGGGGAGATCGATCCCCTGCCAGAAGCCGTCGGTGCCGAGAAGCACGCTCCCCGGCCCTTCGCGGAAGTCGGCGAGCATCCGCGACCGCGGCAGCCCGTCGGCCTGGCTGACGAGCCGGTAGTTGCGCTGCACGCACCATCCGGCCAGCTCCGCGCTCGCCGCGGCAAGCGACGCGGAGCTCGTGAACAACACCATCGCCCGGCCGCAGGTCTGATCGACGTAGCGGCGGATCATCCGCACCACCGCCCGGTCGTAGGCCTGCCGCTCGCTCGGATCGGGGAGCCGGTCGAC
>CAMCCR010000214.1 GCA_945873085.1 Candidatus Kuenenia stuttgartensis | reverse complement strand
ATCCACCGCATGCACCTCAAGCGGCTCGTCGACCGCGGCCTGCTTGTCCAAAGGTCTCGCGGCATCTACGAGGCCTCCGAGCCAAGGATGACCGAACACGGCAGCATCATCGAGGTCGTGACGCGCGTCCCGAAGGCGACGCTCTGCCTTCTCACCGCGCTTCGGCTGCATCGGCTCACCACCCAGAACCCGTTCGAGATCTGGATCATGATCGATCGCAAGGCCCGCAGGCCATCGATCGATGCCCCGCCCGTCCGTGTCGTCCGGGCGTCGGGGCCGTGCCTTGCCGAGGGAGTTGAGATGATGCCCTTCGATGGCATCGATGTCCGGATCACGACGGTCGCGAAGACGGTCGCCGACTGCTTCCGCTATCGAAACACCGTCGGCACCGATGTCGCGATCGAAGCGCTGAAGGACGCGTGGCGCCGAAAGGCCGCAAGCGTGGACGAGCTTGTCGCGGCCGCGACGATCGATCGCGTCGCCACAGTGATGCGTCCCTACCTGGAGTCGCTGGCGTGACTGACGGCACGCCTCCGCGCGACCCAATCACCGTGCATCGCGGCCTGCTCGCCGTCGCACGCGATCGCAAGGCCGACTTCAACGCGATCCTGGTGCAGTACGCAATTGAGCGGCTGCTCGATCGGCTCTCGAGGTCCACCGAGGACCGCCGATTCGTACTCAAGGGCGCCATGCTCTTCCGGGTTTGGGCAGGCGAACTGCATCGGCCGACCAGGGATGTCGACTTCCTCGGCCATGGCGAGGCATCGCCGACCGCCGTCGCCGATGCGATTCGGCGCATCGTCTCGGTCGAAGGCGACGACGGACTTCGATTCGATCCCGACAGCATCGCTGCGGAGGAGATCCGCGAGGAGCAGGACTATGGCGGCGTCCGTGTCACCGTTGTCGGGTATCTCGCGCATGTCCCGATCACGGTCCGCATCGACGTGGGCTTCGGCGATGCGATCACGCCGAAGGCCGCCAAGCGGCTGTTCCCGACTCTGCTCGGGCATCCCGCTGCGAAGATCCTTACCTATCCGCCTGAAACGGTCGTCGCCGAGAAAATCGAGGCGATGTGCAAGCTCGGAATCATCAACAGCCGCATGAAGGACTACGGTGACGTGATCGCGATCAGCCGCCGCTTCGAGATCGAGGGCGAGACGCTCGCCCAGGCCTTCCGTGCCACCTTCGAGCGGAGGGGCACGCCGTTGCCGGCAGGTGTTCCCACGGGGCTCTCCCGCGGGTTTGGGGAGGACGACGGGAAGCAGCGGCAGTGGCGAGCCTTCCTCGGACGGATGAGAATCGTTGACATGCCCGCGTCGCTCTCCACCGCGATCGCGATCGTCGAGCGGTTTGCCCTGCCGGCGTTGCATGCCGCGGCGGAATCTGGGCAATCTCCCGGACTCTGGGTTCCGGCGTCGGGTTGGCGTTCGAAGTGCGGACCCCTGCGCACCAACGACGGGTTATGACATGGGCCGTCGTGCGATACTGATCCGTGTTGCGTGCACCTGCCTCTCGGAGAACCCAATGGACATCCTCTTCCTGCTCACGCCCGGCTTCACCGACAGCGCGAGGGATGCAGAAGGCAAGCGGTATTACTGCCCCGACTGCGCGTTCCTGGAAGGGGTGCTCGCCTGCTGCCCGGCGTTGCGAACGCAGCTCGACATCCGGTACGTCGCGTACCCACGGCCACGACGCGAGATCGTCGAACTCGTCGGCGGCGCGCATCAGGGGTGCCCGAACCTGATCCTCGAGCGGGCGAACAACACGTTCGTCGAAGCGGCACGGTTCCACCGATTCGGAGATCGCCTCCACTCCACCGACACGAGGGTGATCGTGGACCATCTGGCCGATCGATACGGAGCTTTGGTTGCGCACTACTGAGGCGACAGGCTACTCGTCCGCTCCCGCACGCGTCGACGGGGTTGCCTCCGCGATGGCGAGGTCGGGCGCTTCCTCCTGGGCGTGGATCGAGCCGCCTCCGGGAATCGTGGCGGTGAAGCAAACCACCAGCACCAGGGCGCGCGCCGAATGACGAATCATGGGTCGCATGACAGCTCCAAAACGGTGACGGACAAACACACAGCCCACGCGCAACAGCCAATCGGACCAGGTGGCATGGGTGATACCATGCGAATCAGACATGAAGGCATCCTTACGACATCGTGTCGTATGTGTCAATTTCGAGACTTGAGAAATACAGAAGTATGAAACACTGAGCCAAGATTATAATTCTGACGCGGTCTTCGTGTTGGTCATGTTTCGCCCAGTGGTCCGTTCGAGGTCCCTCGAGGAGGTGTCTGATGCCGAGTTTCGAACTGTTCAAGAGCGGATGCCGGGTGGGGCTGATCGCAGCCCTCGGAATTGCCTCGATGATCACGCTGGTGGATCAGGCTTCGGCAGAGTCGGTTTCGGCGGCAGTCATTGATGCCCGGTCGAATCTGTTCGGCGCGGGCCGGTCCTCCGTTCCTGACCCGGGCGGTCAGGGAGGGGGCGTCCTGCCGCTTGGATTCGGCCTGTCGCCCGGCGCGAACCGAGTCCTAAGGATCGACTCCGTGACCGGCGCGGTGTCCTACAACAACACGGTTGGAGACCTGAACCGCGGCCAGTTCAACGGGCCAGACGGTGGCTACGTGGACTATCCCCCGGCGAACACCGATGGCTTCAACACCGACATCAATTCCTACGGAGGCATTTCCGGCCTTCGGTTGATTGAGGCTGTGTCCGCCAACCGCCGGGTGATGTTTCTCGCCGGCGTGTTCCTGAACGACACCGAACCCTCCGGGGCAGCGCCAACGCGACTCGATTTCAGTTCCACGGCGCTTGGCACGAACTTCGCGTCTCTCTCGCCGTCGCTCAATCAGGCATTTTTCATCGGAGACGGCCTGACCGGCACCGGATCGGGCAGCAGGCAACTGTTTTTCATTCCAGACACCGCAACGCGACTGTTTCTGGGCTTCATCGACGGCGCTGATTTTCAGGGCGACCCGACGTTCTATTCCAACAATGACGGATCGTTCACGGTCAGCTTCACGACCGTGCCAGAGATCGATCCAACGAGCTTCGGGAACGCCTTGGTCGTGGTGATCGGGGCGCTGGGGTATTGGGAACGTCGTCGGGCACGTTGACCTGTTCCTGTCAGGGATCCTTGGACGGTGGGGAAAACCTTTTTCCTTCCCTACCGTTTAAGCCCTGTCGCGACAGGTTTCAGGTTCACTCCGCACGACGGCGGTTTCCCATGCGAATGTGCTCCCTGGATCCCGGTGCAGCGTGTGGTCGGAAGCGATCCGGTTCTGTGCTCGTTCGACTCGCCGTTCTCTGCGTCCTGCTCTTTCCCGCGGTCGCCAGCTCCCAGGCTCCCCCACCCGGCGTCGAGCCGATTGGCGGGAGTTGGTACCTCCGTACGCACGACGAGGCTGGCAGCGAGCTCGACAAGCCTCGCTACTTGTATCGCGACATCGTCGGCGACGAGGTCCAGTTCGTCGACCTCTTTGCCTACCACAGGCGCGATTCCAATGGCGACGGCATCGATGAGGTGCGGATCTCGCACGAGCCGGGCAGCGAGCTCCACCCCGCCGGGTTTCTCGTCATCAAAAGCCAGGGATACCCGAACCATCCCACCGCGATCTTCCCCAACAGCGGCAACCCGAACTCGATTGCGGTGCAGGACTTCACCTTCCGGCTGCCACTCGAGCCGCGGAAATCCGACACGATCACGCGCCTGCCGATGGGGCCGGTCGGCACGGCAATCAATGGTGTCGTGTTCTTCAATCCCTTCGAGCAGGGAGGGATGAATGCGGTCGAGGGCTATTCGGAGGTCTGGCTCGACGCCTGCTGCGGCCACCCCCAGCAGACCGGCGTTTACCACTACCACAAGTATCCAGTCTGCGTAAAAAGCCCCTTCAAGGACGACGGCAAGCAGCATTCGCCGATCATCGGCTTCGCCTGGGACGGTTTCCCGATCCACGGCCCCTACGAAGCTGACGGTGTCATGGCCCACGAGAGCGACAAGCTCGCCTCCTCAGGCCTCGCGCTCGACGCCTGCAACGGCCATGCCGACCCCAACCGGGGCTACCACTACCACGCCACGCCGGGGCGCTTTCCCTACATCCTCGGCGGCTACCGTGGCGTCGTCGAACCGAGTAACAACCGCGGTCTGCGTTGGGCCGGAAGCGGCGGAATCGAAAACAACGCCGAAGGGGACTCTGTCGCCGATCCGGCCATCGTTGAGATCCGTCCGGGCGCGGTCGCCCCCGGCGGAAAGCGCCAGGTGACGATCGAACTCGATCCGCGCGAGGGGATTTCGCCGCGTGGTGCCGGCAGGCAGCCCGGGCCGATGCCCGAAGGGGCGCCGTCGTGGGTGCAGATCGGCCCCTATGAGGCGACCGCGATCCGTCGCGAAGGGAACCTCGTCACGATTACGCTCGCGATTCCAGAAGATGCCACCCTCGGCGTCCTCCTCGACTGCCATCTCGAGTTCGAGGGAGCGGCCCGCGGCGGCCGCAACCGGGTCTACAAATGCAACGACGTCCTCCGCGTCGTCGAATAACGGTCGCGCTGGCGGGTAAAAAAGGGGCCACGATGAACATCCGTGATCAGATCGTCGGGGGCCTCGCCGCCGCTCTCCTGTTCGTGGCCGCCACGCCAGCGATTGGCGAGGATTGGCCGCAGTTCCGTGGATCTGGGGGGCGGGCAGCCGGGGCTTCGGTGCCGCAGAATTGGGGCAACGCCAAGAATCTCCTCTGGAAGACGGCGCTGCCGGGGGGAGGGTCGTCGAGCCCGATCGTCCATGGCGACGCGATCTTCGTCACGTGCTGGTCGGAAGGAGCGAGTGGGCAGGGGCCGACCAGGCATCTGGTGAAGATCGATCGGCAGGACGGCAAGGTGGCCTGGCAGCGCGACATTGCCGCGCCCGGCCCCGATGATCCCTATGCGGGCTATCTCACCGAGCATGGCTACGCGAGCAACACGCCGGTCACCGATGGCGAGATTGTGTGGGCGTTCCTTGGCAAGGCTGGCATCGTCGCCTTCGACATGGAGGGAACGGAGATCTGGCGGACGGGCGTCGGCACCGAGTCGAGCAATCGCCGCTGGGGATCGGGGGCCAGCCTGATCCTTCACGGCGAGCATCTGATCTGCAACGCTTCTGAGGAGAGCCAGTCGATCCGGGCGCTCGACAAGCGGACCGGGAAGGAAGTTTGGAAGGCCGAGGCCGCGGCCCTCGAACTCGCCTACGGCACCCCCGGCGTCGTCACGCTCGCCGACGGCTCCGAGGAGATCGTCGTCGCCGTCCCCGGCGAGGTGTGGGGCTTGGATCCAAGGACGGGAAAACTCCGCTGGCACGCCGAGATGGGGCTCACCGGGAATGTCAGCCCAAGCGTGATCGTTGATGGCGAGACGGTCTACGTTTTCGGCGGCTTCCGTTCTTCCGGGTCGCTTGCCGTCCGGGCCGGCGGCCGGGGGGATGTCTCGAAGACGCACGTTCTCTGGACGAGCCGCACGAGCTCCTATGTCGCCACGCCGGTGCTCCATGACGGGCACCTTTACTGGATCGACGACAAGGGGCTGGCCTTCTGCGCCGA
>CAMCCR010000213.1 GCA_945873085.1 Candidatus Kuenenia stuttgartensis | reverse complement strand
CATCGATGCCACCGGAGGCGGAGGGGCCCTGGCGTCGGTGCTGGGGATCAAAGCCCTCGATGACACCCTCCTGACTCGCTGTGGCGCCGTCTACGGTCACTTCCGCGGGGTCGGTTCGTGGGACCGTCTCCAGGAATCGACCGGCAATTGTTCGACCACCTCCCCCTTCCGTTCGGACGACGCCGCGCAACACCACTGCATCGACGGTGGCTGGATGTGGATCCTGAGGTTTCGTGACGATCTCGCGAGCGTCGGCTTCGTGCAGCCGACAGACGTCTGTCGGCGATGGATGAGCGGCGAATCCTGCTCACTCGACGAGGCCTGGCGGAGCATGGTGTCGGCTTATCCCTCGCTGGCACTCCTCTTGGATCGCAGTCGACCGGTGCGGCCACTGGGGCTCGTCCCGCGGATGAGTCGACTCTGGTCGCGGGCCTCGGGCGACGGCTTTGCAATGCTCCCCACGACGGCCGGCTTTGTCGATCCGCTCCATAGCACGGGGATCGCCCACGGTCTCTCCGGGGTCCAGCGCCTCGCTGATCTGCTCCTGGCCGAGTCGTTCGACGAGATCGGCTGGCTGGCCTACGGCGAGGCCGTGATCGACGAGGTCACCTGGATCGATCAACTCGTGAGCGCCTGTTATGCGGTCCTCCCCGACTTCGACCGCTTCCGCCTGGCGAGCACGCTCTTCTTCCTCGCCACGGTGCAGGCGGAACGGGGATATGGCCAGGGGGAGACGACGACGTCGCAGGGATTCCTCGCCGCACGCCACGCGCCGCTGCGGGCGGCCCTCTCGGCGGCGCGGGCCGACCTCGTTGCCGGAGGCGAAGCGCTTCCCGACCGGCTCCGCGACCGTCTCGCCCCGTTCGATCCGGTCGGTCTTCTCGATCCCGCCGCCCGGCACCGTTTCGCTCACACGGCCGTCGACAAGTGATTGCAGGCCGGCCCCCGCACGCGCCGTTCAGCCCCAGATCTTCTGGTGGATTTTCCGGTAGTGCCGGGGATCGGAGGGAAAGAGCGACCGATTGCTCCCCCCCTCGCAAATCCCCGCCTGGAAGCGCCGCTTGGGGAACACCGGGAGTTCTGTCCCCGTCACCTGGCGGACGCCGCGGGACACGATGTCACCTTTGAGCGCGTAGAGCCGATCGTGATCCCAATCGGTGAGTTCGATGAAGGGGATCCCCTCGGCGACTTCGATGACGTTTGGCAGGGCGTAGGGGCTGAAGCCACGAAAACCGAGCGTGGCGGCTGGGGCGTAGCTGCGGACATGGCCGCGGCTCTGGCCGCCGGAGTAGGTGAGGGAGTGCTTGATGGCATTCACTCCCCAGCCCTCGTGGTAGAGGAGCGGGTTGTTGAGGACGCTGCGGATCGTGAGTTCCGGATCGTCCTCGATCGGGTAGCTCTTGAGGTTCTCGTCACCACCGTCGCCGTCGACGAGCCATTTCCAGTCGGGATAGCGCCGGCGGATCCCGCGACACAGCGCGAGCCCCGCGGCAGCGGCCTGGACGTCGAGCGGCTTGTAGTCCTCGATCGCGCGGATCGTCGCCTCGAGGTCGAGCTCTTCGGCCGCGATCTCCACCGCCTCATGGAGATAGTCGAGCCTTG
The DNA here is from genome assembly GCA_945873085.1 of Candidatus Kuenenia stuttgartensis. GTDB lineage: Bacteria > Planctomycetota > Planctomycetia > Pirellulales > UBA1268 > QWOP01. Next base: position 3,986 of record CAMCCR010000213.1, on the reverse strand, counting down.
TCCGGGCCAGAAACTCCCGGGCCTGGGCCAGATCGCTCCCGGAATCGGCCACCGACAGCGTGAAGGCCTTGAGCCTCTGCGGCGCTTCGCCCCGCGACAGGAGAAGATGGTGGAGGACGAGGAGAACGCTCCCCGAATCGATGCCACCGGAGAAGAGGACACCGAGCGGTTCGCTCGGCCCCACGCGGTCGAGCCAGGCGGCGAGCGCCTTCTGAAGGGCCTCGATGTAGCGCTTGCCGATCTGGTCGAGATCGGAGCCCCAGCGGTTGCGCTCGGGGGTGAAAAATCGGCGGCAGACGGGATTCGGGTCGGGGCAGCCGACGAGGGCCAATTCCATGAGGTGATGCGCCGGCACCATCCGGGTGTAGGAGGGATGGAATTGGTCGGCGAGCCCTTCGGCCTCGAGCCAGGTGTGAATCGCGTCGATCCGGTCGGCGACGACGAGGACCGGCCCGGCGGCCTTCTTGGCGATGAAGTAGCGGAGCGGGCGGCCGAGTGAGCGGGCCATGCGGATCTGCTTGCCGGCGCGATGGACCAGTGCGAAGTGGCCGTCGATCCCGCGGACCTGCGCCGGATCTCCGGAAGCGACGCGGGCGAGGGCCTCGTCGCGGGACATGTTGAGGATGATGTCGGCGGCCGGGTCGAGGAGGTCGACGAGCCGTTCGATCGGGGCGTGATGGATCATGGTCCTGCTCCTGCGGGGGGGCGGTGTCGGCCCTGGGCACACAGTTTAGCGGAAGGAGTGGCGGGGCCCTCACCGACGGAGTAGCCTGACTGGGAGCAATAACGGTCAAGTAGAACGGGAACACGGAAGGGCACGGCTGATGGTGTGGGCAGCACGTCGGCTCTTTCCCGCCGCGATGATGGCGCTGGTCTGTGTCGTCTTGGGCGCGATCGCGGCTGCTCATCCGCCGGAGTTCCATCGGGCCCGGATGGCACGCCAGGGTGACGTCGAGAGGGAGCCGACCGAGGCCGATCGGCAGGCGGCCTGGTTCGCCCTCGAGTTTTTCACGACGTTTGTCGGCCGGGTCGGCAGCCCGCTTGCGGATCAGGCCGTCGCCCAGGCGATCGACGAGCAGCGGTTTGCCACGAAGTCCCCCGGGGCTCGCGGGCTTGCCGATCTGGAGGAGAGCCGCGGCGAGCTCATGGCCAAGCTCCGGGAGCAGCATGGGACGCTCCGTGTTTCGTGGGATGGTGAGACGATTGCCTCCGACGGGCCACTGCCGCCGTTCGACTGCGCCCGCGGGCTCGATCGGCACCTGATCGTCGAATTGACCCAGACGACCGCGGTGCCTCTCCGCCTTGCCGTCGGCGTGTCGGGGAACGTCATCCAAGCTGAGCCCTGGACGGTGCTTCCTGGCCGGACGCAGCCGTTTCTCGTCGTGCTCGACGCCACTGCGGAGGACCCTGTCGGGGCACGCCTCGAAGTGAAGCAGGAAGACGCCGTCGCGACGCTAGCGCTTTCCGTGCGCGTCGTCGAGCCGGCGCGGGTGCAGTTGAAGGTCGTCGACGGTGAGACCGGGGCCCCTGTCTGTGCCCGAGTGCGGGCAATCGGGGGCGACGGGGCCTGCCGTCAGGCCGGGCCGTTGGCCGGCGATCCGACGTTCACGGTCAAGCCGATCCTCGGCTTGCCGCTGCCGCGGTTCCACCGTCTCCCCTTCTTCTATTGTGACTCGGGCGCTGACATCGTTCTTCCCCCGGGCGAGTGTCGGATCGAGGCGGAGCGGGGCTATGAACACGCCACGGTCGGTGAGACCCTCGAACTCGGGCCGGGGGAGAGCCGCGCGGTGACGCTCACCGTGCCGCGGATCGTCGACGCCGCCGCCGAGGGCTGGATCAGTGGCGACACGCATGTCCACTGGGTGACCAATGCCTGGAACGTCGATCTGCCTCTCGAGACGCTCGGGCTTGTCCAGCGGGCCGAGGATCTCCGCGTCGTCAACAACCTCACGCTTCTCCACCGGACCGCCAGCGATGCCTTCGTGAAGCCGTCGCAGGCGCCGGTCGGCCCGGTCGCGAGCTTGTGCCGCGATGGCTACCACGTCGAGATGGCGGAGGAATACCGCAACGAGAATCTCTACGGCCATCTTTGCTTCCTGAATCTCCGCTGGCTCGTGATGCCGATCGGCACCGGGCCGGGAATCGCTGGCGACGACTCGATCGATTGGCCTCACAACCGCCCGGCGATCGAGGAGGCACGGAGTCAGGGGGGAATCTCGATCGAGGCCCATGGCACCGGTGGCAATCATGAGCCTCCCGTCAACGTCATCCACGGGCTCACCGATTCGTTCGATCAGCTCGCGCCGGCCGACTACGAGCGATTTTTAGACTGCGGATTGCGGGTCCCGCTCACCAACGGCAGCGATCATCCGGCGCGGGTGGCAGGCGTCGCCCGGGCCTATGTGCGGATCGACGGCGACTTCAGCTACGAGAAGTGGATCGATGGCATCCGCCGCGGGCGGACGTTCACGACCTCCGGCCCGCTGTTGTTTCTCGACGTTGACGGTCACACGCCTGGCGATTCGATCGCCAGGGGGCCGGACGACCGCGTGACCGTGCGGGTGCGGGCCGTGTCGCGCGAGCCACTCGGGGTCGTGCAGGTGGTCTCCAACGGGGTGGTGATCGCGGAGGAGACCACCGCGGAGATGACGGCGGAGCTGGCCGTCGAACTGCCGGTCGGAGAAAGCCGCTGGATCGTCGCCCGGGCAAGCCGCGGGGGGGGATTCAATTGCATCGAGCGGACGGGGATCGCCCACACCAGCGCCGTCCATGTCGTCGTCGATGGCCGGGGAGTGTTCCGGCCGGAGGCGGCGCGGGATTGGATCGTGCGGATGCGGGCCCACGTCCGCGACATCGAACTCAAGGGGCGCTTTGCCACGGCGGGGCAGCGGAGCGAGGCGATGGCCTACGTGGAGGAGGGTATCGGTCGCTATGAACGGCTGATTGCCAGATCGGGCCATCCCGCCGCCAGCACCGTCGACGAGGCCCGCGATGATCTGCTCCTGACCCTCGATCAACTCCTTCCCCGCCCCGATGCGCGGGCGCTCGAGACCCAACTCACCGCCGCCGACTCCAGCGCCAGCTTGGCCGCGGCCGTCGAGCCGTTGGTGGTGCTCCGGGTCGATGTCAATCCGGAGTCGCGCGTGAAGATGGCTGCGGTCAGCCCGCTGCCGGAGCTCGTCGTCGATCGCACGTACCGCGTCCTCCTCGAGGTCGCTAACGCCGCCCGAATTCGCGCGCCTTTGCGTGTTATGGCCACCGACCGCTCGACGACTCCTCCCCGGTCTGCCCGGTTCTGCGAGGTGGGGCTCGTCGATGGGATTGCGTCGTCGTCGTTTCTCTCCGGAGCGGAACGCGAATGGAAGATCGTCGAGATTCGCCTCCTCGAGGCGGGGCGGCGGGAGGTGCACCTCGAGGCCGACGTCGGTCAGGGGACGCAGGATCTCGGCTTCCGGGCCGCTGCGGATCTGTTGCTCAAGGGCGTGCCGGCCCGCCGTGTGGCCGGCTCATGAAGGACTGGTGTGCGATGACGTCTCCAAGAGCTCGTCGTTGTCGGGTGGCGGTGTGGGGGGCGCTCGTTCTCCTCTCTGGCGTGACTTCGGTTGCCGCTGAGCCGTGGCCGACGGCGGCTGCGGTCGAGCGCCAGCCGCTCCTCGCGCAGGCGCATCGGCTTGTCGATGCCCTCGAAAGGCTGGGGAGCCCGCTTTCGCCGGAGGCGAGGAAGCAGCTGGCGGGGCTTGAGTCGCTCGAGGACGATGCGGCGGTCACCCGGGGAATCGAGTCGATCCTCGATCCGCTCTGTGTGGTGGCCGTCGGGGTCGCGAAGGATGGCCCGCCGGCGGTCGTCGTTGGCGAGCATGCCGGGGTGCTGGCACTCGTCGAGCAGGGATGGCGAACCGTACTTGTCAAGGTGGTGAACAATCAGGAACTGCGGGCGAGGCTGCGCGTCGGAAGTCCTCAGGGCCGTCCCCTTCCCCACGCCCCTG
>CAMCCR010000212.1 GCA_945873085.1 Candidatus Kuenenia stuttgartensis | reverse complement strand
CCGGGGTGATGCTCGGTCGCAGCGACTATGTCGCCAATGCCGGTCAGACCGACGTCTGGAACTCGAGTCCCGGCCGGGATGACTGGAACGGCCTCGCCAACGGGCCGCTTTTTCGGAACTCGATGATCCGCCCGGGCGATGTGATGGATGGTCTCTCTCAGACGGTGTTCATCGGTGAACACTCCCAGGCGCTGTCGCAAAAGTCGTGGGCCGGAGTCATGCCGGGGGGATGGAGTCAGGTCGACCGGGCGATGAGCACGGCTTCGGCCGGGCCAGGAGCCACGCTCGTTCTCGCTCATTCCGGCCCAACGGCCGACGGCCCGGTCCACACCCCCAACGATCCCAGCGGCCACTGCGACCAAATGTTCTCCCAGCATCCCACCGGCAGCAACGTGGCCTACGGCGATGCCGGAGTGCGGTTTGTGGCTGCCGATGTCGATCCGACGATCTGGGCTGCGACCTGCACGATCGCCGGTGGGGAGAAGGTCTCGCAGGCTCAGCCGTGAGCCCTGGCAACTGATCGTCCGGCCCCTGCTCGGGGGGGCTATACTGCTTCCGTACGATGGCGGGCGGGTGCTGCCCTCCTAGAGACGGAGCCCCCATGCTCGAGATCCTCGGTCGACCCGGTGCGATGTCGCGGCGGCTCGGCCGTCGCGCCATGTTGCAGGTTGGTGGTGCAGGGCTCCTGGGAGTCTCGCTGGCGAAGGTGCTTGCCGCCGAGGCGACGGCGACTGGCCTGAAGCCACGGGCGAAGGCGGTGATCTTCCTGTTCCTCTTCGGCGGCCCGAGCCAGTACGAAACCTTCGACATGAAGCCGGACGCGCCGGCCGACATCCGCGGGCCAATGAGCCCGATCGGCTGCCGAACGCCGGGGTTGCGGATCAGCGAACACCTCCCGAAGCTGGCAGAAATCTCCGACCGCTACTGCGTCATCCGCTCGATGACGCACGATTTCAACGACCACAGCGGCGGTGGCCACTACATCCAGACGGGCAAACGCTGGCAGATCCCCGTCGGTGGCGGATTCAGTGCCACTCCGCAGGACTGGCCGTCGATCGGCTCGGTGGTGGAGCACCTCGAGCACCAGCACTCACGGGGCGTTCCTCGCGATCTGCCAGCGTATGCGGTCGTGCCCAACCGGCTCGGCCGGCTGCAGGAGAATGGACAGTATGTCCGTCCGGGCGAATACGGCGGCTGGCTGGGATCGTCGGTCAATCCGCTCACCACACGGATCGACCGCAAGGACAGCGCCGACAACCCCTACTGGCGTGATTGCACCGACAGCGAACTCCGCTGCCGCATCGAGGGGCTCGATCCGGTCTCGGCCGACGACATCGCCCGGATCCGGCGCCGGGCCACGCTCCTCGAATCGTTCGACGCCCAGCGGCGGATCATCGATGGCCAACGATCGCTCGAGATCGATCGGATCCGCGAGCGGGCCCTCGGCCTCGTCACGAGTTCACGGACGCGCGAGGCCCTCGATCTGGAACGGGAGTCGGCGACGCTCCGTGATGGCTACGGCCGTCATCTCTTTGGCCAGGCCTGCCTGATGGCGCGGCGGCTCGTCGAGGCAGGCACGCGCTTTGTGACGGTCCACTACGATTGCTGCGACGGCTACAGCTGGGATTCGCATGTCCATTCCAACGATGTGCGGCGCTCGCTCCTTCCCACGCTCGATTCCGCGCTGTCGGGATTGCTCCTCGATCTCGAAAAGCGTGGTCTCCTCGCCGAGACGCTCGTCGTGGCCCTCGGCGAGATGGGGCGGACGGCGAAGCCAACGAACGACTGGGGGCGCAACCACTGGAGCACGCTCTTCCCGGCGGTGATCGCCGGGGCCGGGGTCCAAGGCGGCACCACGTGGGGGGCTTCGGACAAGAACGGCGAGTATCCCATCGAGCATCCGACGTCGCCGGAGGACCTCGCGGCGACGATCTACAAGACGCTCGGTATCGATCCCGACACGGTCCTGACGATGCCCGACGGCCGGCCAGTACCGATCTCGACCGGGCGGCCGATCGACGGGATCTTCGGGTAGTTGATTGGGGTTTGGTTGGCTGGGGGGCCGACTGGGGACGGCTTTGCTGTTGAGGGATGCGCATCGATGCCCGATTGGACCTATCGCCCGATCTTCCGTCCGCTACTCTTCCGACTTCCGACGAGGCTCGGCCGAGATCTTGCCCTCGCTGCCATCGGTGGTGTGGCGCGGATGCCCGGTGGACGCCATCTCATCGAGTTCATGGGGCACATGCGCCCGGCCAGACCGCTACGGTCGCGACTCGCCGACACGCTCCTCGACGGGCCTGTTGGCTTGGCGCCAGGGATTGATCCCGGGCTGATCGGCCTCGCCGGCCTCAGTCGATTTGGATTCGGGTTTGTGGGGATCGGGCCGGTAACGCCAAATCCGGTGGCGGAGGTGGGGAGCGTTCGTGACGACCGGACCGAGTCAATCAGGCTCGTGCCCGCCGACACCAATCCCGGGTTGGCCGCCACGTTGGATCGGCTCGATCGGTTGCCGGAGCCCCGCCCTGCGATCATCGTGCATCTCTCAGCAAGAGCTCTCGGAGAAGAGAGGCGGGCGGTGGTGCGGGGCGTGCGGGGCCATGCTGCGGCAATCGCGCTGCCACTGGTGACCGACGACGGCGATGCGTGGCAACGGCAGGTCAGAGAGATCGTTGCCGAGGCGGACGGAATCCCGGTCTTGGTGGTCGTTGCGGCTGACCGTCCCACGGGCATGGTGTCCAGATGTGTGGAAGCCATGGAGGCCGGGGCGCGCGGGGCGATCGTCGGTCGTGCGGAGAGCGACGAGGCCGCATGGATGGGGAACTCGTTGCTTGAATCGGCCGAGGCGTGGACACGGATTCTCCGCCACGCTTTGGGGAGCACGGCTACCGTGATTGCGGCGGCGGGGATTCACGCGCCAGGCGACGCCGAAAGGCTCGTCTCCGCCGGAGCCGACCTCGTGGCGATCGACAGTGGTCTCGTCTTCTCCGGCCCCGGTCTCGCGAAGCGCTGCAACGAATGTCTCCTCGCCCGGCGGCTGGGGGGCCGCATGGCGGGGCAGGGTATTGAGGACGATTCCGAGACGTTTCTCCGCGAGTCATGGCTGTGGACGTTGATGCTCGGGATCAGCCTTCTCGTCGGCGGAATCATGGCGCTTGTGATCGCCTGCACGCGCGTGGTGATGCCCTACGATGAGGTCATGTCCGGGCTCACCCGGGCCCGGCTCGCCGGCATCGGCCCGAGGCTGCTCCCCTTCATGACACACGACCGGGTGACGCTCGCCGGGGCGATGCTCGGCGTAGGCATCCTCTTCAGCGGCTTGGCGTGGTGGGGGGTGCGCCGCGGGCAACACTGGGCTCTGTTCGCCGTGATCGTGCCGGCGTCCGTAGGATTCCTCTCCTTCTTCTCATTTCTCGGATTCGGCTACTTCGATCCGCTCCATGCCTTTGTCAGCGCGATTCTCTTCCAATTCATGCTTCTGGCGATGGTGGGGCGAGCGAGCCCGCTGCGGATGGTCGGCAGCCCTGACAGGCGCAACGATCCGAAGTGGCTCCGCGCCCAATGGGGGCAGCTCGGATTCGTGGCCCACGGCGCGACGGTCCTCGTAGCCGGGACCGTGATCTCGGTGATCGGGATGACGACCGTTTTCGTCCGGGAGGATCTGGCCTACCTCGAACTCTGCGCCGCGGATCTCAATGCCGTGCCTGGGCTCGTGCCGCTGATCGCGCACGACCGCGGAACGTTTGGTGGGATGCTGATGGTGGCGGGGCTGACGATGCTGCTGGCCTCGCTGTGGGGATTCCGGCGGGGCGCGGCCTGGCTGTGGTGGACGATGCTCACCGCAGGGTCGGTCGGCTACGCGACCGCGATCGCGGTCCATCATGCCGTCGGGTACGTAGACTTGCGGCACCTCGCCCCGGCCTGGGGCGGACTTGCCGCGGTCTGGCTCTCTGCCTTGGCCAGTCGCGGCTATCTCTGCGACCGCCGGCATGATGATGGGCTGGGGCCATCGGTTGAGCGACAACTGACGGAGCGGCCGGGTCGCCTCACCACTGGAGGCCGAACTTCGCCCCGTCTCCCTGGCGGCGGATGCCACCCTTGAGCGGCACGTTCGATTTCTTCGCTGGCGGCCGCGCGGCCTCCTCGACCTCCGGTTCCTCTGGCTCGGCAGCGGGGCCACCCTTTCCGGCTGGCGGTGCCGGCGGAGTGGCGAGGGCCTTGATCGAGAGGGAGATCCGCTGTTCGTCGGGGTCGCAGGAGAGCACCTTGCACTCCACCGCTTCCCCCTCGCGGACGACGCTCGACACGCTCTGGACATGACGATGGGCCAGTTCCGAGACGTGAACGAGCCCTTCCACCCCCGGCTCGAGCCTCACGAAGGCTCCGAACTGGGCGATGCGGCTCACCGTGCCCCGCACCGCGGCGCCGATGTGGTACTTCTCGGCAGCGTTCTTCCAGGGGCTCTCCACGGTGTCGCGAATCGAGAGGCCGATCTTGCCGGTCTGGCGATCGACGTTCTTCACCGCGACGCGCACCTTCTGGCCGACTTCGAGAACGTCGGTCGGGGTCTTCACCCGATCCCACGACATCTGGCTGACATGGACGAGGCCATCAACGCCATTGCCGACGTCGACGAAGGCGCCGAAGTCGCGCACCGATCGGACGATGCCATCGAGGAGATCACCGATCTCGAGCGTTTCGAGCATCTTGGTGCGGGCATCGGCGGCCTGGCGCTCGAGCACCGCACGGCGCGAGAGCACGAGCCGCCGTGCGGCCGGGACGATCTCGGTCACGAGGGCCTCGACGGTCTGCCCGACGAGCTCCTCGAGGTTTTCCACGCGCCAGTTGCTGACGAGGCTCGCCGGCATGAAGCCACGGAGCCCGGCGACGTCGCACTCGACGCCCCCCTTGTTCGCAGCGGTGACTTTCGCAGCGACGATCATTCCCGCTTCGAGTTGCGACCAGTCTTCGATGTCGATCGCCCGGTTGGCAGGCGCCACGTTGTAGAGGCCATCCTCCTCGTTGAAGCCGCCAACCGAAAGTTCGAGTACCTGACCGATCTCAGGATTGCCCCCTTCGAGGCCGATGAGCTTGAGGGCCCCCTGCCGCCTGCCGCCGAGATCGACGAAGGCCGTGTCGGGGCTGACCGACACCACGGTGCCGGAGACACGGGAGCCAGGATCGAGCGTGGCAGCCGCCTTCGCCGTTGCGGCCGTGGCAAGGATCGAGTCGACCTCGATCCCTTCCAGGGCAGCCTGGAAATCTTCCTCGAGATCATCCTCGAGGTCAGCGCGGAGATTCGGGACGGCGACCCGCTTCGATGGTGGAATGACGTCAGTGAATGCGGAGCTTGGGGCGCGATCGCCGCGCCGCTCCCGACGCGGACGGTCTCCGCCCTGATCGCCACCCCGCCTCGGGCCACCGCGCGAATCGCGCGGGGCATCGCCACCGGCCGCCGCGGCCCGAGCCTCGATCTCCGCCGCACTCACCACCGGTCCAAGGGGAACCGAGGGAGCCGAGGGAGCGACGCTTGCCGCAACGGCTTCCTGGCCTGGCGCGGCGTACGAAACAGATCCAGTCGCTGCCGGCGCCTGGGGCGCTGCCGGCCGAACCGGCG
>CAMCCR010000211.1 GCA_945873085.1 Candidatus Kuenenia stuttgartensis | reverse complement strand
TTCATCGTCACCGACGACCGCCCCGCCGACATCCTCTTCCAGTGCTCCGACAACACCTGGAATGCCTACAACGCCTGGCCGAGCAACTTCTCGGTCTATACCAATCCCAAGGGGACGAGCGGCCCGTGGAACGACGTCAGCTTCGATCGGCCCTACGGCCGCTACGCCCAGCACACGAGCGTCGTCAACGATCCACTCTCGATCGGGGCCGGTGAGTTTCTCTCGTTTGAATACCCGTGTGCGTATTTCCTCGAGCAGCACGGCTACGACGTCAGCTACGCCTCCAACAGCGACCTGCTCACCCCTGACAGGGGGCTGAAGTGCAAGGCGTTCCTCAGCGTGGGCCACGATGAATACTGGGACCGGCGGCAGTTTGATTCGGTCGTGAAGATGCGCGACGCGGGAGTGAGCCTCCTGTTTCTCTCCGGCAACTCCGTCTGCTGGGTGACGCCGCTGCGCCAAAGCCATGACGGCCGCGACAACCGGATCATGTTCCGCGGCGGCCCGTATGGCGGCGACACGCCGACGGCCCTCGAGCGGGCCCGCGTCAACGGCCCCTTCCCCGAGAAGGGCCCTGATGAGGGCTATCTCATGGGGGCTCGCAACGTCGAGCCGGTCAACGGCGGCGGCGACTGGATCTGCACCAAGCCCGACCACTGGATCTTTGCCGGCACCGGGATGAAGGCGGGCGACAGGATCCCCGGCCTCATCGGCTGGGAATACCATGGCAACCCGCCGGCCGACATCCCCGGCCTCGAAGTCGTTGGGGAGGGGACGGCGCTTGTCGGCGGGGTGCAACCGCAGCAGTGGACCGCCACGATCTACCCCGGCCCCAAGGGCAACCTCGTCTTCAACGCCTCGACGATCTTCTGGTCTCAGGGGCTTTCGAATCCCCCCGGGCACACGCTGCCCTGGTCGCACTGGACGCGCCCCCACGGCCCCGACGCCCGCGTTCAGCGGATCACCCACAATCTCCTCGCCCGGGCGCTCAGCCCCCGGGGGAGCGAAGCGGTGACGGTCACCGACGCGCGCCGCATCCATGACGCCGCCCCGCACGCCGCCTTCAGCGATCTCGTTCGCTGGCGCGATGCCTGGTGGTGCGTGTTCCGCGAAGCGGAGGGGCACGTCGGTGGCGACGGCACGATCCGCGTCCTCACCTCGGCAGATGGCGCCGCGTGGGAGTCGGCGGGAGTCGTGGCCGAAGCAGGGATCGATCTCCGCGATCCGAAGGTGTCGGTCACCCCCGATGATCGACTGATGCTCGTCGCTGGCGGAAGCGTCTACCGTGGCGGCACAAAGCTCCTCGGCCGTCAGCCACGGGTGGCATTCTCGGCCGACGGCCGCGACTGGTCAGCGCCACAGCGCATCCTCGCGGAGAACGATTGGCTGTGGCGCGTCACCTGGCACGATGGCACTGCGTATGGAGTCGCCTATCGGACCGGAGCCCCGGAGGGGACGGCGGAAGACACGGGCGAGTGGACGACAACGCTCTACAAGAGCCCCGACGGCCTCGCCTGGCAGCCGGTGACGGTGTGGGACATTCCCGGCCGCCCCAATGAGACGACGCTCCGCTTCCGCGCCGACGGCACGGCCTTGGCGCTTGTCCGCCGGGAGAGCGGCGATCGGCAGGGCTGGTTCGGAAGCGCCCCGCCCCCCTATCGCGACTGGACCTGGCGGAGCATCGGCCGCCCCGTCGGCGGGCCGGAATTGCTCGTCCTCGCCGACGGCCGGATCCTCGCCGCCGGGCGGGATTACCGGGAAACTGGGCCGGTGACGGCGGTCGACTTCCTCGATCCCGCCTCCGGCTCCTGGCCCGCGGTCGTCACGCTGCCCAGCGGCGGCGACACGAGTTATCCTGGCATGGTGGAACACGACGGCCAGATCTGGATGAGCTACTACGCGACGCACGAGGGGAAGTCGGCGATTTACTTCGCCAGGCTTGCCGTGCCGCCGCCCGGGGACGAGTGATGGGCTGCGGCGAATCGGGCTTTCAGCTGACGCGGGCCGCATGGGCGCTAACGCTGTGCCTCCTCGGCAGCCTTTCCATCCGTGCGGCGGAGCTCCCGGCCGCCCCTCGGTCTGACGAGCGCTTCTTCACCGACACCGTCCTCCCGGTGCTCGAGGCGCGCTGCTTCGCCTGCCATTCCCACGACCACGAGATCAAAGGGGGCCTGGCCCTCGATTCGCGGAGTGGCTGGGTGCGGGGAGGGGACCAGGGGCCGGCGATCGTTCCCGGGGCCCCGGAGGAATCGCTCCTCATCGAGGCGATCAGCTACACAAACCCCGAACTCCAGATGCCCCCCGAGGGCGCTCTCCCAGCGGAGGAGCTCGCCCATCTCGTCGACTGGGTGCGCCGCGGTGCCCCCGATCCCCGGGTGGTCGAGGTCTCCCCGGAGGAGGCCTGGAAGGAGAAGCTCGCGGAGCGGGCCACCTGGTGGAGCCTCCAGCCGCCGCGGCCAAGCGAGCCCCCGAGCGTCGCCGATCCGGCCTGGCAGCGGGATCCGGTCGATCGCTTCATCCGCGCGAAGCTCGATGCAGCCGGGATCGAGCCGGCGGCCCCGGCCGATGCCGCGACGCTTCGCCGCCGGCTGTCGCTGGTGCTCACCGGCCTGCCGCCTTCGTTCCACGCCTCGATTCCTGCCAGTGCCTCGACGGAGGAGGTCGTCGATGCCCTCCTCACCTCGCCCCATTTCGGCGAGCAGTTCGCCCGTCACTGGATGGATGTCGTCCGCTACACCGACACCTATGGCTACGAATGGGACATCGCCGCCCGCGGTTCGTGGGACTACCGCGACTACCTCGTCCGGGCGTTCAACGATGACATCGGCTTCGACACCATCGTTCGCGAGCATGTCGCCGGCGATCTTCTCCCTGAGCCACGGGCCGACGCGACAGCTGGCGTGAATGCCAGCCAAATCGGGCCGATGTTCTTTCATTTCGGCGAGCACCGCCACGGCAGCAGCCTCGACTTCAACGGCGTTCACCAGGAGATGATCGACAACAAGATCGACGCCTTCTCCAAAACGTTTCTGGCGATGACGGTGGGCTGTGCCCGCTGCCATGATCACAAGCTCGATGCGATCTCGCAGAAAGACTATTACGCGCTGGCCGGGATGTTCATGACGCCGCGGTGGACGCCGCGCGACGTCGCCCTTCCCGAAGTCAACGCTTCGTCGATCGCCACGCTCAAGCGCCTCCGCGGCGAGATCCAAGCGAGCCTCGCTGCCGCCTGGAGCCGCGAAGCGCTCGCGATCTTGGGCGTTACGCTGCGGGATCGCCTCCGGGCCGATCCGGAGGGGGTGAAGGCGGCGTCGATCGACGACGTGAGCTATCCCTTGGCCAAGCTCCTCGAAGCCGCCGCCCAGCCAGATGCCGACGCCAGTGTGACGGTCCCTGAAGCCTGGAAGACGATTGCCGCAGAGTGGCAGGCGGCCCGTGCGATGCGGCAGGAGGCCAATGCCCGCTTCACGGGGCTTGTTGACCCCACCGAGCCGGGCCTGCCCGCGGGCTGGGGCACAGAAGGGGAGGGGATGGCCCACGGCCATGTCTCCGCCGGCACCGTCCGCATCGCCCTCGAAGGGGACGCGCTCGTCGCCGGAATCCTCCCGGCGGGCCACCATACTCACGCCCTCTCCCCGCGACTCCCCGGCATCCTCCGCCTTCCTCCCCCGGAGAGCTTTCTCCGGAAGTGGGTGAGCGTGCAGGTCGCCGGTGGGGAATGGGCGGCGAAGCTCGTTGTCCCGCAAAACGCGATCCTCAATGAAGGGAGCGGCGGACCGGCGTTCTTCGATGCCAAGGCGGCTTCGCAGTGGCAGGCCGTCTCACTCACGCCACTGAAAAACGGCGTTACGAGAGTGCTCACTGAGTTTGCCACGACCGACTTCAATCCCAACTTTCCACCGCGCACGGGGCTTGCCACCGCCGGCGGCGTGACGCTGCCGGCCGCCGATGACGGCGTCGGAAAAAAGAGCTGGCTCAGCGTCACCGGTTTCGTCGCCCACGACGAGCCCGGCGCCCCTCTTCCCGATCTCTCGTTGTTCGAGACGCTCTTCGACCGGTCTCTGCCGACGACCGAAGGGGAAGCCTGGAACGCGGTGGCCGACTGGCTCCGCGGCGCCGTTGACCGCTTCGCCACCGGGAAGGCCACGGCGGGGGACGTCCGGATCCTCGACTGGATGCTCGCCCGCAAGCTCCTCCCCAACGATGCCGCGACGCTGCCTGAGGTCGGTGGAGTCGTGACGCATTACCGGGAGGTGGAAGCGACGATCCGCCCGTCGCGGACGGTCAATGGCATGGACGAGCGCGGCATGGCTCCGATCGACTACCGGCTCAACCTCCGCGGCAACGTCGATGACGAAGGGCCGGCGGTGCCCCACGGATTTCTCGAGGTCTTTTCAGCGAGCCACGGCATCGGGCCATTGCCTACAAGCGGCCGGCTCGAACTCGCCGACACGCTCGCAAGCGACCGCAATCCACAGACGGCCCGGGTGTACGTCAATCGGGTCTGGCAGTGGGTGTTCGGCACGGGGCTCGTCTCGACGTCGAGCGATTTCGGCCGGCTCGGCGACCGCCCCTCCCACCCGGAACTTCTCGACCACGTGGCGATCGGATTCATGCGCGATGGCTGGTCGACGAAGCGGCTCGTCCGCCGGCTCGTTCTCACCGAGACCTTCCGCCAGGGTTCACACGCCTCGGCAGCGGCCAAGGTCGTCGACCCCGGCAACCGTCTCCTCCATCACCACCCCACGCGGCGCCTCGATGCCGAGGGCATCCGAGACAGCATGCTCGCTGTCTCGGGCCGGCTCGATCCGCGGCTCGGAGGGCGGCCGATCCGGCCACACCGCTTTCTCGAGGACCCCGCCAAGCGGCTCTTCGCCGGCCCGCTCGACGGGGAGGGGCGGCGTTCGATCTACCTCGAGATGTCGATCATGGCCCCGCCGCCATTTCTCGTCGGCTTCAATCTGCCGGCGCCGAAGATCCCCACCGGACGGCGCGACGTGACGAGCGTGCCGGCGCAGTCGCTGATCCTCATGAACGATCCTTTCGTCGTCGCCATGGCCGACCATTGGGCCGGCCGGATCGTCGCCGACGGCCGCAGCCAGCCGGCCGAGCGGATGGCAGCAATGTTCCGCGAGGCGCTCGGCCGCGAGCCCAGCTCGGAAGAGCTTTCCCTGTGGGTCGCCGCGGCAGCCGAGTTTGCCGCGCCGAACGCCACCCCGGCCGAGCTCCTAACCGACCGAACGGCCTGGAAGGGGGTAGCCCATGCCCTGTTCAACACCAAAGAGTTCATTCATCACCGCTGAGCGTCGTTCGCCGGAGATCTCCCCATGACCTATTCCGACGCGCTCCCGTCAGGCATCTGCCCCGGCAGGGCTCCTGCCGCCCCGTCGCGGCGCGGATTTCTCGCCGGATCATCAGCGGGCTTCGGGATGCTCGCGCTCTCCGGCCTCCTTGGTTCGAGCGCCGCGACCGCCGCCGGAGCCCCGAGCCGCCCCCGGGCCCGCAACGTCATCTTCTGCTTCATGGACGGCGGCCCGAGCCATGTCGATCTCTTCGATCCCAAACCGATGCTCAAAGCCCACGAAGGGACGAAGATCGGAGACACGAACGTCTCGAAGCGCTCGCAATCAGACGCCAA
>CAMCCR010000210.1 GCA_945873085.1 Candidatus Kuenenia stuttgartensis | reverse complement strand
AGAGCCGCTGGTAGTCGGGGCGGGTGTCGGGCCGGCGAGGCCCGGCAGGCCGAAGCGTTCCAGGGCTTCGCCGGTGTGGCTGCGGAGGAGTGATTCACTCCCCGCCGCCGGGCCGGCGGAGCCCGGGCCGTTTCCGGGGCGGCCCTTCGAGCCTTCGGCTCCGCCCGCCGCCCGCCAGCGGGCGGCATGGATGGCGATATCCTCCGGCGGCCCCTCGACGACGATCCGTCCTCCGCCGTCCCCTGCCTCGGGGCCCATGTCGATCACCCGGTCGGCCGCGGCGATGACCTCGAGGTTGTGCTCGACGACGAGGACAGTGTTGCCCGAGTCGACGAGCCGCTCGAGGACATGGAGGAGCTTCTCGATGTCGGTGAAGTGGAGCCCGGTGGTCGGCTCGTCGAGGATGTAGAGCGTGCTCCCCGTGCCCGGCTTGGCGAGCTCGCGGGAGAGCTTCACGCGCTGGGCCTCGCCGCCGGAGAGTTGCGGGGCGGGCTGGCCGAGGGTGACGTAGCCGAGGCCGACGTCGACGAGCGTGGCGAGGATCCGCGATACCTGCGGCACCCCCTCGAAGAGCCTCGCGGCGTCGGCAACGCTCATCGACAGAACGTCGGCGATGTTTTTCCCGTGCCACTTCGCATGGAGCGTCTCGGCGGAATAGCGGCTCCCCCGGCAGGCCTCGCACTCCACCCACACGTCGGGGAGGAAGTGCATCTCGACGCGGCGCTGGCCGAGCCCCTCGCAGGCCTCGCAGCGTCCGCCGGGGACATTGAACGAGAAGGTCCGCGGCGTGAAGCCACGGGTGCGCGATTCGGGCACCTTGGCAAACAACTGGCGGATGTGGTCGAAGACGCCGGTGTAGGTGGCGGGGGTCGAGCCCGGTGTCGAGCCGATCGCCTCTTGGTCGACGAGGATCACCTTGTCGATCGACTCCATCCCGCGGATCGAATCGTGGTTGCCCGGCTGTTCGCGCGCGGCATGGAGCCGGCGCGCCAGCGCTCGCCAAAGCACCTCGAGGACCAGCGACGTCTTGCCGCTCCCGCTGGGGCCTGTGACGGCGGCGAGCACGCCGAGCGGGATGCGGGCATCGAGCCCTTTCAGCGTCCGATGGCGGATGCCGCGGATCTCGAGCCAGCCGGTCGGCTCGCGGCGACCGTCGCGTTCCTTCCGCCCAACGACCGCATCGCAGGCTCGACGGCTGGCGAGGAACGGCCCGGTGGGGCTGTCGGGGAGGGTGGCGAGCGTCGCCGGTGGCCCTTGGGCGACGATCCTTCCCCCTTCACGACCGCTCCCCGGGCCGAAGTCGAGCGTCGTGTCGGCGGCCGCTACCACATCGCGGTCGTGCTCGACGACAACGAGGGTGTTGCCGAGGTCGCGGAGCTTGGCAAGCGCCGTGATCAGGCGATGGGTGTCGCGGGGATGGAGGCCGATCGTCGGCTCGTCGAGGACATAGAGCACGCCGGTCAGGCCGCTGCCGACCTGGGCTGCCAGACGGATCCGCTGGAGCTCACCGCCGGAGAGGCTGCCGGCCGGCCGGGCGAGATCGAGGTATTCGAGGCCGACATCGACGAGGAACGTGACCCGGGAGAGCAACTCGCGGAGGAGGTCGGCGGCGATCTTCCGCTCCGAGTCGGCAAGCGTCACCCCTTCGAGCTCCCCCTTCAGCCGGCCGAGGGGCATGCGGCACCAGACCTCGAGGGGGCGGCCCCAGAGCGTCACCGCCGAGGCGACATCGGCCAACCGGCTGCCACCGCACTCGCTGCACGGCACCTCGCCGAGCACCGCATCGACCCGACCGCGGAGCCCGACCACGAGCCGGGCCGCCTCCTCGCAGGCCTGCTCGAGCCCCTTGAAGCGGAAGGCAAACCACGGGCCGGCAGACTTAGCGCCGCCGGCGGGATGGGGCACCTCGATCCAGCGCTCGCCAGTCCCCTCGAAGAGCACGCGCTGCTGGAGGCCGGAAAGATCCACCAGCGGCACGTCGGTCGGCAGCCCGGTCGCCGTGCAGAGCGCGACGAGCATCGCCCGCGAGACCGGGCTCGAGAGCTGCGGCCAGAGATCGAGCGCGCCGTCGGCGAGCGACAGCGTCGGATCGCGGACGAGCGACGAATGCTCGACGCCGGTGCGCGTCCCCAGGCCGTCGCAGCGTGGGCACCAACCGAGCGGGCTGTTGAAGGAGAATTGCCGCGGTTCGAGCGGCTTGAAGCCCCGGCCGCAGCCCGGGCAGGCGAGCAGCCGGCTGTGGACCTCGACGGGCCAGTCGGGCTCTTCGAGGGCTTCGCCGCCGTGTCCCTCGGCCTGCCGCGCGACGAGCATCGTGCCCCCCCCCGCCACGAACGCCGCCTCGACGCTCTGGGCGAGCCGGCTGCGGGAGGCGGGATCGGCGGTGACGCGGTCGACGACGATCTCGATCCGGTTCTTCCGCTTGCGGTCGAGCTCCGGCTTGTCGTCGAGATGGACGGTGCGCCCGTCGATCCGGACGCGCACCCAACCGGCCGCCTTGAGCGTTGCGAAGAAGGCGTCGGAGGATTGGCCGACGCGCGGCTCCACCGGCGCCAGGAGGAGCATCCGCGTTTCCGGCGGATGGGCGAGGAGCCGAGCCACGGTCTCGTCGACGCTCCGGGCCCCGACCGGCACGCTGCACTCCGGGCAGTGCATCTTCCCCAGCCGGGCGCCGAGGACGCGGAAGTAGTCGTACATCTCCGTGAGCGTGCCGACCGTCGAGCGGGGCGTGCTGCCGGTGGCCCGCTGTTCGATCGCCACCGCCGGCGACAGCCCCTCGATCCGCTCAAAGAGGGGCTTGGGCACCTGGCCGACGAACTGGCGGGCATAGGGGCTGAGGCTCTCGACATACCGCCGCTGCCCCTCGGCGTAGAGGGTGTCGAAGGCCAACGATGTCTTCCCCGAGCCGCTCGGCCCGCAGCAGACGGTCATGGCGCCACGGGGAATGTCGGCATCAACCGATTTGAGATTGTGCTGGCAGGCGCCACGGACCTCGATCGAGGCCGGGCCGGGGTCACGCGAGGCGGCCGTGATCCGCGCCAGGGTGTCGCGCTCGAGGGCCGCCGGATCGACGGCCGCGCGCTTCCGCGGCGCACGCCGGGGGGGCGGGCTTGCGGCGCCGGCGGCGAGGACCGCCTTGAGGGCGATTCCGGTCTGCGATCCCTTCGCCCGGGCCACCTTCTCCGGAGTTCCCTCGGCGACGATCTTTCCTCCGCCGGAGCCCCCCTCGGGGCCGAGGTCGATTACCCAGTCGGACCGCTTCACAACGTCGAGGTTGTGCTCGACGACGAGGACGGTGTTGCCGGCATCGACGAGCCGCTCGAGGACGACGAGGAGCTGGCGGACGTCGGCCATGTGGAGCCCGGTCGTCGGCTCGTCGAGGATGTAGAGCGTCCGCCCCGTCGAGCGTTTGGCGAGCTCGCGGGAGAGCTTCACCCGCTGGGCTTCGCCCCCGGAGAG
The DNA here is from genome assembly GCA_945873085.1 of Candidatus Kuenenia stuttgartensis. Lineage (GTDB taxonomy): Bacteria > Planctomycetota > Planctomycetia > Pirellulales > UBA1268 > QWOP01. The sequence continues at coordinate 2,214 of CAMCCR010000210.1, read as the reverse complement.
TGTCGGGGAGGGTTGGCCGAGATGGAGGTAATCGAGGCCCACATCGCAGAGCGTCTCGAGCTTGCGGGCGATGTCGGGGGCATCGGCGAACAGCGTCCGCGCGTCGCCGATCTCCATCCCGAGGAGGTCGGCGACGTTCTTCCCCTTCCAACGCACCTCGAGGGTGTCACGGGAGAACCGGGCTCCGCCACAAGTTTCGCAAGTCACCCAGACATCGGCGAGGAAGTCCATGTCGAGCCGCACCGAGCCGTTCCCCTCGCAGGCCTCGCACCGCCCCCCGGCGACGTTGAAGCTGAATCGCCCTGCCTTCCAGCCACGCGTCTTCGCATCGGGGAGCATCGTGAGGAGGTTGCGGATGTCGTCCCACACCTTCACGTAGGTCGCCGGGTTGCTCCGAGGCGTGCGGCCGATCGGCGACTGATCGATGACGATCACCTTGTCGATCTCATCGGCCCCAAGCAGCGCGGTGAACTCGCCCGGACGCGCCGCCTCGCTCCCGAGCTTCTCGCGGAGCGCTGGCTCGAGGACGTCGCCGACGAGCGAGCTCTTTCCGCTCCCTGAAACGCCGGTGACGCAGACGAGGAGCCCGAGCGGAATCTCCACGTCGACGCCGCGGAGGTTGTTGTGACTCACCCCCTCCATCCGCAGCCGCCGCTCGCTGCGTGGCCGGCGGCTGGCAGGGATCTCGATCCGGTCGCGGCCCGAAAGGAATGCCCCGGTGATGCTCCGCGGATTTGCCGCCACGTCGTCGGGCGTCCCTGCCGCCACCACCTCGCCGCCGCGCTTCCCCGGCCCGGGGCCAAAGTCGACCACCCAGTCGGCGGCGCGGATCGTCTCCTCGTCGTGTTCGACAACGACGACGGTGTTCCCCTTGTCGCGGAGGGCTTCGAGCGCCCCGAGCAAGCGGGTGTTGTCGCGCGGATGAAGGCCGATGGAGGGCTCGTCGAGGACGTAGAGCACCCCCGAGAGCCCCGAGCCGATCTGGGCGGCGAGGCGGATCCGCTGGCTCTCGCCACCGGAGAGCGTCGGTGCCTTGCGGTCGAGGGCCAGGTAGCCGAGGCCGACCTGATCGAGGAAATCGAGCCGCGAGCGAATCTCCTTGAGAAGCTCCGCAGCGATCACGCCCTGCGTCGCGTCGAGCGTGAGCGCGGCGAGAAACTCCCGCGCGTCGGCGATCGGGAGGCCGCAGAGGCGATCGAGCGACAGCTCCGGCCCGTGCGCCGCACGGGCCGGCTTCGAGGCGGTGGTGATCCGGACGGCCCGCGCCTGAGGCGAGAGCCGGGCCCCCTGGCACCCGTGGCAGGGGGTGATCCGCATCAGCTTCTCGAGCATCCGCCGGAGGATCCCGCTCTTGGCATTCCGCCACCGGTTGCCGAGCATCGAGAGGATCCCCTCGAACTTGGTCTTCGCCCCCCGTTCGGCCTTGCCACTCTTCCAGGCCAGCCGGATCTCTTCGAGGCCGGTGCCTTCGAGCCAGATCCGCCGCTGCAGCGGCGTGAGATCCTCCCACGGGGTGTCGAGGAGGGTGCCGGCGGGGAGCTTGCGCTTCGCTTCGGCGTGCGCGGCGACCCCCGTGAACAGGCGCCGCATCCAGCGCGGCATGTCGCGGAAGCTCCCCAGGATCCCCAGCGCTCCTTTGCGGAGCGACTTGCCCGGCTCGGTGACGAGCTTGTCGGGGTCGATGCCGTAGATCTCGCCGAGCCCTTCGCAGGCCGGGCAGGCCCCCTGCGGGCTGTTGAAGCTGAACAGCTGCGGTTCGGGCGTGGCGTAGCTCACCCCACAGGCGGTGCAGGCGTAGCGGCTCGAGAGGACGAGCTCGTCGGAGCCCGCTTGAGCCGGTCGATCGGCCGCTTCGTCGTCGTCATCGCCGGTCTTTCGCTTCGCCTTCTTCTTCCGTGCCGCAGCGGGTGCCGGTGCCTCGGCGGGCGTCGACTCCCCCTCGGGCTCGGCGGCCACGATCACCATTCCCCCGCCGGTGCGGAGCGCGAGTTCGACCGCCTCGGCGAGCCGGCTGCGGGTCGCTTCGCCCGGAACGAGCCGATCGACCACCACCTCGATCGTGTGCTTGAGGAGCTTCTCGAGCGGCGGCGGATCCTCGACGCGGACGACGCGGCCATCGACGCGGGCTCGGGTGAATCCCTGACGGACGAGATCGGTGAACAGGTCGCGGTGTTCCCCCTTGGCGTCGCGCACCAGGGGCGCGAGCACGAGGAT
>CAMCCR010000209.1 GCA_945873085.1 Candidatus Kuenenia stuttgartensis | reverse complement strand
GACATCTCCCCGAAGAAATCCCCGGGGCCAAGGGAAGCGACACGCATCGGATCGTCGGACGGCTTCGGTCGGACAAGCACGTCGAGCGTCCCTTCGGCGATCACGTAGAGGGTGTCCCCTTCGTCCCCTTGGGCGATGACGAGAGTGTTGGCGGGAAGCATGAGCCGGCGGAGGTCGCCGGCGAGCGCGAGACGGTCGGAAGCTTCGAGCGAGGCAAACAGGGCCGTGCGGGAGAGGAGGGCAGCCCTCGTCTCGGTGCTTGCATCGACATCTTCCCGCTCGGGGAGCCGTTCGTAAAACACCTCGGTCTTCTCGATCGCGGGGGCCAGTCCGGCCACGGCCATGTGCTGGAGCACCCGGGTCATGACGGCATCGCGGGCCGAGGCGGGAGAGAGAGGATTCCACGGCTCGATCCAGTAGCGGATCAGATACTCGATGCCCCGCTCGGTGGTGGTGTTGACGAGAACGACCGGCGAACGGTCGGTGAATCCAGCCGTGCCCGCCAGCGACCGGACGCCGCCGAGGAGAATGCGTTTGGCCCGGTCGGAGGGGATCCGCGGATCGAGTTCCATCGTGCACTGGTATCGGGTGGCCAAACTCGGCCGGGAATAGTTGGTCACGATCCCTTCCGCCAGCGTGGTGTTGGGGATGATGACGACCGTGCCATCTTCCGTTTCGAGCATCGAGGATCGCCAGCCGATCTCGCGAACCTTCCCGGTTATGGGAGGAGTGGCGGCGGGCACTTGCACCCAATCGCCGATGACGAGGTTGCGGTCGCAATTGATCGCCAATCCGGAGAAGAGATCGGAGAAAATCCCCCGCACGGCGAGGCCGAGAACCACGCCGCCGGCACCGAGCGCGGCGAGGAATCCGGCCACACTCCGATCAAACACCACCCCGACGATGATCGAGATGCCGATCAGGAAGACGACCAGCGACACCATCGTCTTGAGGATCGCCGGCACCTTGCCGCCGAGGGCTCGCGAGACGAGACGGTCCCAGATGAGAGCGTCGATCAGCCGATTGACGAGTTGGGCACCAGCGAGCACCGCCAGCGTCGAAAAGAGTTGACGCAGCCAGGTTGTCCCTGCCTCGGTCTCGGCGATCTCGAGGAGCGCTTCGAGCGGACGGGCGAACCAGATGCCGAGCAGGGAGCCGCCAACAACAGCCAGGGCGGCAATGGTTGCAGCGCTGAGCTTGCGTTGGGATGGCATGGAAGCTCCGCGGAAGAAACAAGCAACCGATCCGCGTCGCACCCGGAGGTGCTTTCCATCCCGCCCAAGTCCGGACGGGCCGGTTCGCCCAGTTTCCGTGTGGCCTTTAGGGTAATGCGACAGCGTAACAAAAAAAGCGGGACGCAAGCCCAAGCCGCAGTGTGTGCTTTGTCTGTGAGCGGCGTGTGAGGCGGCCATTTTTGCTCGGTTTTTAAGTCCGTTCGCTGCGGCGACAACGGCCGATGGAGGGGCTCTTGGCATGGCCCCGCGATGCCGGGAGGGCCTCCCAATCGGCGGTCGGCGATCGGGGGTTCGCGGCAGCCCGGAGGATGGAAATTGGCGTCGACCGGGAGGGGGGGGCGGGGTACGATTCGCGACCTTCCTGAATGCTCCCGCGCGAAAGGATTCGCCATGGTTTCCCTTGTGTGCCATCGTCTTGCCCCCCGGTCCGGTTTGGGCGCGTCCCTCGGCCTGGGCTCGATCGCCGCGATCCTCCTCCTCGCCCAGCCGGCCGCCGCGCAGCTGACCCCCTTCGGCCAACCGGCCCAGCCGGTGCAGCTCCAGCAGTCGCCTTTCCAGACGATCCCCGCCGCGCCCGCTCCCGGCACCTACCAGCCGACGCCGAGCAACTACGCCGCCGCTCCCGGGGCGGGGCCGTCGACCTTTTCGTTTGCCGCGCCACCGCCGCAGATCGGATCGGGGGATCAGGAAGCGCAGACGGTCGCCTCGGCCAAGCAGGCGCTCGACCAATTCTTCGCTCTCCAGATGGAGACGGTGCCCCCGGCGATGCTCCAGGCTGCCGAGGGGGTCGCGATCTTCCCCAACATGATCAAGGGTGGCTTCATCTTCGGCGTCAATTACGGCAAGGGGGTGCTCTGTGTCCGCAACCCCGACCGCAGTTGGAGCCCGCCGGTGATGGTGACGATGGGCGGCGGGAGCGTCGGCTTCCAGGCCGGCGTCCAGGCGGCTGACATCGTGCTCGTGTTCGCCACGCCGCGCAGTCTCCAGGGAATCCTCAATGGCCAGAAGGTTACGCTCGGTGCCGATGCATCGATCGCTGCCGGGCCGGTCGGTCGCAGCGCCAATGCCGGCACCGATGCCCGTCTCGGTGCCGAGATCTATTCCTACGCCCGCAGCCGTGGGCTGTTTGCCGGCGTCTCCCTCGGTGGCAGCGACATCTCCGTCGATCACAACGCCGACTCGCTCCTCTACGGTCGCTTCAATGTCACCCCCAGCGACGTGTTCTCGCTGCGGGGCTTGGCGATCCGCCCCGAAGTGCAGCAGCTCGTCGAGGATCTCAACGCCCGCTCGCGTCCCCAGCCGGTGGCGGTGACGACCGGCGCCGCCCTTCCCCAGCAGGCCGTGACGCCGTTCGGAGCCCAGCCACAGGCCGTCAACCAGGTGCCGGCGGCCCTCCAGCCGGCCCCGTACCAGGCCGCCCCATATCAGGCTGCTCCATATCAGCCCGCCCCATATCAGACTGCTCCATATCAGCCCGCCACGGTTCAGCCCGTCCCATTTCAACCCACCTCGCTCCAACCCGCCTCCCAACAGCCGGCGGTCATCCCCATCCAGGCGCCGCCGCTGGTGCCGATCACGCCTCGGTGATGCTCACGCCCTGGTGACGCTCACGCGGGGACTCACGTTCCCCGAGTCGACCACTTCCTCATCTGCCGCCGGAGGCGGTGGCCGACGCTTGCCACAGCGGCCGGCACCCTGTGGAGCCGCAGGCTCCGCGCCACGCTCCGCCGCCGGGCGACGGGATCGATCGGCGTCGTGAAGATCGTCGCGAAGCGATCGAGGATCCGCGTCGTGTCGGCGCAGGGGGGAACGGCGTTGCCCCGAAACCAGGGCCGAGCGAGGACCTCCGCGAGGAGCGACGGATCGCGATCGACCGCCACGACCCGGTCGACGAGGTCGTCGAGCGACGGCGAGTCGTGGGCGGAGAGGAAGCTCGTGGTGTCGAAGTCGCGCCCCACGAGCGGGTCGCCCCAGTAGATGGGGATCGAGTTGACGAGCATCGGCTCGAGCACCTTCTCGGTCGTGTATCCGGGGAAGGATTCGTTCTCGAAGGCGATCGTGAATCGGCAGTCGGCGAGGAACGCCCGCTTGTCGGCGACCCGGCCGCCGACGTTGTTGAAGAGCTTTCCGCCGGAGTCGACGGGGCGGTAGCGAGAGAGCTTGTGGAAGAAGTCGTTGCGGGTGCGGCAGAGGGGATTGGAGACGACGAACGCGCAGAACCTCGTCTTCCCTGCCACCATCTCCTCGACGTCAACGACCGGCGGCTTCACGAGCGCTCTGGCGTCGGCATAGAGCACCCAGAGGGGGAGGCGGAGATGCCGGGGGTGGGAATCGTGGCGGAACGTGAACGCCCAGTCGCCGTTGAGCCAGTCGGGGCCGACGTTTTCCCCGGTGAAAAATATCCGCGTGCAGTCGTACTCGAGGAACTCCTTCCTCCGGCTCCCGACGGTCGTGTAGAGGATGAAGTCGGGATCGGCATCGTGGTCGATCCGCCAGTGTGGCGCGAGGAGCCGGGTGAAGAAGTTGTCGCGCGGATCGAAGCCATCCCAGAATCCGACGAACCGGATCCGGACAGTGGGCCGATCAGCGGAGAACGGGGCGGAAGGGGTCGGCGTGAGGTCGGTCGTCATCGGGCGGTTTTCCCCGCGGCATGGGCGGAGGGCCGTCCGTGCCTGGAAGCGTCTGGCCAGCGCGGGCTCATCCGGTGAGCCGACGCTTCAAGCGACTTCCAGCCTGCCACGCCAGGCTGCCGGCGTCTTGGAGTGAGTCCTGCAAGTATCCCGACCAATCACCGTGGCGCCGACAGTAGCGACGGTGATCCCGCCGCCACTGGGCAGCGCACAGTGCGCGGCCCGGGAGAGGAATCGGCCCAGGACGTGGACAGCCCGCCCAGTGGACGGCGACCCATTTGAGGGGATCGGTGGAATCGTCGTCCCGGTAGCGGGTCAACTCGTCGCGGCCCCCCCAGGCGTAGAGATCGTCGAGCCATTCGACCCTCGTGCCCGGAGCGTGGGCGGCGAGGAAGTAGGAGAGGAAGCCTTGGTCGGTGTAGAAGGGGCCGGCACGCATGCCGGTCATGGGGCCCATTCCATGCTCGGCATAGAACTGTTTGCCTGTGGCGAAGACCTCCAGGAACGTGTCGTGGTCGATGGCATTCTTTGACGCAGAGAACTCGCCGCTATTCAAAAGGTGGCCTGCGCGCCAATCGAACGACGGGTCAAACGAGGCCAGCGCAGCGACATCCCCGGTCATCCCCTCGAAGGCCCGCTTCCGGGCCGACTCGTCGGCGGCCTCCAGCTTTTTCGTGGTGCTCGATCGCCGGTTCGCCATCACGAACGGCCCCTGTGCCGCCGCGATGGTGTCGAGGTAGGGCTTTAGGTCGCGGAGGACGAGTTGGTCTGCATCCATGTGCATGAACCGCTCCGCCGGACCCCAGAACACCCGCAGCTTCTTGTAGTAGCGGTCGAGCTCCAAAACGCGAGGGTCGCTCGGACGCCACACCGGATGGCCGAACATCTCATCGCCGGGATAGTCGTCGTCGGGGATCACGTAGATCAGCGGCGACCGCAGATGGGCCTCGATGCTCGCGATGAGCGCCTTGGCGAGGCGGTAGTCGGACCGCATCGTGCTGACGTAGATGGCAACGGTCATGACGTTTCGTCGCTGGTGGTCACGCCGACGTGGCGAGGAGTGTTGCGATCCGCTGCCAGAGGGTCCACAGGCCGATGATGATGAAGCCGGCCGATGAGGTGACCAAGAGGATGTCCCAGGCGCGGCCCGGCCGCAGCCGGGGGTCGAGCGCCCGCCAGCGGAACCAGAGCACTGCCACGCCGAGGGCAGCAAGCATCATCGCCTGCGCGGCGCCGCTGGCAAGCACCATCGCCACCGGCTCCCGGATCAGCATCGCCAGGACCATCGCCACCAGAGGCCAGGCCGTGGAGAGCCGCCGGTTCCAGGTGGTTCGCGAGGCATCATCCCCCGGCAACCGGCCGGCGAGGATCAGGCCGTCAACCACCATCCGCGCGTTGCCCGCCGCGGCGACAAAGAGGGTGGAATAAAGGACGGCAAAGGCTCCGATGAGAAAGGCACCGTTGGCCCAGGGGCCGATCGCCGGCCCGAACACGGGGGCATACATCGCCCCGAGCGTGCGCACCATCTCGCCCCCCTCCGGCTTGAGGCCGAGCCTGCCGAGGGTGGCGGCGCCGAGGAGGTAGAAGGCGACCGTGACGGCGGTGTAGACGACCATCGACGCCCAGGCGTCGAGTTGCATCACCTTGAGCCAGCCCCGGGCCCGCTTCGCCCAGGCCTCTGAATCGTCGCGCGGGCCGACGGCAACGCCGTAGCCCTTCTCGAGGCACCAATAGGGATAGACCATGAGTTCGCTCGCCCCCACGCCGATGATCCCGAAGGTGGCCAGGGCGGTCATCAAGGGGGAGTTTTTTCCGACCGCTGGGGGGAT
>CAMCCR010000208.1 GCA_945873085.1 Candidatus Kuenenia stuttgartensis | reverse complement strand
AGCAACTCCTCCGCGACCTTTCCGCCGCGGAAGCCGCCGACCTCCTCGCCTATGTGGGGGGGCTGTGAGGCGACAGATTCCCCCTCGCGACTGAAGCCCAAGGGGGAGGTTCGGGGGACTGGGTGGGAGGGATTTGGAACCGCTCTTTGAGCCAATTACCCTTTTGGGTTAGATTCCATGAATCCCCGGCGACATTGCGGCGCCGGTTTTTTGGGGGGCTCACGGCAAACTCACTTGCCGGAGTGGCGGTGTTCTCTCGAGGGCGTTCTTTTGGGCCGTACGCCGTCTTCGGTCGTGTCCTCAGTTGCAGTCCGTTCGATTCGTTTTCTTTTATTAGTTCATTCACGATTCGCCGCATCTTCTGGAGAACCAAATCCATGTCTCTCAAGTCCCCTGTTCGCCGTGGCGGCTTCACGCTCGTCGAACTTCTCGTCGTCATTGCCATCATCGGCACGCTCGTCGGCCTTCTCCTCCCGGCCGTGCAGTCGGCCCGGGAAGCCGCCCGCAAGATGAGCTGCACCAACAACGTCAAGAACCTCGTCCTCGGATTGATGAACTTCGAGTCGAGCAACAAGTGCTTCCCCCTCGGTGGCTCATCGGTGTCGACCCGCGATCAGGCCGGCGTCCTCGGCGGCGGAACGCTCTGTCCTCCCACCAGCGGCGGAGCGTTCGAGCAGGCGTCGGGCCGCTACCGGGCCTGGTCGTTCGGCATCAATACTGGCAGCGTCGAGACCCAGACCGGCAGCCCGTTTTACGCAGCCGCGCCGTTCATGGAACTCAACAACGAGTTTCAAACCATGGCCTACTCGGCAACGATGCCGGTCTTTGCCTGCCCATCGCGGAGTGGAAGTGGTGCCGAAACGATCGGCGACGGTGCCGGCAACGATCGGATCTTCACCAACATCCCCAACTCCAACGGCACGCTCCCGACGGCTCTCGGCTTCGCTGCCAAATATCTCCTCACTGGTGGTCAGACGAAGGTCATGATCAGCGACTATGCGACGAACCAAGCCGTGACACCCGATCACGGCATTGAAGGGACGCGGAGCCAGTCGCAGATTGTTTCGAAGATCGTCACGGCGGGTGACAAGGACTTCAAATGGCCGCGGAACCGTGGCTATCAGCGGTATGGCACGTATGACGTCAGCCGGCCGGTCCGCTTGGCCGACCTTAGCGACGGCTCCAGCTACACGCTCCTGGTCGGCGAGATCTCGATGGACACCCGGATGTACAACTCCGGCTGCCTCTCCTACCGCGACGGGGCCTTCGCGGGCGGCGTCGAGACGACGCGGGCCTTGAGCTCCGGTGGCGTGTGTGCCACGCAGAACGTCTTCCAGGACCAACGCTGCGACGGCATTGGCTGGAACAGTTTCCGTGGCCACTGGGGCACGCCTCACCCGGGTGGGGCCACGATTGGCCTCGCCGATGGCTCGGTGACGTCGGTTCAGGTCGGAACGGTGATCACGGCGCTGGTCGACATCAACGATGGCACGGTGGTGCCCGAGAACGTCCTCAGCCGCTGATCGCGACAATCAGGCCCCGGCCCCGGCAGCAGCGCCGGGGTCGGGGTTCTTTTTTTCTTCCTTCGATCGACTCCACCCCCTTTCGCATCGTTTTCCCCACATCCCCCCGCTCGAGGATCAACGCCATGGTTCGTGGTTTCCTGCTCGCCCTTGTCTGCCTGATGGCGGTTGGTTGTTCCGCGAACAAGGGCGAAGTGCCCGTGGCTGGCCGCCTCACCCGCGGTGGCCAGCCGTGCGAGGGCGTCGGGGTCAATCTCGTCGCCGACGACATCGCGGCCCAGTGCTTCATCGGCTCGACGAACGCGGACGGCCGATTCGAGATGTATTCCTTCAAGGGGACGAAGGGTGTCCTTCCCGGGAACTACTCGGTGCAGATCAGCATCCCGCTCGACGCCCCCGGCGGCGGCTTGGTGAACCAGAGTCTCATCGGGCAGAAGTCACCGTGGCGCTTGATCGTTACCGACAAGGGGGTTCCGGATCTGCAACTCGAGATGGATAAGGAAAAGCTCGAGTGACGTTGCCCTCCGCCCCGAGAATCCTCCGGCATGCCTTTGCGGCCGTGATCGTTCTGGGGGCGGTGTGCGCCGTCGCCCCACGGGGGGCTGCCGAGGAGGTCGCGCCGATCGAGCTCCGCTCCGAGAGCCTCCGCGTCGACGTCAGCCCGGCCCGCGGCGGGAGCTTGCTTGCGATGGCCGTGAAGCGGGGGGAAGAGTGGCTCGACCTCATGCCCGATCCGGGGTCACGGGGATCGAGCTGGCTCATGCTCCCGTATTCCAACCGGATCCGTGACGGCCGCTTCGTGTTCGAGGGGCGCGAGCATCAACTCGCGTCCGCCAAGAACCACGCCATTCACGGCGACGTCCGCACCCGGCCCTGGAAGGTCGTCGAGCAGACCGCGTCGAGCCTCGTCCTCGCCTTCGATTCCGCCGAAGTGCCAGACTTCAACTGGCCGTGGCCTGTTCACGCGACCGTCGGGATCACGCTCCGCGGCGACCAAGTCGAGCAGACGGTGCGACTCGAGAACCGGGGGGAGACGACGATGCCGGCCGGCTTCGGTTGGCATCCGTACTACCGCCGCTGGCTGACGCGCGACGGCGAGCCGGTCTTGCTGCGATTCACCGCGCCGCGGATCCATCCCGACACCGATGCCGATGGGCTCCCGGATGGGCCACCTGAGCCGGTGCCCGCCGACCTCGACTTCTCCATGCCCCGGGAACTCGGCAGCCAGCGGATCGACGCCTGCTTTGCCGGCTTCGACGGGCAGGCGACGATCCAGTGGCCCGAGAGCGGCGTGACGCTGACCTACGCCTGCTCGCCGAACGTTACGCACCTGATCTGCTTCGGTCCGGAGGACCGGCCGGTGCTCGCGATCGAACCGGCTGCCAATGCCAACGACGGCGTCAATCGCCTCGCTGCCGGCGAGGCTGACAGCGGTGTGATCGCGCTGGCGGCAGGAGACGCGATCGAGGCTTCCTTCACGATCCGCGCGACAGTCCGTTGAGCCGGCGCTGAATGTGACTGGCGTCAGCGGCCGAGCATCGTGTCGAGGCGCCGTTTCATTGCCGCCACACGGTCTGGTTCGGAGTCGAAGCGATTGTGACGCTCGCCGAGATCGGTGCGGAGGTTGTAAAGCTCGCCGGGGTGGGCGTCTGCCGGGATCCCTTCGGCGTCGCGGTACCAGGTAGGGATCTCCGAAATGCCCCCCGACGGCGCGTCGATGAGGATCCAGTCGTCCTGCCGGAGGGCGTAGCCGTCGGCGTGGGTGTTGTGAATGATCTCGCGGCGGGCTGAAGGGGCCTTCCCTTCGAACCAGGCAAGCTGATCGAGGCTGTCCTCGGCCGATTCCCTGGGGATCTCCGCCCCAACCGCTGCGGCGATCGTGGCGTAGAGATCAACTTGGCTGAGGAGGCCGTCGGCCACGTTTCCAGCGGGCACATGCCCTGGCCAGCGCACGATCATCGGTACCCGATGGCCCCCCTCCCAGAGATCGCGTTTTAGCCCTCGAAGGGGCCCCATGCTGCGGTGGCCGAAGGCCCGCGTCCGCTCGTAGGCGTAGCGTTCCGGGCCGTTGTCGGAGGTGAAGATCACGAGCGTGTTGGCAGCGAATCCCCGGGCTTTGAGCGCGTCGAGCACCCGGCCGACGGAGTCGTCGGTCTGGGCGAGAAAATCCCCGTAGGGGCCGGCAGCCGAGCGGCCCTTGAAGGCTTCCGTCGGCAGGATCGGCGCGTGGGGGGAGGTGAAGGGGAAGTAGAGGAAGAAGGGGCGGTCGGGGGTCTGCTGCTCAATCCAGGCCACGGCCCGGTCGGTGAGCGTCGGCATGACGGCGTGGAAGTCCCAGCCAGGCACACTCGGGCCGGGGCGGCATTCCCAGTTTCCCTCGGGGGGCTCTCCTGTCGTGACGAGGTCAGTCGTCGGCGCGACCGGGATCCGATCATCCTCGAACCAAGCATAGGGGGGGAAGTTAGGAACGTCGTCGCCGAAGTAACGATCGAAGCCATGAGCGAGCGGGCCCCCCGGGATCTTCCGCCGCCAGTCGAAATCGGCGGCGGCAAAGATTTTGTTTTTTCCCTCGACCCGCGGCGTCGCACCGGCCCGGCGGATCGCCTCCCAGTCCCAGCCGAGATGCCACTTCCCGATAGCTGCGGTGGCGTACCCACGGCCGCGGAGTAGCTCGGCGAGTGTCGTCCGCTCGGCGTCGAGGATCGGCTGGTCGAACGATTGCACGATCCCGTGGAACTTCCGCCAGTGATAGCGGCCATGAAGGAGGGCATAGCGGCTCGGCGTGCAGACCCCCGAAGAACTGTGGGCGTCGGTGAACCGGGTGCCTCCGCTCGCCAAGCGATCGAGGTGCGGGGTTGGGATTTTCGAGTCGGGGTTGTTGGCCCCGAGGTCGCCGTAGCCCATGTCGTCGGCATAGAGGATGACGACGTTGGGAAGCGCGGGATCGGCGGCCGAGCGCGTTGCCGGCCCGACGACGACCGTGGCGACGAGGAGCAGCAGGGCGCTGGAAGAGAGACGGTTCATGGGGATGGGGCCTGTGCGGGAGGTGGGAGAATCGGCACGGCATGGAAGGTGAGGGCGGCGATCCCGTTGCTGCCACGGAGGACGCGGTCGGGATGCCACTGTCGGTCGACAAGATAGGTGATCGTCTTGGCGTCGCAGCCCGGGGCCACGGCGAGCCGAAGCGTTGAGCCGGCGGCGCGGCCCGAGCGGATTCTCCCCGGCTCGCCATCGAGGCGAAGCTCTGACGCCGTCGCATCGTCCCAGTCGATCGGCTGGCCGAACGCAAGGATGATCTCCCCGCGACTGTCGTCAGCGTACTGGGCTGAGATCAGATCAGGCGCCGTCACCGGCTCGTCGAACACCACTCCGTAGCAGGCCTGGTCGACGAGCGGTGCCATCAGCCGGGCCATTTCCGCGTAGCCCGCCGCCGGATAGTGGCAGCCCCCCTCGGGGCGAATGCCGAGCGTCGACATCACCGACATCCGCGCGAAGTCGCGGGGGAGTGTCCGCTGGATGTCGCGGAGCCGGTCGCTGGCGGGCGTGCCTCCTTGGCTGCAGGCATTGGGCCAGATCTGAAAGAGGAAGGTGTGGCCGAGGTTCGGCATGTCGCGCTGCCAATGCGCGGCAAGCGCGTGAAAGTGTTGCCGGTAGGTGTCGCTCCCGTAGCCGCCATCGGGCCCGTCGGCTCCCTGATCGGCCTCCCCCTGGTGCCAGAGGACGGCCCGAATCCCGTGGGTGAGCCGGGCGGCCCGCACCCGGGCGAGGAGCCTTCCATAGATCGTGGCCGGATCGGTGCGTTCGGCGGTGTTGGGAAGGTGCTGATCGATCCGCGTGCCGCCGACGGCGCCGTTGAGGATGCAGATCGGGATCTTGTGGGTGTCGACGAGATGGCGGGCGAGATCGATCCCCCAATATCCGACCTGGTACTTTCCCCCCTCCCTCCGTACTGCGTCGCCCCACCCCGGCTCGAGGCGTCCCTCCATTGCGCTGTAGCTCCGGATCCAGCTGCGGCCTCGGGACTGAGGGCTATCGTCGACCTGGTCGGCGCCCCAGTCGCTCGCCACCGTGTTCGACTGGCCGTCCATCAGGAAGGCGTCGCCGCAGAGGAGATCGTCAGCGGTGTGGAGGATCATCTTCTTGCCGTCGCGCACCGCACCACACTCGACCCGGTAGCGAACGAGCCCC
>CAMCCR010000207.1 GCA_945873085.1 Candidatus Kuenenia stuttgartensis | reverse complement strand
TCTGCTGGAAGGAGCTCGTGTTCACCGCCTTCGACCCGGCCGCTGCCCGCGCTGCGGGGCTGCCGGTCGGCCTCGTCTCGGCCGGCCTCCTTGTCGCCACGAGCCTGGCAACCGTGGCGAGCTTCGAGGCGGTTGGCGCGATTCTCGTCGTGGCGATGCTCGCCGTCCCCGCAGCGGCAGCCGAGCTCCTCGTCCGCCGCTTCCACCGCATGCTCTTGGTCGCGGTAGCCCTCGGGGTGGCAGGGAGCATCGTCGGGTATCTGGCCGCCTGGCGCTTCAACACCAACGCCGCTGGGATGATCGCCGTCGTTCTCGGGATCGAGTATCTGCTCGCGGCGCTGTTGGCGCCGGGGGATGGAATCGTGGCGCGGGTGGTGAGCCGCGAGTCGCTCCGCTGGCGCGTGGCCTGCGAGGATCGGCTCGCGAGCTTGTGGCGCGCGGAGGAGGGGGATGCGGCGGCCCTCGCCCCCCGGACGCTCCTCGATCGGCTCGCGCAGGCCAGGCTCGTCTTCGGGGGGCGGATCGTCCCGGGCATTGCCGGGGGGCTGACCGACATCGGCCGTGAGGAGGCGCGGGTCATCGTCCGCTCCCACCGCCTCTGGGAGGCGTGGCTGGGGCGCCACGTCGCCCTGCCGCTGGATCATCTCCATCCCCCGGCGGAATGGATCGAGCACCATCTCGGGGCCGAGGTTCGGGGGCGGATCGCCGCCGATCTCGACGGGGAAGAAGGCGACCCGCACGGCCGCGACATTCCCCCTGAAGGCTTTCCCTCACGCCCGGCCGATGTGCCCGCGCGTTGAAAAGCCACCGCGCGGCGTCATGCCACCGGCAGCATCGCCCGCAGCGCGGCCAAGTTTCTCCGGTCGATGGCGGGATCGACCTTCCCGTCAGCCCCCTCCTTCGGCGTCTCGAGGATCACCGGGACGGCGGCGAGGCGCGGATCGTTCATGAGGAGCCTAAACGCTTCCGGGCCGATCTCTCCTTCGCCGATCCCCTCGTGACGATCGACCCGCGATCCGAACGGCTTCTTCGAATCATTGGCGTGAATGACCTTCAGCCGCGCAAGTCCGATGAGGCGGTCGAAGGCGGTGAGCGTGGCGTCGAGCTCGGCAGCGGGCGCGAGTGGATAGCCGGCAGCGAAGACGTGGCAGGTGTCGAGGCAGACGCCGACGCGCTTGCCACACTGGCCGGTGGCGTCGATGACCGCGATCATCGCGGCGATTTCGTCGAAGGTGTCGCCGAGGCAGGAGCCTTGCCCGGCGGTGGTCTCGATGAGGATTCCGGCGCGGAGATGCGCCGTCTGTTGGAGGGCCTTTGCGATTCCCTCGGCCGCGCGGGCCACGGCGATGGGCCGGGCTTGAGCGCCGGCGGCCCCCGGGTGAGCGACGACCCAGGGGATCGCCAGTTGCTCGGCACGCTCGAGCTCGAGGACGAGCCCGGCGATCGACTTGTCGCGGAGCGTGTCGTCGGCCGAAGCCGGATTGATGAGATACGAGTCGTGGACAACGACGCACGCCAGCCCGGCCGCGCTCACCGCGGCCCGGAAGGCCTCGGCTTCCGCGGGGGAGATCGGGGCCGCGTCCCAGCGGTTGACGTTGCGGGTGAAGATCTGAAGGCAGTGGCAGCCGGTCTCGACGGCCCGGTCGACCGCCTTGGAGAGGCCGCCGGCGACCGACTGGTGGGCCCCAAGGAGCCGCGTGGAGAGACCGGCTGGCAGCGGAGCCGGCGGGACGAGAGTCGATCGGGGGGCGGAGGAAGCGGTGGGCTTGCGGGGCATGGGGTGACCGGACTCGAGCCGGGGCCAACAGGTTGGGGATGATGTTTCCGCCGCTGGATGCGGCGGCGGACGACTCAGGAAACCGTCAGCGTTTCCTGCGGTCGACAGGGTGAAAAAAGGTCGGGGATGACTTTTCCACGGATATCAAGAGGTGTCCGGCGGGCGCCCACAGGCGCCCGGATCGAAGGAAGTGCTGCCGACGAACGATTGATTTTGACGGATTTCCCCGCCGTCGTACACTTGCACCGCTGAAACCTTCTGGAGGCGTCGACGTGGGGAACGCGGTCTGGTTCGTCGTCACCGTGGGAGTGGCTGCCCTGGCAGGGGTCGCCACGTCCCTCGCCATGCGCCCCATCCGTCTGGCCCGTCTGGCCGAAAAGCTCGCGCGGGCCCAGCGCGACTTCCATCGCCAGCGCGAGCAACTCGAGGCGAAGTTCATCGACCGTGCTGCCGGCACGGGAAAGCCCCGCGGGCTCCGCTGGAGCGACGTCGACTTCGACGACGACGTCCTCTACGTCCGCGAGCGGCGCACCGGCTGCCTCAAGGCGCTGGTGGCGATCGAGGTGTCGTTTGAGGCGATCGAAGGTGGCGGGATGGAAGAGGTCGAGGCGGTCTCGACGATCCGCGCCGCCACCGCCGAGTTTCTCTACGACACCAATCGCTGGGTCACCGAGGGGCGGGTCTATTTCAATCTCCTCCCCACCGCGACGGTGAAGTATCTCGGCTCCGACCTCGAGTTGGTCGCCGAAGAACATGGTGGCTCGCGCGGCTGAGGCGGGCGACCGTCGCGCTGCTTTCGAACTGCGTCCCGAGGCCGAAGCGGCAGCATTCCCCTTCGAGCGCGGACGTACCCTCAGGCAGTTCAGGAAGACTTGCCTGGATGCGTAGCTTGCGGCCTTTGCGGCAGCGGTGGCGTCTGCGGTTCCTCCGGCCACTCTTCCTGTTGGGCAGACCCTGCGGGCGCCGATACCAAGGGCGTGCGCCTCTCTCGATCGAGGCGAGATCGCTTTCCCGGCGTCGGAGGACGCGACGTTGCGCGGACTGCTGCAGCAAGTCTCGGTGCTGGTCGTGGCCGCAGGCTTGGCCTGCGCCTGCGGTGATGCCGTCGCGCAGGGGCTGCAGAAGCTGCAGGGGCTGCCGAAATCGTTTTCGCTGCCGGTGGCCGATGCCGACGTGCCGGCGCACGAGAAGGCCTGCCGGCATCTTGCCCGGGCCCAAGACTACGCCAAGCAGTCGGCGGAGCTAACCTCGAACGGCAACTGCCGGGCGATCGATGGCTACTTCGCCGCCACCGAAGCGGCTTGGAACGCCATGTGGCTCTGTCCGGACAACCCAGACCTCGTCCGTGAGGCGGCGGAGCTCTACGCCTGCTCGCTTCAGGGGCTGCTCGAGTCGGCCACCGCGCACGGGCGGCTCGATTGTCGTGGGCTCCTCATCGGGCCGGAGTGGGGGCCGATCGTCGTTCCGATCGAAATGCGGGGGATGCAGATTCCGGCCTCGGCGATCGAGCATGTCGAGGCGACGCCTCCTCCCGGTGACAAGCGGATCAAGCGCCGCCATGAGCGGGGGGGCTTTGGCCTCCCGGTGAGCGTGCGGGTGGCGACGCCGGCCGACCGGGAGGGAAACCGCGTGCTGGCGCCGAAGCGTCAGAGCTTGGCGGCGACCGCCGTGCTCCGCTTCATGAAGCCCGCCGATGAGAACGTCCTCGAGGCCTTCTCCGGCCCGCTCGCACGCGATCACGCCCCGGCGATCCTCGACCTCGTCAATCCCATGGAGATCGCCGCGGTCGATCTCGGGCCCTCCCGCCCGCTCCTCGCCGCCGATCTGACGGCGCCGCTCCTCGACATGCTCGGCGGGATGCCGGCCAACGACAACGTCATGAACTTCCTGCAGCCGTACGGCAGCGCCGAGACGCGACCACGGCTCGAGCTCCTCGAGCCCCACCGCCCCGGCCGCGTCCCGGTGGTCTTCATTCACGGCCTGGGGAGCGACGAGGGGACGTGGTTCGATCTCCTCAACGAGCTCCGCGTCCGTCCCTGGTTTCTCAAGCGTTTCGAGCCCTGGCTCTTCCACTACCCGACCGGGGCCTCGTTCCTCCAGACCTCCGCTGAGCTCCGCCGCCAGCTGACGGCGACGGTCCGGCGCTTCGATCCAGAGGGGAAGGATCCGGCGATGCAGCACCTCATCCTCGTCGGCCACAGCATGGGGGGGCTCCACGCCAAGCTGCAGGTCGTCGAGCCGGGAACGGCGCTGTGGGATTCGATCGCCTGCGTCCCCTTCAACGAGGTGCGGATGCGGAGTTCGATCCGTCGTCAGGTGGCACCGGGCTATTTCTTCAAGCCGCTCCCGTTCGTGAACCGGGTCGTCTACATCGCCACGCCGCACGCCGGCAGCTCGCTGGCATCGCTTGCCGTGGGGCGCGTCGCCTCGGCGACCGTCCAGCAACCGGAAGAATCGCTCGCCATCCATCGCGAGGTCCTCGGCGGCAACCCGGGGGCCTTTCATAGCGACTATGTGCGCGCCCCCCCAACGACGGTCGACATCCTCGAGCCGAAGTCACGAATCCTTCAGGCACTCCACGACCTGCGGCCCTCGTGCCGGGTGACGATGCACTCGATCATCGGCAATGGGATCACCTGGCCGTTGAGCGGGCCCGGGGACAACGTCGTGCCGGTGACGAGCGCCCGGCTGCCGGGGGTGGTCAGCGAGGTCTACGTTCCGTCGGTGCACACCGAGCTTCACCACCACCCGATCACGGTCTTCGAGATGGAGCGGATCCTCGACGATCACCTTCGCGAGAACGGGCTGTGAGTTTTTGGTGAGCGGGGCGTCATCTCTCGTAGACTTTTGCGGGGCGTTCCGCCCGTCCAGGTCGTTCTTCGGAGGAGATTCCCGATGCATTCGTTCCATCCCCGCACGCGACTCGACCGACAGCGGATCCCGCGGCGCGGCTTTCTCACCGACAGCGCCGTGGTCGTCGCCGGAGCGGTCGGGGCCGTGGCCGGTGCCGCTGATCTCGGCCGGGCGCGGACGGTGTCGATCTTCCACACCACCGATCTCCACGGCCGGATCCTCCCCACGAGCAGCTACGAGGGGCTCGATGATGTCGGCGGCTTCGCCCGCGCGGCCAGCTGCATTCGCCAGTGGCGCCGGGAATCCCCCCATTCGCTCACCGTCGACGTCGGTGATGTCGTCCAGGGAACGGCGGCAAGCATGGCCCGTGGTGGGCAGCTGATGTTCGAGCTGTTCAATGCCCTCGGCTACGACGCTTGGACGCTCGGCAATCACGACTTCGACTGGGGCCCGGAGAAGCTCGAGGCGAATCTTGCCCTCTCGAAGGCCGCCGTCGTCACGGCGAATCTCGAGCGCGGCGGGAAGGCCGCCGGGGCCTTCGACGGCGCGTGGGAGAAAGTCGTGCCGTGGACGATCCGGGAAGTCGGTGACTTCAAGATCGGCCTGGTCGGTCTGATCACGCCGGGCCTCGCCTCGTGGCTCGATTCCGAAACGCTCGGCGGCACTGCCGCCACCGATCCCGGCCCGGCGCTCACTCGGGCTGTGGCTGAGTGTCGCGATGCCGGGGCCGAGGCGATCGTCGTCCTCGGGCACATGGGCTGGCGCTTCGAGGACGACTACGCCAATCCGGTTCGGGGCATCCTCACAGGTGCCAAGGGGGTCGACGTCTACCTTGCCGGGCATTCCCACCAGAACAGGCCGGCCTGGTTCGTTGACGATGTGCTCTGCACGCAGGCGAGCTACTACGGCGTCCACTGTGGCCGCGTCGATCTGACCTTCGATCTCGACGCCCGCAAGCTCGTCGACCGGCGCGTGTTCACGCTGCTCATGGACGATCGTTACGCCCTCGACCCGGAGGTGATGGAGCTAGCCCGCCCCGATCTCGCCGCGGCCGACGAGCAACTCGCCCGGCCGGTGGCGACGGTGACGGCGCCGATCAAGGGGAAGGGGCGAGGAAGCCGGCTGGGGGCACTG
>CAMCCR010000206.1 GCA_945873085.1 Candidatus Kuenenia stuttgartensis | reverse complement strand
GCGTAGTCGATGTCGAGGACCGTCGCCCAGGTCTTCTTGCCGCCGTTGACGCCACCGATCGCCTGGATCCCGGCGTAGTCGACCGAGAAGGTGAACCAGCGAACGTCGGTCGACGATTGGACATTGCCGGCCAGGCTGATCGTGTTTTGGTCGCTCTGGAGGAGCTTGCCGATGTCTTGGGCCTCGATGAAGGTCCTGTTCGTGTTGAGGGCGCTTTCCCCGGCGGTGCCCGTCAGGAGCGAATTGCGCGGGAGACCCTGAACATCGATGCCGGTCGTCGCGAAGCGGATGTCGGCATACTGGACGGTCGAGCCGGGCACTTGATCGCGCTGTTGGAGGCGGACGCGGAGTTCGTAGGCCCCGCTGGTCGCCCCCGTCTTCACATCGGAATCGGTGAGCGCCGTCTCATAGGCAGCCTTCGTCGCGGAAGGTGCGACATTCGGCTGGCTGCGGACGCGGACAAAGTAGGTATTGAGGCTGCCATTGCTGCCGGGGAGGATCGCCCGGAAGCCGGCATCGCGGGGGTTGACGGTGTAATAGTCGTTGCCGCGGTAGGCATCCTTTTCCAGCGGCAGGGCGCCGTGCTCGCCGGTGGCGGTGTAGCCGAGGGTCGCCAGGGAGAGATTTCCGAAGGAGTAATCTGCCTCGATGCGCGTGGTGCCAGCGCCGACAGACGCCGACCAGTTAAAAGTGACAAGCCCAGTGTCGCGGTTGAGCGTCGCCGAGAGCACCCTCGTGGCCGGGGCACCGATGGCCGCGAACGTGAACGTGCCCGCCCGATTGACGGTGAACGTCTGCACGGCGGTGTTGCCGCGGTAGATCACGCCGCCGAGCGTGCCGGGGAGGATGTTGGCATGCGAGAGTTGGTAGCCCACACTCACGCCGGTCGACGAGTTTGCGATCACGTCGCCGGTCACCGAGCCGGTGTCGGTCTGGCTGTCGGCCGAGCGGGCCAGCACCGTGCCCGAGGCGTCGAGCAGTTCGACCATCGTGTCGAGGGCGCTGGACGTCTTGTCGAGATCAAACCACACCTCCGACCCGGCGTAGCCGGCGAAGCTGTAGATGTCGACGTCGGTCGGATCATCGGTGGCGATCGTGCCGCGGACGGAAAAGCCGTCGCGCCGGTTGTCGTCGCTTGACTTGTTTTGGACCGATTCCGAGGAAGCCGTGCCGGTCGTGAAGGTCGGCGCGAGGACGCCGAGCAGCTGGGCGGCATCGGGGACCTGATTGATGTCGACGAGGTTCGTGAACGGCTTCTCCAACTCCCGGACGATGGCGACGTTGGTGTCGTTGGAGAGCGGGAGGAACTTCAGGCTCCGCCAGCTGCCGGTCACAGGGGCCGTCGCCGTGGCGTCGATCCAGGCCCGGCCATCGTTGTTGGTGTCGGTGACGGTGCGGCCGAGCGGATCGAGGCTCGCGCCGACCGTGTCGTCGTAGAGGCTCGTGAGCACGACCGGGTATCCCGGCGCGCCGACGAATTGAATCGAGCCGCCGATCCGGTCGTCGATCTCGCCCGGCGTTCCCGTGGCGGTAAAGCCTGCATTGGGGCCGTCGAGCTTGACCACGAGACTCGCCCCGGCCTTGCTCTCCAGCCGCAGGCTCGTGGCGGTGTGGTAGTTGTCGACAACGATCTCGTTTTTGAGGATGTGGACGACGTCGTCATCGTCCCAGACGCTGTCGACCGTGATCTGGCCGCCACGGACAACCACGCCGCTGATCGACGGCGCATAGCCGGCTGTGCCAGCCGGCGGGAGATAGTCGTCGGCCGCGGAGTAGTTGACCGAGTAGCCCATGTCCTGGAACGCCGCCACCGTGAGCCGGGTGAGGGGATTGATGCCGGCGTTGAGGAAGCCGGTGAGGAGCTCCGAGCCGAAGGTCGCCTCCGACCAATGGGCGAAGGCGGTGCCCGCGCCGCCGCCACCTTCGAGCGGCACGGCAGTCGCCGTGGCGTCGAACGTGTTGCGGTATTCCTGCAGGGCGTTGGCCCCGACGTAGCGCACCCCCGAAATCAGGTTGAGGAGGTTGCTCACGTTGGTGAAGCCGAGCGCGTGGCCGATCTCGTGGGTGAGGATCGTGACGAGTTGACTGCTCGCGGCATCGGCCAAGTCGACGCCGACCTCGGCCTTGTAGGGGAGGTGCGGGTTGCGGTCGGTCGCCGCGCGGAAGGCCGTCGGCCTGGCGTTGGCGAGCGTGCCGCCGGTGCCGTCGCCGGCGCTTGAGCCGAGCAGCCCCGGCTGAACCCGGATGACGATGTCGTCGATGAGGGTGCCGTTGCTGTCACGCACCGACGTGAGGTCGCCGGTGATCACCGTCTCCCAGCGGAAGGCGGCGGCCGTCATCGCATCCCTGATCGCCTGCGACACACCAGCGGCGAAGTCGAGGGTGATGTCGAAGGCCCCCTTTTGCCGGTCGGTGGCGTAGTTGATCTTCGTCGAGATCCGATTGTCGCGGAGGAGCGGCCCGACGTTGTCGTCATACTCGACGAAGCGATCGATCTCGCCGGTGCTGCGGCCGTAATCGGGCATCGCCCGTTCCGACATCGCGTTGGCATTGACGCTGATCGTGGCGCCGGAGTTGTCGCGGAAGTCGTTGCCGACGATCACCGGCTGTGCGGCGCGGACGAAGACGGTCGAATCATCGTTGCTACCGCGGGCATTGCGATCGGTGGTCGAGCGGCCCGAGGCATTGAACTCGATCCGGCTGTTGGCGAGACGCAGCTCACCCTGCTGAACCTCGAAGGCATCGAAGCGATCGAAGCCTCCCTCGATCGCCGTCAGGCCACCGGCATAGGCGACGTAGGCGTTATCGATGCTCGCCTTCGATCCGGCCTGGATGATGATCCCGCCCCAATCGCCGGGGGAGCGGACGTCGGGGGCGTTGCCATTGGTGTCAAACGTCGCCCCGGCGCCGTACCGATTGTCGGCCAGGCTCGTGAAGATCACGCGCTGCTCGGCGGTCCCTTCGGCGATGAGCTGCGCGTTGCCGCGCTCCAGTTCGATCCGCGCTCCCTGGAGCTTGACCACGACGCCCTGGTCGACCTGCAGGCGCCCCGTCGCCCGGGCCTCCGGCCTCCCGGTCGCCTCATTGAGCAGATACCCGCCGGCGCCGCCGGCGAGGATCAGATTTTCCTGGATCACATAGACGATGTCGGTGCTCTTGAAGCGGGCCGGCACGTCGAGCTTGTCGATCGGGCTGCCGAGATTCGTGCGGATGCGGACAAAGAGCCCGTTGATCGTGTTGCCGAGGAGCCGGTTGCCGCGGACTTCGGGTCCATAGCGGCCGTCGGCGTCGAGGAAGGCGCCGGGATCGGCCGAAATCGCCGCCCCGGCGCTCGAGAAGATCTCGTTGAAGGCGAGCGTCGGCCGGGTGCTCTCGACATGGATCGGCGCGAACGACTGGAGCTCCGAATCGACAAACACGTTGCCGCCGCCGTACTTGAGCGACGCCAGGCTGATCGTGTTGAGAAACACTTTCCCGGTGGCGGAATCGGAGTCGCGGCGGAGAACGATGCCACCCCACTGCCCCCCCTGCACTGCCGGCCCAACGCCGTCGCTGTCGCCGCCGAGCGTATCGTCGTGGTAGGAGGAGAACTTCACCCGCGCCGTCGGCGTGCCGAGCACCTGGAAAGCGGCCCCGGCCCGGGAAACGAGCCCCGAGGAACTGCCGACGTTGATGACGGCGGCGCGGAGCTTGAGCGCGGCCCCCTCGTCGACCATCACCGTCACCCCCTTCGGGACGTTGAACGTCGCCCCGTCGGGCAGCGCCGTGCCAGCAAGCGTCGTGCCGACGAGATAGGGCTTGTCATCGAGGATCGAGGCATCGTTGCCGGTATTGCCGAGGATGCGGATGATCCGCGTCGCGGGGGTGACCGCCGCGAGCGCCGCGGTGATCGTCCGGTAGGGGCTCGACAGTGTTCCGAAGGTCAGCCCGGCGGTGGGGTTGGTGGCCGTGGCGTTCCGGGAAAGCGTGAACTGGGTCGGGCTGACGATCGCGGCGACCGTGGCCCCGCTCGGGATCCCGATGCCAGCGACCATCCGACCAACGACGAGATCGGCGGTACTGACGACGGTCACCGTGGGGGAGCCGCTGACGATCGACGCGCTGGTATTAACCCCCGCCTTGTCGACCCAGATCGTGCCGGCCGACGCGGCCGTGTTGAACCAGAAGTTGAAGGCGCCGCCGACCTTGCCGTCACGGTCGCCGTCGATCGCCGTGCCGGTGGCATCGACGATCGTGTTGGCGACGTCGGAGATCGGCGTGAAGTTGATCTTCAGGTCGTAGGCGCCGTCGGAGCGGCCGCCGTAGCCCGAATCGATCACCTCGGGATTGAAGGCCGTGTTCCCGGTCGACGTCACGGCGAGGAAGTAGGTCCCTGCCTGGAGGTCGAGACCGACAAACGAGTCACGCCCGTAGTAGTCGTCGTTGCGGGCCACGAGGGTGCGCACCCCGGCCACGTCTTTGTAGAGCGTGAGGACGGTGTCGAGCGTGCTCTTCGCTGCCTGCCCCTGGCGGGCGACGATCGTCTCCGCCGAGAAGGTGCCGGCGGTGTCGAGGGTGAACTTGTAGACGTCGATGTCCGACCCGGTCTTCGGGAAGAGGACGTTGATGTGAACGGAGTCGTAGTCGTAAGGAAGGATGTTTTCGCCGATGGAACCGAGCGCCCCCGACTCGCCTCCCCCCATCACCGAGGGGATGTCGTAGGCGTGGCCCAGGCCGATGGCGTGGCCGATCTCGTGCATCGCCGTCGAGAACCAGCCGCCGCCGTATTCGCTCTGCCCCCAGTCGATCGTCGAGTTCATCACGGCCAGTCCGCCGCCACAGATGCCGCCGACGGCATTCGGGGGGATGCCCGGGGAGACCGCACGGACGTCGCCGGTGACGACCGTGAGCCCCTGATTGGCCGTCTCGACGAAGCGGATGCCGGCATTGAGGCTGAAGAGCGTGAAGATCTCGCGGGCCCGCTGCTTCTGTTCCTCGGTGATCGCGTTGAAGAGCGTATTCCCCTGCGGATCGGTGCCGTAGACGTCCTGGAAGTTGTAGAGAAAGACGGTCATTCCGCTGGCTGGATCGACGAAGGAATCGGGGATGCCGTGCGATTCGATCCCGACCGGGATGTCGCGGTGGCCCGGCTCGTCGCCGGTGCCAGGCTGGCTCGGGAAGAGGAGGTTGCCGACCGGCGTGGCGATCGTCGGGCGGACATTGATCGACCCCGCCACCGACTGCCCGGCCAGGCCGATCGTGCCGAGGGCCGTGGCGGTGGAAAAGCTCGAGTTGTCGTCCGAAGCAGCGACAGCGACGGTCGATCCGAGAGCGAGCTTGTAGCCGCCACGCGTCGTGCCGCCGGCGGCGCCGGTGCCGGTCGTGGGGCTGTAGGCAGCGTTCCCCACGCTCGAGATGCCGACGTAGTACATCCCCGCGGGGGCGACGAAGGACACCGTCCGGGCCGTCCCCGCGGCCGCCGCTGTGCTCACGGCCACCTCATTGCCGGCTGCGTCGAAGAGGCGAACGAGCGGCGCGAGGGCCGCGTCGGGCGTGATCAGGGCCGTGATCGTGCCGGCCGCCGTGAGGCTGACGCGATAGAGATCGACGTCGTTGGCCAGTTCGGTGCCGTCGCCGAGGAACGACTGGACGGAGTAGCCGTTGCCCGTGAACAGCGAGCCGACGTTGACCGCCTTGTCGAGAAGGTTGTTCTCGTCGGTCGAGTTGCCGACCTGAAGCCGGTAGAGCTTGTCGGCCGCCACCTTCCCTGATTCGAACGTCAGCACCGAGGTGCCGCTGACGGCATCGTAGGAGAC
>CAMCCR010000205.1 GCA_945873085.1 Candidatus Kuenenia stuttgartensis | reverse complement strand
TCAAGAATGAACTCCGCCGCCAGGTGACCGTCCGCTACGTCAACCTCTTCCAGGACGTCTACCCCGTCCCGCGCGGCCTGGATGTGATCTTCTGCCGGAATGTCATGATTTACTTCGATGTCCCCTCGCGAAACACGCTCATCGAGCGCCTCTCCGATCAGCTCGCCCCGGGGGGATTCTTGTTTGTCGGCCATTCGGAGAGCCTCATCGGCCTCCGCCACGGTCTCCGCACGATCGCCCCGAGTGTCTACATGCGTCCCGAGTGACACGCCCCGGCCCGCTCGAGGGCCCCGCTCCCAGTTTCAGGTTTCCCATGAGCGTCCCGTCGACCCAAAAGAAACTCCGCGTGCTTGTCGTCGACGATTCGGCACTCGTGCGGAAGACGATCACAGACGCGCTCAACCTCGATCCGGGGATCGAGGTGGTGGGATCGGCGTGCGATCCCTATGTGGCCCGCGAGAAGATCATGCGGCTCGCCCCCGACGTGCTCACGCTCGACCTCGAGATGCCGCGGATGGACGGGCTGACCTTCCTGCGGATCCTCATGCAGCATCATCCGATGCCGGTGGTGGTGGTCAGCTCCCTGGCCCAGGCCGGCTCGCAGGTGGCGCTTGATGCCCTCGAAGCCGGCGCCGTCGACGTTCTCGCCAAGCCCAACGGCACGATGTCGGTCGGGGCGCTCGCCGGGCAACTCGCCCACCACGTCAAGGCAGCAGCGGCCTCGGTGCGCTTCCGCGGCATGATGGCCCGGGCCGACCGCTCCACGACGAGCTCGACCGCCGCGGCCGCCAAGCCAGCCGTGGTCAACGAGCCGTCGGCTGCCGGGCCGAAGCCTCCCCCCTACACCGGCCGCGTCGACAACCGCCAGCTGATCGTCATCGGGGCCTCGACCGGGGGCGTGGAAGCGCTGCGGACGGTGCTTCCCAATCTCCCCGAGGGCCTGCCGCCGATCGCGGTCGTGCAGCACATCTCCCCCTATTTCTCCAAGGCCGTTGCCGGGCGCCTCGATTCGCTCTGCTCGATGCGCGTCTTCGAGGCGGAGGATGGCATGATCCTCGAGCGCGGCACCTGCGTCGTCGCCCCGGGCGACTACCACCTCGCCCTCACCTGGCAGGGGGAGGGCTACAAGACGAGGCTCATGCAGAGCCCGCCGGTGCACCATTGCCGGCCGAGCGTCGACGTTCTCTTCCGCTCCGTTGCCGAGGCGGGGGGAAAGTATGTCACTGCGGCGCTCCTGACGGGGATGGGAAGCGACGGCGCGATGGGGATGGCGGCGATCCGCAAGGCCGGGGGCAGGACGATCGCCGAACACGAAAAAACCTGCGTCGTCTACGGGATGCCGCGGGCAGCGATCGAGCTCGGCGTCGTCGACCTCGTCCTCCCGCTCCCACAGATCGCAGGCGCGATCGTCGATGGCGTGGCCCGCAAGCCCTTGGCCACGTTCTGATCGGCCGACCGGCAGCGGTCTCCCACCGACCGAGCGGGGATCCGATTCAGCCCGCTGAAACGGGGCTGTTGAGGAAGAACGTCTTCACGGGGCCGAGCCCCTTGCACTCGACGAACCCGCGATCCTCGAGGAGGAATCGCCCCCGGAGCTGGGCTTCGGTCTGCTCGGAAATGTGGACGCGGCCGGGCTGGCCCGACGACTCCATCCGGCTGGCGACGTTGACGGTGTCGCCCCACAGGTCGTAGGTGAACTTGATCTTGCCGATCACACCCGCCACGACCGGCCCGGTGTGGATCCCCACCCGCATCTGGAGTTCGGTGCCGGTTTCGCGATTGAGGGCGGCGAGGGCGTCGAGCATTTCGAGGGCGCACTCGGCCACGGCGGCAGCATGGTCGTCGCGATGGAGCGGAATCCCGCCGACGAGCATGTAGCAGTCGCCGATCGTCTTGATCTTCTCGACGCCATGCTCCTCGACGATGTGGTCGAAGGCGGTGAAGATCCCGTTGAGCATCGAAACGAGATCGGCCGGGGTTGTCTTTCGCGACAGCGCTGTAAAGCCGCAGAGATCGGCAAACATCACCGAGACGATTTCGTGGCCGTTGGCGATCGACTTCTCCCCCCCCTTGAGCCGCCCGGCGATCGCCGACGGGAGAATGTTGAGGAGGAGCCGCTCCGACTTCTCCCGTTCGCGCTCGACGAGCTCCTTCTCGGCCTGGAGTTGGAGGAGCCGGAGCCGCTCCAAATCGCGGAGCCGCTTCTTCTCGAGCGAGGTCGAGACGCGGGCCCGCAGGAGCGTGAGATTCGGCGGCTTGGTGAGGTAGTCCTCGGCCCCGGCCTCGATGCACTGCACCGCCATGTCGATCTGGTCGGCCCCGGAGATGACGATCACCGGCAGGCCTTTGAGGTCGGGGGCGAGGTTCATTGCCGCCAACACCTCGAGCCCCGTCATCACCGGCATCTCCATGTCGAGGAGCACCAGGTCGAAGGGGGCAGCCAGCATCTTCGCCACGGCATCCCCGCCGTCGACCGCCTCGACGACATTTCGAAAGCCGATCTCGCCGAGGGCCTTCTTGAGGACGGCGCGCATCATCCGGCTGTCATCAACGAGGAGCACCTGGGCCCTGGCGAGCCAGTGGTCGGCCGAGGCGGGCTCGGCGGGATCGGCGATCTCGGTCGCATGGTCTTCGCTCAAAGCATCGTCTCCGCAGACTGCTTGAAGGGGGCCGTCAGGGATGCCGTTCAGACGAGCCTGCCATGGGGCCGTCAGGCCGAATGGTCCAGCGACTCGCCAGCCAGCCGGTCGTGGGCTTCTTGGATGAGCGCTTCGGTCTCGTCCCAGCCGATGCATCCATCGGTGATCGAGACGCCATAGGTGAGCTTCGAGCGGTCGGCCTGAGCGGGTTGGCTGCCGGGCTCGATGTTGCTCTCGAGCATCATGCCGACGATCGAACGGTCGCCGGCGACCCGCTGGGCGAGGACGTCGCGCCACACGATCGACTGGCGGCGGTGATCCTTCCCGGAGTTGGCGTGGCTGCAATCGACGATCACGCGGGGCGGAAGGCCAGCCGCCTCGAGGCGGGTGCGGGCCTCATGGAGCACCTCGGGAGCGTAGTTGGAGCCGCTCCGGCCGCCGCGGAGCATGAGCACCCCCCAGGGATTGCCGGTGGTCGAGACGACGCAGGTGCCGCCGTCGTTGTCGATGCCGAGGAAGCTGTGCGGGGCCCGGGCCGACTGCATGGCATCGACGGCCGCCTGGAGGGAGCCGTCGGTGGAGTTCTTGAAACCGACCGGCATCGACAGGCCGCTGGCCATTTGGCGGTGGGTGGGCGACTCGGTCGTCCGGGCGCCGATCGCCCCGAGGACGATCGTGTCGGCGATGTACTGCGGCGTGATCGGCTCGAGAAACTCCGTCGCCGTCGGCAGCCCCATCCGGGCGATCTCGATGAGCAGCCCACGGGCGATCCGCAGGCCGGTACCGACGTCGAAGCTGTCGTCGATGTGGGGATCGTTGATAAGCCCCTTCCAGCCGACGGTCGTCCGCGGCTTCTCGAAATAGACCCGCATCACGACGAGGATCCGCCCGGAAACCCGTTCGCCGAGGCTCTGCAACCGCCCGGCATACTCGCGGGCCGCATCGAGGTCGTGGATCGAGCAGGGGCCGACCACTGCGAGAAGCCGGGGATCCTCTCCCGACAACACCCGCTCCACCGCGAGGCGGCCGTCGAGAATCGTGGCCGTGGCAGCCGTGTCGAGCGGCAGCAGAGCCATGAGCCGGGCGGGGGGCACCAGCGCATCCAGGCTGCGAATCCGCAGATTTGAAGTCGGCGGGGGGCCCGAGCCGGCGGGGGGGGCGGAGGCGGGAGCGGGACGGGCAGTGGTGTCGGCTGGATTCATCCCTTCACTCTACACCATGCCCGCGGACCGATCCCCCCGTACCGGCCAAGCCTTGGAAAACTGGCGTTTTTCCCCGGAGAGCCATCCGCCGCAGGGGTCGGGATTCCGCTCGGCCCGACCGGGGCAAAAAACCGCGACATCCCCTCACGCCCCGGGTCACTTTTCGTGTATTTTTGAAGGGACTGCTTTCCGTCGTACGCTTCCCATTGATCGACCGCACCACCGAAGGACATCCGCCATGGCTACCGCCTCACGTCCCCGCACGACAGACACCGTGATTTGCGGTGCCGACGTGGTGGTCGAGTCGCTCATTGCCCACGGCGTCGATGTCATCTTCGCCTATCCGGGCGGGGCGAGCATGCCCCTCCACCAGTCGCTCACCCGCTACGCCGATCGGATCCGGACGATCCTCCCCCGCCACGAGCAGGGGGGGGCATTCGCGGCCCAGGGCTACGCCCGCACGACCGGGCGGATCGGCGTCTGCATGGGCACCAGCGGCCCCGGAGCCCTCAACCTCGTCACGGCGATCGCCGACGCGAAGCTCGACAGCATCCCGATGCTCGTCCTCACCGGCCAGGTCGGCACGAGCGTCATCGGCACCGACGCCTTCCAAGAAACCCCGATGGTGGAGGTCTGCCGTGGGATCACGAAGCACCACTACCTCGTCACCGATCCGGCTGACATCGCCCGCGTGATGCGCGAGGCCTTCCACATCGCCACCACCGGCCGCCCCGGCCCCGTGCTCGTCGATCTCCCCAAGAACATCCAGGTCGCGCAACTCGTTCCCGATTACACCGCAGCGATGAACCTGCCCGGCTATCGGCCGGAGGTTCGTCGGGCCCATCCGGAGCAGATCGCCCAGGTGGCCGCGGCGATCAAGCGTGCCAAGCGCCCCGTGATCTACGCCGGCGGCGGCGTGATCTCCGCCGGTGCCTCCGAGGAGCTCCGCGAACTCGCCCGACGCACCGGGATCCCGGTGACGATGACCCTCATGGGGCTCGGGGCCTATCCGGCCGACGACACGCTCTCGCTCGACATGCTCGGCATGCATGGCAGCGTCTACGCCAACTACGCCGTCGACGAGGCCGATCTCCTCCTCGCCCTCGGCGTCCGCTTCGACGACCGGGTCACCGGGAAAGTGTCGGCCTTCGCCGAGCATGGATTCATCGTCCACATCGACGTCGATCCGTCCGAAATCAACAAGAACAAGGTCGTTCACATCCCGATCGTGGCCGACGTCAAGGAGGCCCTCGGGCAGCTCAACAAGATCGTCGAGGCACCGACCGCCGATCTCGGCCCCTGGCACGACCGGATCGCGGAATGGAAGCGGGAAGACCCGTTCGCTTTCGACACCAACTACCCCGGCATCCTCGCCCAGGAGGCGATCGCGGAGCTGTCGCGGCTGACGGCCAAGCGCGACACGATCATCACCGTCGGGGTCGGCCAGCACCAGATGTGGGCCGCGCAGTTCTACCAATTCCGCCGGCCGCGGACGTGGATCTCGTCGAGCGGCTTGGGGACGATGGGCTTCGGCCTCCCGGCGGCGATGGGAGCCAAGGTGGCCCACCCCGACGCGCTCGTTGTCGACATCGACGGCGACGGCAGCATCCTCATGAACATCCAGGAACTCGCCACCTGCACCTGTGAGAACATCCCGGTCAAGGTGCTGCTCCTCAACAATCAGCACCTCGGCATGGTCGTGCAGTGGGAGGACCGCTTCTTCAAGGGGAATCGGGCCCACACCTACCTCGGGCCGATCAACAATCCCGAGGCGGCCGGAAAGGGAGACGGCATCTCGCCCCAGAGCCGCTATCCCGATTTCGTGATGATCGCCCGCGGCTTCGGCTGGCAGGCCGAGACGGTGTCGGAGAAGCAGGATCTCGAAGGGGCCCTTTTGCGGCTCATCGACGCCCCCGGCCCGGCCATCCTCGACGTGCAGGTTCCCTACCAGGAACAAGTCCTGCCGATGAT
>CAMCCR010000204.1 GCA_945873085.1 Candidatus Kuenenia stuttgartensis | reverse complement strand
CGTCGGCTTCGGGAGGAGTTCATCCAGGAACTGAAGCGACAAGGCTATTTGTGAGCCAGCATCGGTTAGCGGCCGACGTACCTGTCGCTCCAGCCGCTCTGGCACACGGCCCACGGATGTCGTCGATGTCACAGCCCCGCAGCACCTCGCCGCTCGGTGGATCACCGTGAATGATCGTAGTTCACCGCCGCCTCTCCTTCGCCGTCGCGGGCTCTGGGTGGTTGGATCGTTCGCGGCTCTTGCCGCGGTCGCGGCGGCGGTGTTCGTCATCGGCGTGGCGACGAATGTGATTCCGCTGACGATTTTCTGGCGGTCGCGTGACCTCTACCAGGATTCGGTCATGATCCGATTGGCCAACGCGGTTGCCGACGAGGATGTTCAGCAGATCGATGCCCTCGTTGCCCAAGGGGCCGACGTCAACGCTACCGGCACACGAGGCCTCGGCCTCCTGATGTGGGCAATGGCCAAGACAGCAAGAAGGGATTCGCCCGGCTTCTCGATCACGGAGTCAGTCCGCGGCTTCCAGCGCTCGACAGCACGACCGCGCAACTCCCTCAAACGAAGTGCCCGCGTTCTGTCAGCCGCGACGGCGGCGGGAGCGGCAGAGGGCGATCACCACCGCCGGGGCGAGAAGCCCGAGGGCGGCCGGCTCCGGAACGACGACCAAGTCGTAACCGATGACGTCGAAAGCGCGGATGTCGAGCGGCTTCACGACCCCCAACTCCCCGTACGCAAACGTCGGATCCATGATCCCCAAGCCGAGATTGTCCTTCCAGTGGCTGGCTTGGCGCCCGTCGCCGTTGAATTGACCGGTGGCGAAACTGCCCAGCGACGTCAATCCTCCGTCCAGGGAGAAGTAGGGTGTGTTCGTGCCGGTGCCACCGGTGGCGTAATCGAGTCCGCCGCCGTTGCGGGCCCCGTGTCGGTAGAGATCGAGGACGCTGAACACGCGGTAGGGGTCGAGTTCGGTGCCACGATAGGCGGCGTTGCCGTTGGGAAATGAGACGAAATCGACGACGTCGACGCCGCTCACGAAGCCCATCGCGTGGCCGATCTCGTGGATCGCCACGCCCACGAAGTCGATCGTCCCGGGGCTGATGCCGTTGGAGCGGTCGAAGTCCCAGGAGTAGTTGCTCGAGAAGTTGATCGCGGCGTCGATGACGGCGTCGTTCGGGTCGAAGCCAGTGCCGAAAAATCCGAGCGCCTTGGCGTTGGCACGGGGAACGTCGAGCACCGTGTTGTTGATCGAGCCGTTCGCGTCGACCTGCAAAGCGCCCGTCTGCTCGTTGTTGGTGAGGAAGGAGAGCGCTGTGCCGGCAGGGAGGCTCGATGCGGCCGTGAAATCGTCGACGCTCCTCCGGTCGAAGGTGAGGGCCGACCGCACGTCGGCGTAGCTGATGCCTACGCTCTGGGAATTAGCGTTTCCGAGCGTTCCCGGGGCGAGGGCCGGGTAGTCGATCTCGATGTTGATCGTGATGTCGTCTTGGAACTGGCTCGACCAGTACGCGCCTGCAGCGGCGAAGCCACCGGTCACGTTGGCGTAGAGGGTGGGATTGGTCGCCGGCAGGGTGGCGAGCGTCCCAGCGGCGACGAAGGAGAACTTCAGTGACGCCGCCGCGGCGGGCACGCTGAGGCCCAGGACCGCCGGAAGCGCCAGAACCGCCGGAAGCGCGAGGAGAAGGCGTGTGGCGAAGCGCCTCGCCCCGCCGGCCACTGCGGTCCTCCTGCGGTCGAGTCGTCTGCCCATGGCCATGCCCCAGTCGGAAGGAACCTTTCCAAAGCCAGGGGTTTATCATACCGATGGCGAAATCCCACGCACGTGAGAGTGTCTAGATGGTGGCGAAGGCCCCCCGCCAATGGCCATAAACGGCAGCAGCCGTCATTTTGGGCACCCCATCTGGGATTGGGCGCTGGCGGGGGCGGCGGACGTCGAGGTCACGCCACGCGGCGGACGGTCGCAGCCGTGGCGGCTTGGCGCCGGTAGTACCAGCCGAAGTAGCTGCGGGCGGCCGTCGCCAGAGCGCCGGCTTCTTCGAGATACGGCGAGAGATCGCGGACCTGGCGGGGGCCGACGTTGCAGCGATCGAGGCGCGTCACCGGGGTCTCGATCCCCCACTCGTCGGTCAGGGCGTCGAGGTCTTCGTCGAGGGACTCCAGATCGAGGAGCCGGGTGTTGGCCCACAGCTCCCCGCCGACGTCGAAAAAGTTGTCGTACTTGGGGAGCTCGCGACGGAGGATCGCGCGCTCGAGGAAGATCGGAAACGATCCGGTCTTCGCGGCGGCGATCAGCGGCGTGATCGGCTCGGCGCCGAAGTCGTAGCTCTGCCAGTATTCAAACAGCGACACGAGCATCGCCATCGGCTCGCGGACGACGCCGATGATCCGGAGCTGCGGCTGCGGGAACGGAAGGATGTGGCGGGCGAGGTTGCCGACGGCGTTGCGGCCCGATCGCCCGAGGAAGCGAAGCGGTTGCGGGGCGATGCCGAGCCGGTCGAGCGATTCGCGGACGGAAAGATGGCTGACCGGGTGGATCGGGTCGGGGGTGACGAAGGCGGCGTCGGGGAAGGTCGCCCGAAACCACTTCACCATCGAATGCCCGGCGGTCTTGGGGTAATGGGCAAACGCGATTGAATGCTGGCGGCTGTAGAGCATCGCTCTCCCTCCCCTGCCGCGAGGGCGCCCCTTCCCTGGGATCGCCCTGCCGACAGGGGAGCCATCGACGCGAAACGGAAGCCTTCTTCAGGGGCCAGGAGCGGGCGTGAGTCAGCTTCTCCAGCCGACCCACCTCACGGAAAGGAGGGCAGGAAAGGCAAACCCTGCCGGCAGGGCGTGGGCAGCCTGTGGTGTCGCGGAAGGCGCTTTCTATGATGGGGGGCTATCGGGGCCCAGGCCCCGCACCACCAAGACTCCAAAGAGGAATGCCCGATGAGCCCGCTTGCCGCCGCGATCCCTTCCCCTGCCCCGACCTCGCGGCAGCCGCTCCGGCTGGTGATGCATGGCGCCGCGGGACGCATGGGGCAGCGGATCATCGCCTGCGCGGCGGCGGAGTTGGAGCAGTGGAAGCTCGTGGCGGCGATCGATCGGGCCGGTCATCCGCTGGCCGGCAGCGACGCCGGGACGCTCGCCGGGGTGGCGGCCGCCGGGGTGGGAATCAGCGATGGCTGGACCTGCCCGGCCGATGTCGTCATCGACTTCTCCCTCCCTGGGGCCGTGGCGGCGATCGCCGCGGCCTGTGTTGCCCGGAAGGTGCCGCTGGTCGTGGCGACCACCGGGCTCGAGGCCTCCGACCAGGCAGCGATCGAGGCGGCCGCCAAGGAAATCGCCATCCTTCAGTCGCCGTCGATGAGCCTGGCGGTGAACGTGGCGATGGACCTCGTGGCGCGGGCCGCGGCGCTCCTCCACCGCACCGGCGTGCGGGCCGACGTCGAGATCGTCGAATGCCACCATCGCCACAAGGAGGATTCGCCGAGCGGCACGGCGCTCAAGTTCGGCAGCCTCGTGCAGGACGCGATGGGGCAGACAAAGGCCGCCCACGGCCGCGAGGGGCGCCCCGGCGCTCGCCCGGCCGACGAGATCGGATACCACGCCGTCCGCGCCGGCGACAATCCTGGCGAGCACACGATCCTCTTCGGCCTCGAGGGGGAATCGCTCTCGGTCAACGTCCGGGCCACGAATCGCGACTGTTACGCCCGTGGGGCGCTGGCCGCCGCGGCGTTCCTCGCCGGGAAGCCGGCAGGGCTCTATTCGATGCGCGACGTCCTCGGGATCGCCTGACGCCCCCGAAGTTTCCCCCCAGGAACGGTGTCACGCCCCCGAAGGGCTCCGGCTACAATTTCCCACCGCGGTCGGGGGGATTCGGTCGCGCTGGCTCGATGCTCCATTCTGTCGCCACTTTTTTCCGTAGGGATCAGCATGCGATTCAACGCTTGGCTCCGATCGGTCACGATGCTCGGCTTGATGATCAGCTCGATGCTCCTCGGGACAGTCGCACCGGCGGACGATTTCCCCACGCCGCCGAACACCGAGAAGTCGACCGAGACACCGATGGACCCGGCCGAGGTCTGCCGAACGGCCAAGCTTCCCCCCGGCTTCGCGCTCCAGGTCTTCGCCGCCGAGCCCGATGTCCAAAATCCGATCGGCCTGTGCACCGATGCACGAGGACGGGTGTGGGTGGCGGAGAACTTCACCTGGGCAGGGAGCAACCTCGGCGGGTGGGATGACACGCTCCGCGACCGCGTCACCGTGCTCACCGACACCGACGGCGACGGCAAGCATGACGAGCGGACGGTGTTTTGGGATGGCGGCACGCGGCTGACGAGCGTCGCGGTGGGGCTCGGCGGGGTGTGGGTGATCGACCTCCCCCACCTTCTCTTCATCCCCGATCGCAACGACGATCTCGTCCCCGACGGCCCTCCCGAGATCGTTCTCGATGGCATCAACGAGACGAGCGTCGGCCACACGCCGTGCAACGGCCTCAAGTGGGGCCCGGATGGCTGGCTGTGGGCCCGGCACGGGATCCAGGGAACGTCGCGGATCGGTGTCCCCGGCGCGGGGGATTCGCAGCGCGTCGAGATCAACACCGGCGTGTGGCGCTACCACCCCGGCCGCAAGGTCGTCGAGGGGGTGATCTCCGGGATGACAAACTCCTGGGGCACCGACTTCGACGAGCATGGCGAGACGTTTGTCATCAACACCGTCATCGGCCACCTCTGGCATGCGGTGTACGGCGCTCACACCGAGCGGATGTACGGCACGGACCTCGAGTCGCATGTCTACGACCTCGTGCCGCAGGTGGCCGATCATGTCCATTGGGACACCGGCGAGAAGTGGAGCGACATCCGCTTCGGCGTCTCCGATAAGACCAGCGCCGCTGGCGGGGGCCACGCCCACATCGGCCTGATGATCTACGGCGGCACCAACTGGCCGCAGGAGTACCGCGGCGGCGTGTTCACCCTCAACCTCCACGGCCGGCGGATCAACCAAGACCGTCTCGCGCCGCTCGGGGCCGGCTACACCGCGTCGCATGGCGACGATCTCTGCTTCATCGCCGATCCGTTCTATCGCGGCATGGATCTCGTCAGCGGCCCCGACGGCGGGGTCTATATCGCCGATTGGTCCGACACCGGCGAGTGCCACGACCATGACGGCGTCCATCGCACGAGCGGCCGGATCTACAAGCTCGTCTACGGTGCCCCGCGGACCCCGGCCGGCGTCGATGTCGCCGGGCTCGAGGGGACGGCCCTGCGCGGCAATCTCCTCGTCGCCGACCAGTGGTGGAACCGCGCGGCGGTGCGCGAGTGGCAGAAGCGGGCGCTGCGTGGCGACGACCTTGCCGCCGACATCGCCTGGCTCCGCGAACGCGCCGCCGGGGCGGCTGATCCTGCTCACCGCCTCCGCGCCCTGTGGGCCTTGGCTGCGATCAACCAGCCCGCGATCGACCGGCCGGCGGTCGACCAGACTCAAGCCCTCGACGAGACCTTCCTCCTGGCACGGCTCGACGACCCCGATCCGTTCGTACGCAGCTGGGGGGTGCGGCTCCTCGTTGATGCGTGTTCGCCGGGAGGCCGGCAGCCTTCGCCGGCGGCGGTCGAGCGGCTCGTCGCCTTGGCGGCCACCGATCTGGCAGGGCCTGTGCAACTCCATCTCGCCTCGGCTGTCGGTCGGCTCGCCGATGGCCCCGCTTGGAACGTTGCCGGGGCGCTTGCCGCCCATGACACCTTCGCCACCGATGCGCAGTTTCCAAAGCTCGTCTGGTTTGGGCTGGCACCGTCGGTCGCCCGGCATCCCGACGCGGCGGTGGCCCTCGCCGGCACCGCGGCGCT
>CAMCCR010000203.1 GCA_945873085.1 Candidatus Kuenenia stuttgartensis | reverse complement strand
TAGGTGAGGGCGTCGAGGTTGACGACGGCCCCCTCTTCCCCGGCGATCCATTGCCGGACGAACTCCCCGCCGATGAACCCCGCGCCCCCCGTCACCAGGATCGGTTGCATGTCATTCCTCGTGCGTCCCTTGTCGGACCGCTTCCCAATCGTTCCGGGGGCGCACAAGTCCCCTTGCCCCGGCGGCGGGTACGCCACCCGGGAGGCGGATTGGTAGTCGATCGGTTGGGTGTGGGGCAACCGCAGCTTTTCGGCCCTCAGAAAGCGATCTCCGCCCGCTCACATCAGACCGGAAAACAGCTCTTTGTGATCTGGCCCAGGGTCGCCAAGATTCTCTTTCCTACTGATTCCCGGGAGCCGATCGATGTCAAAATCAAGCCCTAGCCCGTCCCTCCCTTTCCCGGGTCGCCGTCCGCGGATCGTCATCGATCTGGAGAAGCTCCGGCACATCAACTGCGGTCTCGGCCGGTTTTCCCTCCACCTCGGCCGAGAGATCCTCGCCCTTGCCGACCTACGCTTCGAGCCGGTGTTCTTCCTGCCGCGCGGCGCCGAGGCGTGGTTTGCCAAGGATGCCCCGCCGCCGGGCGGACGGTTCGGGCGGCTCGACGTCGCCCCGTGGCGGAAGGAGGCCGTGCAGCGCTTCTACCGGCCGCTGGTTCGGCCGGTGATGGGTCGGCCGGCGTTCGCTGCCTGGCATGCGACCAACCAGATGTCGCGCTACTGGCCGCTCGATCCGCGCGTGCCGGTGATCCTCACGATCCACGATCTCAACTTCCTCCACGAGGCCCCGCACGACGATCAACTCGCCAATGCCGGGCGGAAGCTCGCCGACATCCAGCGGAAGATCGACCGCGCTGCCGTGATCGTCACCGATTCCGAGTTCGTAGCCCGCGACGTTGTCAGGCATCTGGAACTGCGCGACAAGCCGGTGCATGTCGTGCCGCTGGGGGTTCCCGAGCCGGTCGCTGCCTCGACCATCCGGCCGGGCTTCCTCCCCACAGGGCCGTTCCTGTTCACGGTGGGGAACTGCCTGGCCCACAAGAACTTCCACGTTCTTCTCGATCTCCTCGAGAAGCTCCCGGGGCAGCGGCTGGTGATCGCCGGCAAGAAGGCGACACCGTACGGAGAATTCCTCGAGCGCGAGGTGGCGGCGCGACGGCTCGGGGAGCGGGTGGTGATCCCCGGCGAGGTGAGCGACGCCGATCGCCAGTGGCTCTACGAACATTGCGAGGCGTTCCTCTTTCCGTCGCTCACCGAGGGATTCGGATTTCCGGTACTCGAGGCGATGCTCTGCGGGAAGCCGGTGTTCATGTCGCGGCGGACGAGCCTCCCCGAGATCGCCGGCGACCACGGCTACTTCTTCGACGCCTATGACGGCGATGCCCTCGCTGCGGCGTATTGGTCGGGGATGGGGCGCTATCACTCCGACCCCGCTGCCGCCACGCGCTGCCAGACGCACGCCCGGGGCTTCTCGTGGGAGCGGATGGCCCGCGGCTACGCCGAGGTGTATGCCAGCCTGCTGCCGGCGTCGCTGCGTCGCAGTGCCTGAAGCGAGCGGGCAGGGGGCCGATCGCGGTGCGATTCCCTGCCTCATGGCCTCCGAAGCTTCGCGCCGAAATGATCTTGGGATTGCGGAATACCCCTGCTACTGTCCCCCCGGAAGGTCCCGGCACGGGGGTGTATCCCGGCTGCGTGACTCCCCGACCAAGCCACGGATAGCGAGAGCATGGCCACGACACCAGGAGCAGATTCGATGCAGCGGCGCGCGTTGGTCACCGGGGTGACCGGTCAGGACGGCTCCTACCTTGCGGAACTCCTCGTCTCGAAGGGATACGCAGTCCACGGGCTGCGGCGTCGATCGAGCACCTTCGGCACGGAGCGGATCGAGCACCTCATCCGCGGCACCGATCCCTGCGTCGAGCTCCATTACGGCGATCTCTCCGACGCCAGCGGCCTGGCGCGGCTCATCCGCCAGATCCGTCCGCACGAGGTTTACAACCTCGCTGCCCAGAGCCATGTGCGCGTCAGCTTCGACCAGCCGGCCTACACCGCCGATGTGACGGCCGTCGGCACGCTCCGCATCCTCGAGGCCCTCCGCGACGTGCAGGACGATACCGGCGAGCAGATCCGCTTCTACCAGGCGTCGAGCTCGGAGATGTACGGCAAGGTGGTCGAGACGCCGCAGAAGGAGACGACCCCCTTCTACCCACGCTCGCCCTACGGCGTTGCCAAGGTGTACGGGCACTGGATCACGGTCAACTACCGCGAGAGCTACGACCTCCACGCCTCGTGCGGGATCCTCTTCAATCACGAGAGCCCGCGCCGCGGCGAGACGTTCGTGACGCGGAAGATCACCCGCGCGGCGGCCCGCATCAAGCTCGGCATGCAGGACAAGCTCCATCTCGGCAACCTCGACGCCAAGCGCGACTGGGGCTTCGCCGGCGACTATGTCGAGGCGATGTGGCTGATGCTCCAGCAGCCGCAGGCAGATGATTACGTCGTCGCCACCAACGAGCTCCACACCGTGCGAGAATTCTGCGAGCTCACCTTTGGCAGGCTGGGCCTCGACTACAGCGACTTTGTCGAAGTCGACCCGCGTTACTTCCGCCCCGCCGAGGTCGATCTCCTCCTCGGCGATGCCACGAAGGCCAACACGAAGCTCGGCTGGACGCCGCGGGTGTCGTTCCAGGAGCTCGTCGAGATGATGGTCGACGGCGACCTCGAGCTGGCCAGGCGGGAGCGGAATGCCGGTGGCGCCACCGCCCCCCAGCACCGGATGGTGGCCTGATCATGGGGGCGACGCGCGTCATCGGCGCCCGGCTTCTCGAGGGACTTCGCGAGCTCGAGCGCCACTGGATCCGGCCGCTCGGGCAGCGGCTCCGTCCGCCGCGCGCCCGGCGGCAGAAGTCGCGGGGAAGCGATCCTGAGGCCGAGCAACTGCTCGTTGCGCTGCTCCGGGCGCGGTTGCGCGGCACGAATGCCGAGAGTGCTTCCAAGACTGAATTGCTCGCCGCGGTTTCCCCCGCGTCGGATCTCGGAGCGCTCGTGCGGGCGCTCGTCGACGTGCCGCAAGCTCGGGTGATCACCGACGTCGAGCCGCTGCGGAAGGTGGCCTGATCCCTGCTGAGGCCGTCAGCCTCCTCGACGCCCCTTCACGATGCTTGTCTACGCCGACCTCCGTTGCCTTCAGGATCCCGGCTTTGCCCGCCGTGGCATCGGCTCGCACGCGGCCTTCCTCCTCGCGGCGGCCCGGTCGCTGCGGCGCGGTGAGGTGACGATCATCGGCCTGGCTGATGCGGCGCTGGGGGCGCCCCCTGCCGAGATCTCCGCCCTCTGCGACAGCGTCCAATACGCCTTCGCGCCGCGCCCCGGCGAGCCGGCCGTGTTCCTCTGGCTTTCGCCGATGACGCACGACACCCGGCTCGTCGCCCGGTTTTTCGACCGGCCCGAGATTCTCCCCTGCGCGGTCGTTTACGACTTCATCCCGCTGATCGATCCCGATCGCTATCTCGCCAGCCGCGGCCCGCTGCTCTCCTACGCGGCGGCGCTGGAGTGGCTGGCGGCGGCGGGGTTGTTCCTGCCGATCTCCACCGCCGTCGGCGACGAGGTGGTCTCGAGGCTGGGAGTCGACCCCGAAGCTGTAGCGGTCACCGGCGTTGCCCTGCGGGGGGCGTTCGCGGCCCGTCACGCCGGCGGCACGCCTGCGCCACGGCCGGCGAGCGCTCCCGGGCGGTATGTGATGTTTGTCGGTGGGCCCGACCCGCGCAAGAATCTCGAGACGGTCGTGACGGCGCTGGGGCGGACCGGGAGCCCCGATCCCGCCCTGGTGATCGCCGGGGGCTATCCCGACCGGTGGCGGCGACGGGTGGAGCGGATCAACGCCAAGGCCGAGGGCCGGACGCCGCATCGTCCGGTCCGCCTCACCTTCCTCGACCATGTCAGCGATGACGAACTCGCCGGCTGGTACGGCCACGCGGAGGCGACGGTCGTCGCCTCGCAGGCCGAAGGGTTCTCGATGCCGGTGATCGAGGCGATGGCCTGTGGCTCTCCGGTGATCGCCTCCGACATCCCCTGCCACCGCGAGCTTGTCACCGATCCTGCCGCCCGCTTCGCCCCCGACGATCCCGACGAGCTCGCCGCCCGGCTGAGGGCCGTGATGGCCGATCGTACGGCGCGGGAGGAGCTCATCGCGTCGCAGCGACCGACGCCGGATCGCTTCACCGCGGCCCGCGTTGGGGAGCGGTTCGCCGCGTCCCTCGAATTGCGGATGCCGGGCCATGCCCGCCGGGCACGAAAGGCCGTGGCGGCGCGGCGACCAGTGATCGCGCTGCTCTCGCCCTTCCCTCCCGATCGCTCCGGTGTCGCCGACTACACGCGGCGCACGGTGGCGGCGCTTTCGGCGCGGGCCGACGTCGACGTCTGGACCGATCAACCGGAGCCGGTGGCCGATCCCCACGTGCGGGCCTTCCACGGCATCGGCAACGCGGCGTGGCTGCGCCCCGATTACGACGCCACGGTGGCGGTGCTTGGCAATTCCCACTTCCACGCCCCGATCCTCGCAGGGCATCTCCGCCATGGCGGCCCCTGCATCCTCCACGACTCGCGGCTCCTCGATCTCAATGCCTGGTGGCATGGCATCGAACAGACGCGGGCGCTCGCCGAAGCCGAATTGCATCGTCCGGTGTCGGGGGCCGAGGTGCGGCATTGGACGCGCCACCAGGGGGAGATTCCCACGCTCTTCCTCTCCGAAGTGGCGCGGGCTTCGGCGCCGCTGTTCGTCCACAGCCGAGCACTGGCTGATCATGTGGCCCGGCTCTACGGGGTGGAGGCGGTCCATCTCCCCTTCGCCCTGCTCCGCGAGTTCACGCCGCGGGAGACCGCCGCTCCATCGCGGCAGCGGGCCCGGGCGGCGCTGGGGATTCCGGAGGGGCGGACAGTGATCGTCACCCTCGGAATCTACGGCGCCACGAAGGCTCCGGAGGTCTGTGCGGAGGCGATCGCCCGGCTCCGCGCCACGGGGCGCGATGCGCATCTGGTGTTTGTGGGGGACGCGGGGCGCACCGCCGAGCCGGTTCTGCGCCGTGCCGCCGAAGCCGGGGCCGCAGAGGCGATCCACTTCACGGCCGAGTGGATCGACGACGAGACCTGGCGGACATGGCTCCTCGCCGCCGACGGGGCGATCCAGCTCCGCACGCACCGCTTCGGTGGCATTTCGGGCGCGCTGATGGACTGCATCGCCGCGGGGGTGCCGACGGTGGCCAATGAGGATCTCGCCGCGGCGCTCGACGCCCCCGCGACCGTCGCCAGGGTCCCCGACACCTTCACCGCCGACATGGTGGCAGGAGCGCTTGGATCGCTGCTCGCGCGGGGGGATGGCCGCGACGAGGCGACGCGTGTCCGCTATTGCGTTGAGCACTCCATGGAGAACTACGTCGCCTGCCTCCTCGCAGCGCTCGGCATCGAAGAGGCGTGGGTGCCCTCCGGTCGCTCGGCCTCCGGATGCCGGGTGGCGTGAAGCGACTTCCGCGGATCGAGGCGCTTGGGCCATCCCCCCAGCAGCCCCATCCCCCCCGCTTCGCCGCGCCGCGCATCGATCGTGTGTTGCCCTGCCAGCCCCCCCTGCCCGTCTTCGCGCGAGTTCGGGATCGGTCGGCGAGGAATGCAATGCAAGGGGGTTGTCCGGCCGATATCCCCTTCACGGGATTCGACTGACACACACACGTGTCGGGCCGCACCCGCTCGTCGGGCCCACGCCTTGATGCCACACCCACCCACGCTCCGCGACCGCGCCGCACGCCCTCGGGTCGTCATCGACCTGGAGAAGGTG
>CAMCCR010000202.1 GCA_945873085.1 Candidatus Kuenenia stuttgartensis | reverse complement strand
TTCGACACCTTCCGGGGCTGGTTCGGCTCGCCGCGGCGCGTGTTCACGAGCG
Source organism: Candidatus Kuenenia stuttgartensis (assembly GCA_945873085.1). Lineage (GTDB taxonomy): Bacteria > Planctomycetota > Planctomycetia > Pirellulales > UBA1268 > QWOP01. Next base: position 5,809 of record CAMCCR010000202.1, on the reverse strand, counting down.
TCCGCAGCGATCCGCGCACGGCCGAGAAGTTTGCCCACGACGACGGCATCTGTCTTTCGGTCCTCGAATACGACTCCGGGCTCCGCTGCTCGTCGCTCGAGGATGTCTGGGCGGGGCCGGCCCGCGAAGGGGCCGAGTCGGATTGTTTTGTGCGCTTCCGGGTCGAGGGAACGCACGGCATGGCGCTGGGAACGGTCGGCTGGCCGCGCTACCCGGAAAAATCTCCCTCGACGCTCGACTGGACGACGAGCCTTGCCGAGCATGGTGCGGGGGTGTGGCATCGGCCACGCTGGGACGAGGCCTGGTTTCCCGATGCCTTCATTGGCCCGATGGCCGAGTTGCTCCGCGACCTCGAGGGGACAAGCCCGGCAGTGGCGACCGGTGAAGAGAATCTCGGAACTCTTGCCATGGTCGACGCGGCCTACCTTTCAGCGCGGGAACACCGGGCGGTGGAGCTCGCCGAGATCATCGCCGCGGCGGGAGCTTGAAACATGGGGCCACTCGAGCGAAAGGTCGTCGTCGGCTCGCTCCTGGCGCTCGTTCTCGGGCCGGCGATGGCCGTTGCCGAGGCTCCTGCCGCCGGCCGGGCCGTGAGCTACTCGCGCGACGTCCTCCCGATCCTCGCCGCCAACTGCTTCGCCTGCCACGGCTTCGACCCGCGCGCCCGTCAGGCGGGCCTGCGCCTCGATGAGCCGGCCGGGGCCGTAGCCCTCCTCGACTCCGGGCATGTGGCAATTCAGCCCGGCGACGTTGCCGCCAGCGGGCTCGTGGCCCGGATCGAGAGCTCCGACGCGAGCACCGTGATGCCGCCGCCGGAGACGGGAAAGCAACTTTCGGATCGCGACAAGCGCATCCTCGCCGACTGGATTGCGGCCGGGGCCCCCTACGAGCCCCACTGGGCGTTCGCGCCGCCGAGACAAGCGCCTCCGCCGGAGGTGGCGGGCTCTGAGCATCCGATCGACCGCTTTCTCATGGCTGCCATGGCAGATTCGGGGCTCGCCCCGGCGGCGCCTGCTCCCCCTGAGACGCTCCTCCGCCGCGTCAGCCTCGATCTGACGGGCCTCCCGCCGACGGCGCCAGAGCTCGATCGCTTTCTTGCTGCCCATGCGACCGATCCCGAGACGGCCTGGGAGGGAGAGCTTGATCGACTCCTCGCGAGCCCGCACTACGGCGAGCGGCAGGCGCGGCTGTGGCTCGATCAGGCCCGCTATGCCGACAGCAACGGCTACTCGATCGACGCTCCCCGCGAGATCTGGCGGTGGCGCGACTGGGTCGTCGACGCCTACAACCGCGACCTCCCCTTCGATCGCTTCACGGTCCATCAGCTCGCCGGCGACCTCCTCCCCGACGCTACCGACGAAGAGCGGATCGCTACCGGCTTCCACCGCAACACGCAGATCAACGAAGAAGGGGGAATCGACAAGGAGCAGTTTCGCATCGACGCCGTCTTCGACCGGGTGGCGACGACGGGGAGCGTGTGGCTCGGCCTCTCGATCGGCTGCGCCCAGTGCCACGATCACAAGTTCGATCCGGTCAGCCAAGTCGACTACTACCGGCTGTTCGCCTTCTTCAACAACCAGGCCGACGCCAAGCTCAAGGTCACCGATCCCCGCGTTGACACGGCGCAGCTCACCGCTGACCGCGACGCTGCCCGCGCCGAGGTCTATGCCTATGTCGAGGCCCGCGCCGAGGCCCTGGCCGGCTGGGAGGCGGGGCTCAACGACGATGCCAAAAAGCTCCTCGATGCCGAGCGATCGAAGGCCCTCGCCACACCAGCTGCGGATCGCTCTCCCGATCAACGGCGGATACTTTTTCATGCCGGCCTGGGGGCCAACGACCAGGAGTTTCGCCGTCTCAACGAGCGCTTCCTCGATCTCCAAACGAAGGTCACGGGGGGGCCGACGACGCTCGTCCTTGCCGAGTTGCCGACGCCCAGGCAAACGACTCGCTTCATCCAGGGAGACTTCACCCGCCCCGCCGAGGAGGTCGCCCCCGGCACGCCGGCGATTCTGCCGCCGCTCGCCGTAGCCGGCAGCCCCCCCAGCCGCCTCGACCTCGCCCGCTGGCTCGTGGCGCCGGGCCATCCGCTCACCGGCCGGGTGCTCGTCAACCGGGCCTGGCAGCAGTTCTTCGGGCAGGGGCTTGTCGAGACCGACGCCGACTTCGGGCTCATGGGCACGCCGCCGAGCCATCCCGAGCTCCTCGACTGGCTGGCCCTCGAGGTAGAGCGGCAGGGGTGGAGCCTGAAGCGGCTCCATCGGCTGATCGTGACCTCGCGGGCCTATCGGCAAAGCTCGCGCGTCACGCCGCTCCACGCCGAGCTTGATCCCCACAATCGGCTCTTCGCCCGGCAGGCCCGGCTGCGGCTCGACGCGGAGCTCGTCCGCGACGTGGCCTTGGTCGCCTCAGGGGTCTTCTCACCGGCCATTGGCGGCCCGCCGGTCTATCCCCCGATCCCTGCCGGGGCGACGGCCGTCGGCCAGGTGAAGCGCGACTGGCCGACGAGCACCGGCCCCGATCGCCATCGCCGCGGGCTCTACACCTTCCTCTTCCGGGCCTCGCCGCCGCCGAGCCTCGCCGTCTTCGACGCCCCCGACGGCTATCAGTCATGCACCCGCCGCGGCCGCAGTAACACCCCGCTTCAGGCGCTCACGCTCTTGAACGACCTCGCCTTCGTGGAATGTGCCGAGGCGCTTGCCGCCGTGGTAGCCCACGAAGGCCCGGCCGTCGCCTTCCGGCGTTGCACGGGGAGAAACCCTGAGCCCGACGAGCTAGCCGTCCTCGTCCCGCTCGATCCGCGCGACGCCGCGCGGGTGCTTTTGAATCTCGACGAGACGGTGACTCGCGAGTAATCGTTGTCGCGGTCAGCTGTGTTTCTGTGTTGATCCTGTCTTGATCCGGGAACGCCCCATGCCTCACGATCATCCCGCCTCCGGTGGCACGCTCCTCGACGAGACCCGGCGCCATCTGTTTGCCCGGTGCGGGGTTGGCGTCGGGGCGATGGCGCTTGGGGCCTTGCTTGCCGGCGAGGGACGCGGCGCGGGGGAAGGGGCCGGCGGGCCCTTGGGAGTGCCTGGCCTTCCCGGTCTGCCGCACTTCATTCCGAAGGCGAAGCGGGTGATTCATCTGTTCATGGCGGGTGGCCCCTCGCAGCTCGATCTTTTCGACTACAAGCCGGAGCTTGCGCGCCGCGACGGTCAGCCGATCCCGGCGAGTTTTACCGACGGGAAGCGGTTTGCGTTCATGAACGAGAGCCATCGCACCGATCTCCTCGGATCGAAGCGGTCGTTCCGCCAGCGCGGGGAGTCGGGGATGTGGATCGGCGATCTCCTCCCGCACCTCGGGGGCATCGCCGACCGGCTCTGTTTCGTCCGTAGTTGCTCGACCGATCTGTTCAACCACGCGCCGGCGAAGCTGTTCATGAACACCGGCACCGGCCGGTTCGGTCATCCGTCGGTCGGCGCGTGGGTGACCTATGGCCTGGGGAATGAGAGCACTGATCTCCCTGGCTTTGTCGTTCTCCAGAGCGGCCCGCGCGGCCCCCGTGGTGGGGCGGTGCTGTGGGGGAGCGGGATGCTGCCGAGTGCGTATCAGGGGGTGCCGCTGCGCAACCGCGGGGAGCCGATCCTCAATCTCTCGAGCCCTGAGGGGGTGACCAGGGAGCGACAGCGGGGCGTCGTCGATGCCGTCGACCAGCTCAACCGGCAGCGGCTCGCGGTCACCGGCGACGGCGAGATCGCCACGCGGATCGCCGCCTACGAGATGGCCTTCCGGATGCAGTCGAGCGCGCCTGACCTTGTCGACTTGCGCCATGAGTCGGCCGAGACCCTCGCCCTCTACGGGATCGCCGATCCAGGTGAGTCAACCTATGCCCGCAACTGTCTCCTCGCCCGCCGACTCGTCGAGCGGGGGGTGCGCTACGTGCAGCTGTGGCACACCAACTGGGATCACCACGGCGGCCCGAGTGAGAATCTCGAAAAGCATCTTCCGGAGGTGTGTGGGCAGGTCGATCGGGCGAGTGCCGGGCTCGTCCTCGATCTCGCCCGGCGGGGGCTTCTCGACGACACGATCGTCGTTTGGGGAGGGGAGTTCGGGCGGACGCCGATGGGGGAGAAGCGGGAGAGTACCGGCCGCAACCATCACATCGACGCGTTCACGATGTGGTTTGCCGGTGGCGGCTTCAAGCCGGGGTGTGTCCACGGCACGACCGACGATTTTGGATTTGCGGCCGTGGACGGGGGCGTGCATGTGCGCGACATCCACGCTACGCTCCTCCATCTTTTGGGGATCGACCACCAGCGCTTTGCCGTCCGCTTCCAGGGCCTCGACGAACGGCTGACGGGCGTGAAGCCCGCCCGCGTGATCGGTGAGATCCTGGCATAGAGCGGCCGGGGATCCCGCGTCTTCGGCGCCCAAAGCTTGACGGCGCCGGAAGGATTTCCCACACTCCGCCAAGGGGGAGGTGCATCGTCCTGCGGGGGGCGGTGGACGAAGTGCGGGGCTCCAGCTTCGTGTCTCCCGAACAAGAAACGATTCCTCTGGGGGAGATAATCCGATGCGCCGGACCGACGGACTTCACATGACGGAATTGGGGTGTGGTAGGCAATCTCGCTCGCGGCAAGCAGGGACGGCAGCGTCGCCGCGTCGTCGCCGCGAAAAGAGACACCGTCGGGCACGAAGCGTCGTCGGGCTCGACCACGAGCCGCTCGAGCCCCGGCAGTTGATGACCGGGAACGAACCGGCCGATTTTCAGGGGCGTTTTCAAGCCCTCGCCGATCAAGCCACGCAGGCGGGCGTCGATCGGGCAACGGCCCTCGCCAAAGCTGCGGCCGTCTGGGAAACAGCGGTCACGAGCGCCGATGCCACTGAATCAGCCGCCAAGGCGACGGCCCTCGCCGCGGCGTTTTCCAAGGCCGCAGCGGCCGACGCCAAGCTCGGCACGACGCTGACCGATGCGAGCGCGAGCTACGACACGAAGGCAGCCAAGGCGAACGACACGGCCGACGCCTCCAAGGCAGCAGCCGTGGAAACCTTCGTCGCGGCGGCGACTGCCGCCGCAGACCAGGCCTCCGTGACGATCGACGCGGCCGCCGATGCGGCCGTTGCCAAGGCTGCCGTGGCGGGCGTGATCTACGTCGGCGCGGTCACCGACGCCGCGACGCACTACGACGGCTCGATCGCCTCGGTGAGCGCTACTCTCGATGCCAGCATCGACGCCGCCAGCGGCAATCATGACTCGAAGCTCGCGGCGGCCGATAGCACTCTCGACGCGGCATCCACCTCGGCCGACGCAAACTTCGGCGATGCCGCGGACAGCATCACCGGCGAGCTCGATCAAAAGCTCGAAGACCTGAACAAGGCCTTCGACGGGAGCGTCGGGATTGCCAACCAGCTCGCCGACGCCGGGGTCGCTGCCGCCGATGCGGGGCGAAAGACATTTCTGGGAGGGGCACGCGCCGGCCACGACGCGACGGTGGCCGGAGCCGCTGCGACTGCTGCGGCAGCGAACCAGAATGGTGCTGCTGCCGAAGCAAGCGCGATCGCCGGGGCGCTCTCCACCTACAAGTCTTTTCCCGACGACTCATCCGCTACCGATCCGCTTAACGTCGAGGGGGATCCGCGCCTTCAGCAAGCGATCCAAGCGGCCGAAGCCTCTCTGTCGGCTGGCACGGCTGCGGCAGAGATGTCATTCACGATCACCACGCAAGCGATCTCGAGCGCCTTTGACGCGGCGCTCGTGACCGCGATCGATGTTTATGCTCAGAGCCTGGCCAAGGCCTCGTTTTCTTATGAGGCGGCTGTCAAGGCA
>CAMCCR010000201.1 GCA_945873085.1 Candidatus Kuenenia stuttgartensis | reverse complement strand
GCGGTCGGCGAATTCGGCCGTTCGCCGCAGCGCGGCGTGAGCACCTCCGGCAACAGCAACTCCAACGACGGCCGCGACCACTGGCCCTACTGCTTCACCTCGGTGGTGGCCGGTGCTGGCATCCGCCGCGGCCATGTCCATGGGAAGAGCGACGCGACCGCCTCGGCGCCGCTCGAGAATCCCGTCCATCCGACGGAGCTTCTGGCGACGATCTACCACGCCTGTGGCATCGATCCGGAGACGATCGTCTACAACCACCTCAATCAGCCGCGCGAGCTGGTGAAGGCGCAGGCCGTCACCGCCCTGTTCGGCTGAGCGGCCGGCCGATTACTCCGGCGCCACGGCCCTGAGCCCGGCGAGCCATTCGACGAGGTCGCGAAGCTCGCGGGGAGTGAGCTTGGCGGCGATGTCGGCCGGCATGGCGGAAGCGCCGGTGGCCCGGTCTTCGATCGACGCGGTGGCAAGGCGCTCCTCGCGGCCGTCGCCGGTGAGGATCGTGACCACTTCGTCGGTCTCCGCCTTGACGATCCCGCTCACCGTCCGCCCGTCATCGGTGACGACGACGGTCGTCCGGTAGCCGTCGGCAAACTGGGCGCTGGGGGCAAGGAGGCTCTCCAAGAGGTAGGCGCGGTCGCGCTTCAGACCCGTTGCGTCGAGCGGTGGCCCGACAATGCCGCCGCTGCCCCCGACAGCGTGGCAGCGGAGGCATTCGACACTTGCCTTTCGGAGGAAGAGATCGCGGCCGCGCGCCGCGTCGCCGCCGACGAGCACGCCGCCGCCGCTGGTGGCGAGCCCCAGCACCCGCTGTCGGTCGCCGCCAGCGGCCTCGATCACCTCGAGGGAGAGGCGGGGATCGAGCGAGCCCGCTTCGACACGGGCCACAAGCGCCCCGGTCGCGTCGCCGGCCGAGCTGCCGAGGGATTTGAGAAGATCGATTCCTGCCTGCTGCTCCCGCAGTTCGCTGTCGCTCGTGGCCGACTCGACACAGGCCGCGAGGACCTCCGCGGCGAGGGCCCGGGCGGCCGCGTCGTCGGGGTTGGTCGCCAGGGCCGCGCCTCGCACCCGTCGCGCGGCACTGCGGACGTCTGGCAGCGGGTCGCTCGAGAGGCTCGCAGCGATCCTGGAGGCGTCGGCAGGGGCGCTCGCGGCGAGGGCTGAGAGGGCGGCGGCCCGGGTGGCCGCCGGGCGCGAGGAATCGATTGCGGCAGCGACGAGCAGCCCCCGGATCCCAGGGACTTCGAGCTCGGCTGCCGTCTTCAGGGCTTCAGCCTGCACCGCTTCGCCGACGCTCGAGGCGAGGATCGAAGGGAGCGCCCGTTCGAGCGCCGTCCGGGCCAGGGCCGGGTCGCGCGGGGCGATCGGCCGCCACGCTCCCCACACCCGGTCGCGCGGCGGCGGGACGGCCCAGTCGCCGAGCACCGCGAGGGCCTGGAGGCGGAGGGGCGTCGGGGCATCGGCTCTGGTCACGAATGCCGCCAGCCGGTCGGCATCAGCCTCCGATCCGAGTCGCTCGCAGGCGGCGATCGCCCGGCGGGTGAAGGCGTCGCCGTCGGGGCCGGTCACCGGGCCTTCGAGGAGCCGGCCCGCCAGAGCGCTTCGGGCCCGCTCGATGGGAACGTCGTAGGCGGCCCGGGCTGCTTCGAGCACGATCCGCGGATCGGTGTCATCGAGGCAGATGGCGATGGATGTGTCGCGGGTGCGGCGCATCGCCAGGCACGCCGAGAGCCGGACGGCGGGGTCGGGATCGGCGACGAGCCGAGCGAGGTCGTCGGGGAGAGTGTTTGCCACCAGCGCCATCACGAGCGGATGCCGGGCATGGGGATCGCCGAGCGGCGTGCGGGCCCCCTCGGCCCGGATCGCGGCGACGATCGCCGGGAGAACGGCGTCGTAGTCACTCCCTCTGGTCTCGACGCGACCGAGTCGCGCCAGGGCGATCCCGGCAGCCGCGCGGACGTGGGAATGGGGATCGGCGAGGGCCCGGAGCACCGGCTCGACCGCCCGGGAGTTGTGGAGGTCACCGAGTGCCCTCGTCGCCACCATCCGAATCTCCCAGGCCTCGTCGGAGAGGCATCGAGAGAGGACGTCTCCGAGGCGGAGCGCGAGGAGAAAAGCAGGCCCTGGGGCGTGGCGACGCCTCCACCGCACCACCTGTTCGAGCCCCTGGATCGCGTGGACGCGGGCGAGCATCGGACGGCTGGTGTCGTCAGCCAAGCGTATGAAAGCCGCGGCGTCGTCACGTCGGGCGAGTTCAAACTGCGCCTCACGGCGGATTCGCCGGTCGGCGTGCGAGAGCAGGGCGACGAGCCGGTCGACGTCGAGCGCGGTCCAGTCCCCGGCGAGGAGCGAGCGGACCTCCTCGACGATCCGCCGGCGCTCTTCTGCCTCGTCAGCCGGAAGCCCGGTGGGAAAGAATCGCCACAGCCTCCCCTTCCCGTCCCCTTCCCAGCCCTGCACCCAGTCACTCACCCACAAGCTGCCATCCGGCCCCATCTCGACGTCGGTGGCGAGGATGTGTCGGAACGTCTCGTCGGCATCGACGAGCTCGAAGCTCGCCCCGAGCGGTCTGACCCGGAAGGTGTGGACGAGGCTCGTCGCCGCCGCGCCGCGGAAGTCGGCAAGGAAAAAGCGCCCGTCGAACCACGGCGTGAGCCCGGTGCCGGGATAGGCGGCAAACCCGGCCGGCCCCGCGCCGACATGCCCCACCGGCGGGAGGATCCAGGCCGGCTGGCCGACGAACGCCGTTCGCCACAGCTGCTCGCGGTTGAACGGGCCGCGATCGGGGAGATATTGCACCGGCCCACGCCATCCCGAGTCTCCCCCCGGCACGACATGCACCAAGCGCGTCCGGTCGCCACCGTCGGTGTTGTTGTCGCAGGTGAAGCAATGCCCGAGATCGTCGAAGGCGAGCTCCTGGGGATTTCTCAGGCCCGTCGCCACGACCTCGAGACTGGAGCCGTCGGGCTCGCAGCGGAACACGGCGCCGCTCTCGGGGTCGCTGGCCACGCCCCCCTCGTGCTCGACGTGGTAGCCGCGGTCGCCGATCGAGAACCACAGCCGCCCGTCTGGGCCGAGAGTGAGGCCGTGGAGATCGTGCCCCTGGATCGCGGTGCGGACACCGTAGCCGACATGGAGGGGGAGCTTCTCGTCAGCCACGCCATCGCCATCGGCATCGCGGAAGCGCCACAGGTGGGGAATGCAGGCGTAGAAGACGTCGCCGCGGCGAGCGAGGACCCCGGCGCCGTGCCCATCAATGAGCCGATTGAAGCCGGTGGCAAACACCGTCGCGGTATCCCCCCGGCCGTCGCCGTCGGTGTCGACGACGCGGCGCAGTCTGTCGGTCTCGACGACCCAATCCTTTGCCTTCTCACCGAGGATCCGGACCATCGATGCGAAACGCTCGTCGACGGTGTCGTTGGCGAGATCGGCGTCGAGCCAGCGGTCGTCGTTGATGCGGACGTTGTCTCCCACCCCCTTGTGGGCCCGGAAGGCCTCGCAGACATACGCTTTTCCCTGCTCGTCGATTGAAAACGCCACCGGATTGGCAAGGAGCGGCTCGGCGGCCCACGCTTCGGCAGCGAAGCCCTCTGGCAGGCCGAAAGAGGTCTTGGCAGCTTCGGGCTCGGCTGAGGCCGCTGCCACGCGCGGCTCACGCGGAGGGGGTGGCGGCTCGATGCCGAGAACGGCCGGTGGCGCGGCGGCGGCAACGGCCGCGAGGAAGGCGAGGAAGGCGAGGCTGCTGATGACAAGCAGCAGCGGTGCCACGACGATCGCGGCCCGGAGGGGGCGGGAAAACGGCATCGGAGAACCTGTACGCGGGAACGGCGAGCTTGCAACCAGGCAGCGCTTGCGGCTCTCCGGTCACCGGTTCAGACGGAGCCGTCGGCGCTGCCTTTCGAAAGCGATCGTACCCGTTCGACGACCGCTGGCAGGGCACCGAGCAATTCTCCCCGGCTAACGACGAGGTCGGCCCCCGCTTCGGCGGCTTCCGTGAGCCGATCGACGGCCACGTGGGGCCCGAAGGCGATGATCGCCGCACGCTCGGCGCCGGCGGCCGCCTGGCTGTCCCGGAATCCCTTTGCCCGGTCAACAAGCGCCGTCGCCGACCGACCATTGACCTGGAGATCGACGACGATGACCGCGAACGGCCCGCCCCGGGGGGCGGCCGCGGCGGGCCCGAGCGCCTCGACCGTCGCCGGGATCGCCGCAGCGACTCCGGCGATCCGGCTCGACACCATCAAGTCGGGCGTGAGAAGGAGGATGCTGATCGAGTCGGGCATTGGATTCCCACGGTGTGGTGCTGATCGGCTCAGTCGGGGACAACGGTCACAGCCGCGGCAGCGTCACGCTGGCGTCGAGCACCTTCTTGATCCGGGCTTGGGTCTCGACGAGGTGGGCCCGTGAGTAGTCGTCGAGCTTCACGTCTGGCTTTGCCAGGAGGGCCCCGATCCGGCTGTCGAGGCTGCGGAGTTGGGCCGCCGCGATCACCTGGGCGTCGGGGGTGCCGCCGTTGCCGACGGCAAGCGCCGACAGCCGCGACAGATACGAGCGCTGCAGCGAGCGCCTCAGGCTTCCGATCGCCGGCTTCCGGACGGTGTAGTCGCCCGGCTGGATCGAGTCGACCTCGGAGAGGATTGCCTTGGTGAGCCGGTCGAGGAGTTCCGCCGTGGTGAAGGCATCCTGATCGGCCGGAACCTTGAGCTCACTGTCGCGGATCCGGGTGAGCGTGAGCGGATCCATGAGCCGGCCGAGAACCCGGTCCTGCCACATGAGGATCACCTCATGGATGGGATAGTCTTCCCGGTCGGATTCACTCGAGCCCCAATGCATCCACCGCGTCGAGACGAGCTGGTTGTACAGCTCCGGCGGGAAGGTGAATGGCTGGGCTGAAAACATCTGCTGCTCGAGGAGCGTCAGCGCGTCGCGCTGCTTCTGAGCCTCGATGACGCGGAACGGCGCCGGGGCGTTGGCATCCCCCTTGTGGGCCCGCGAGGTGTGGAGGCCGCCGACGAGACGGGCAGCGAAGTTCATCGCATTGCCGTGCGACGTCAGCAGCACGCCGAACGCCTGACGGACCCGCTCGTAGCCGGGCGTCTTGCCGCTCGGGTCCTTGGCGGTCATTCGTTCCACGAGCGTCGGCATCACCTGAGCGACGAGCTCGGCCCGGTTGCGGGCGAACTCGACCGGATCACTGCCGAGGTCGAAGCGGTTCGACATCGGATCGGGGTCGCCCGGTTGGGTGTCCTCGTCGGTCGAGTAGGCGAGCTGCGGCTCGCCGGCACGGCCGGCAATCTTCTCGAGCTCCGGCAGCTCCGCCTCGGGGCTCCCGCCACCGACCGGCTTGTAGCCGTATTCGATCGCCCAGAGATCGTAGGGACCGAGCTTGGCGGTGTAGTAATCCCCCTGCGGTTTCCCCTTCGGACTGATGTTCGCCGGGATGTAATCCATGACGCTCGTGCTGGCGCCGGTCTGCGCCACCTTGGCCGGATCGTTGATCTCGGCAAGGGTCAAAAGCGAGCTTCCCTTGAAGTTGTGGCGGAGGCCCAGGGTGTGGCCGAGCTCGTGGCTCGTAACGAGCTTGAGCCCCTGAACGACGAGCTTCTCCTTGTCGGCCTCGCTGAGGCCGTTGCCGGCTACGGCCAGAGCCGTGGCAGCGAGCGCCGTCTCACGGGCATGGCCGTCAAACAGCATGCAGGCGCTGCAGGCGTGGCCGGCCCCGTGGCCGTGCGTGCCGGCGACGCGTTGGGGGCCGGAGGGGAGAATGCCCGCCGCGGCCGTTGGGCCATCGGTGAGGATCGCTACTGCCTGCGGCGTGAAGTTTTCGTATTCGCGGCGCCAGAATTGGAGGAAGTCGCCGTCGAAGATGATGTCGGCGTC
>CAMCCR010000200.1 GCA_945873085.1 Candidatus Kuenenia stuttgartensis | reverse complement strand
GCGACGTGTGGCACGTAGCTCGGCGTGCAAAACTGATCGGCGACGACGCGCACTTCCGGCCGGTCGCGCGCGAGCACGAGCATCGTGTCGGCGAAGTTCCGCCCACGGACCGGCCCCGACTCCCCCGCCGAGTAGAGGCCGCAGGTGCGCACCACCTGATGCCGCTCCCAGCCCCGGGCCGCCACCTCGCCGGCGAGTTTGCTCGCGCCGTATTCGCCGAGCGGGCCGGTGGCGTCGCCTTCGCCGTAGGGAGACTTGCGCGCCGCATCCGCTCCGAAGACGTAGTCGCTGCTGATCTGAACGAAGAGCGCATCGACGTCGCGGCAGGCGTCGGCGAGGGCTGCGACGGCATGGACGTTTGCGGCCCGGCAGGCAGCCGGCTCGGTCTCGGCCTTGTCGACGGCCGTCCAGGCGGCGCAGTTGATCACGGCGCGCGGCCGGAGGCGGCCGATGACGGCGCGGACGGCCGCCGGGTCGGCGATGTCGAGGCTGCTCCTAGGCAGCGCCGCGGCGCTTGGCCCGAGCAGCCGGCACAGCGTCCTCCCCAGTTGGCCAGATGACCCGGTAACCGCGATCGTGCCCGTCGTCGACATGTGCTCTTTCCTCTGCCAGTTCCTCGCCGGCGATCTGCACGAGGTAACGGCCGTAGTCGTTGTTCATCTTCCGGCCGCCGGCCTCGAGGCCTTCCCGCGACAGCCAGCCCATCCGGTAGCCGATCTCTTCCAAGCAGGCAATCTTCAAGCCCTGCCGCTCCTGGATCGTCTGCACGAAGCCGGAGGCCTGCATGAGGGAATCGGGAGTGCCGGTGTCGAGCCAGGCAAAGCCGCGGCCGAGCGTCTCGACCCGCAGGGCGTTCTCCTCGAGATAGACGCGGTTGAGATCGGTGATCTCGAGTTCGCCACGCGGGCTCGGGGCGAGCGCCGCGGCGATGTCGCAAACCCGCGCGTCATAGAAATAGAGCCCCGGCACGGCATGATGGCTCTTCGGTTCCTTCGGCTTCTCCTCGAGCGACACCGCCCGCCCCGAAGCGTCGAACTCAACGACGCCGAACCGCTCCGGATCACGGACTGGATAGGCAAAGATCGTCGCCCCGTCGTCACGGTCGGCCGCGCGGCGGAGGACGTCCTGGAAACCGTGGCCGTAGAAGATGTTGTCGCCGAGGACGAGCGCGGCGCGGGAGCCCCCGAGGAACTCGCGGCCGATGATGAACGCCTGGGCGAGCCCCTCGGGCCGCGGCTGCTCGGCATAGGAAAGCGACACGCCAAACCCGCTCCCGTCGCCGAGGAGGCGCTGGAAGTGGGGCAGGTCGTGCGGCGTCGAGATCAGGAGGATGTCGCGAATCCCGGCCAGCATGAGCGCCGAGAGCGGATAATAAACCATCGGCTTGTCGTAGATCGGCAGCAGCTGCTTCGAGATCGCCAGCGTCATCGGGTTGAGCCGCGTCCCCGCCCCACCGGCCAGCACGATCCCCTTCAGCGGCGGTTGGCTCGGCGCACTGCCGGAGGACGCCGAATCGGCGCCGGCGAGGATGAGGCCGTGGTTCGACGCTGTGTCGCGCGGGGGGGACATGGTGCAACCCTGGGATGGGAGGGAACGGAAGGGAGCTTGAGAATCGGTCGGCAGGGTCAGGCACTCGCCCGGTGGGGAAGGCCGCCGTCAATGCGGAATGGCGAGTTCTCGTCGGACTCGTGACGGATCTCGTCGACCTTCTCCTTCTTTCCCTGGCCGGCGTAAAGCCGGTTGGGACCGTTGAACACCCAGCCCGGGATGGGGCTGGTGTTGCGGTAGGCGTGGACGACCCCCGGCGGGATCGTCACGGCACAGGGATTTGACTGCCCGCAGATCGTGCGCGTGTGGAGCCCGTACGTCGGCGAACCTTCACGCGCGTCCCAGAGAAGCAGCTCGAAATCGCCGGGGCCGATGAAGGCGAAGTAGTCGGTCTGATCGACATGCTCGTGCGGACCACGGGCCACGCCCGGCTGCGTCTGGCTCACGTAAGCCATCACCGGATGGAGCGCGGAGTCGAGGTCGTCCTCGCGGTAGATCTCCACCAGCCAGCCACGGGAGTCGGCGTGGCGGTTGAGCGCCTTGAAGGTGACGTCGGCAATCGCCGCGGGATTGGCTGCGGTGGTGCGAACCGTGAACGACGGCATGCGAGATCTCGAGGGGTTGGGGAGGGGCCGGCGTGCCATCTCGAACAGGCCGGAGGGGGAGGGAGATAGTCGATGCGGGCCACCGGGGCCAGTGCGGTTTCCGTTCGGGGCCCCCCCTGACCCGCGATGGCCGCGGGGCCGGTGGAGTGGTGAATCGGGGATGGCTGGGTAGGGCCCGAACCGGCCCCGGAGCCAATTGCGAAAAAGCTGGTCTGGAGCGCGACTGACGTTTCCGCCGATATAGGCGTTAGAAACGGACCATCCTCCGGCTCCCGCCCATGTTCAACCGGCATCACACCTCGAGCGTCCGGCACCGTCACCGCCGCGGTGATCCAGGTTCACCGACAGGTTCACCGACAGGGTCACCGCCCCGGATCTTCCTGGCGCGTGACTGGATCCACTTCCACGACGACGAGGCTCCCTCCGCGCCGCTGCGGCGCACCATGGTCGGCCTTTCCCCGAAGGCCCGACCGCCAACGCTCTGCGCGATCGCCCCGGTGCCGGAGGGGGAGCCGCGGCCGACATTCTCGGTCATGCTCCCCACCTACGAGCCGGATCATCGTCTCGGTCGGTCACTCGCGGCGGTGCTCGCCCAGGCTCCAGACCCGGCGGCGATGCAGATCGCCGTGGTCGATGACGGCTCGCGGCAGGTCGATGTCCGGGCGCTCGTGCGCTCCTTCGATCCCGCCGGCCGTGTCGAGGTGCACCTCAATCAGCGCCGCGCCGGCCTGGCCGGCAACTGGAACCGCTGCCTGTCGCTCGCCCGAGGGAAGCTCGTCCACCTCCTCCACCAGGATGATCACGTCCTCCCCGGGTTCTACGACCGCATCGGGCATGGCTTCCGTGCCGCCCCGGGGATCGGAATGGCGTTCTGTCGCAGCCGGATCGTCGACGGCAACGACCGCCTCATCAAGACCGCATCGCGGCAGCAGTGGACTGCCGGCGTGCTCGGCGGATGGCTGCCGAGGATCGCCGAGCGGCAACGGGTGCAGACGCCGGCAGCCGTGGTCGCCCGCAGCACCTACGAGCGGCTCGGGGGCTTTCGCACCGATCTGTGCCACGCGCTCGACTGGGAGATGTGGGTGCGGATCGCCGCCGCCACGCCAGTGTGGTACGACCCGCGCGTGCTCGCGGTCTACCGTCGGCACCGCGACAACGAATCCCACCGGCTCCTCAAGAGCGGTGCGGTGTGGCCCGACCTCCTCCAGGCGATCGAACTCAACAGCAGCCTCCTTCCGGCAGTCAATCGGGAACGGGTCAGGGAGCGGAGTGCCCGCTGGTATACCGGCTCGGCCCTGCGGACGGTTGAGAAGCAACTCGCACGCGGTGACCTCGACGCCGCCGGGCGGACACTCGACCATCTCCCGGAGATGCTCCGCCTCCTCCCTGGCGGCGGGGACCGCAGCGCCCCGCTCCGCCGCGTCGGCCGGCTCCAGGATCGACTGCGCACGGCCCGCCGACGGGCGGCCTGATTTTCCCTCCCCGTGCGAGCCCACCGCGAGCACGCCTGCCATGCGCCGTGCGATCATCCTCGCGCACCACGATCCCGACGGGATCGTCGATCCGCATGTCGTCCACGCCCTCCGCGCCTACCGTGCGCTCGCGGCGCGGCTGGTGCTCGTGTCGACGTCGGTGGGCCGGCTCCCTGACGACCTCGCAGGAACCATCGACACGTTCCTGCCGCGCGCGAACGTCGGCTACGACTTCGGCAGCTGGCAGGCCGGCCTCCGCACGCTCTCCCCGTCCGGTGATTTCGACGCGCCGGGCTTCGACGAAGTGGTGTGTGTCAACGACAGCGTCTACGGGCCGCTGTTTGACGCCACGCCGATGTTCGCCGATCCCCGTATCGCCGACGCCGACCTGTGGGGGATGGTGATCTCGAGGCAGCCCCCCCGCCACGGCGGCACAATCCCGCGGCCCCACCTCCAATCGTGGTTTCTCGCCGCCCGACAAGCGTTGCTCGCGTCGTCGTGCTGGAGCGATTTTTGGAGCGGCGTCGCTCCCCAGCCGACGAAAGACGACGTCATCAGCCGCTACGAGGTCGGTCTGTCTGAGCAAGTCACGGCTGCCGGCTTCCGGATCGCGGCCCTCTACGATGCCGGCCGGGAAGCGCACCCTGGCTGGCGGGATGTCGTGGCCGACCTCTCCCCGCGGAGGCCTTGTGCCTCCTGGCGGCTCCTGCGGAGAGTCCGCCGCCCGTTCCACAATCCCGCCGAGCTCCTCCCCCGTCGCCTGCTCGCCGCCGGGGTGCCCTTTGCCAAGGTGTCGCTCCTCCGGGTCAACCACTACCGTCTCGCGCCGGAGTCGATCCGCGCGGCGATCCGGGCGGCGGCGGCGGGCTACGATCCGGACCTCGTGGAACGCCACCTGTCGCGGATCACACGCCGCGACGCCTGACCCGGCACCAACGAAACCCCCGCGACCGTGGCGGGAACGGCGATCGATTGGAAAGACCGGCGCGGTGTGCGATAGTGACGGCTCGCCGGGCAGCGATCGCCCCCGGCCCCCTTGCGAAGGAAGACCGGCATGAAGATCCACGAATACCAGGCCAAGGAACTCCTCCGGGCCGCCGGCGTGCCGGTGCTGGCAGGCAAAGTGGCCCGCACCCCCGACGAAGCTGCCGCTGCGTTCACCGCCCTCGGCACGCCGATCTGCGCAGTCAAGGCGCAGATCCACGCCGGTGGCCGTGGCAAGGGGATGGTGAAGGGCTCGACGCAGCGCGGCGTGGAACTGGCCAAGAGCGCCGACGACGCAGCGCGGATCGCCAAGGGACTCCTCGATCAGACTCTCGTCACGATCCAGACCGGTCCCGAGGGGCAGGTGGTCCACCAGGTGTTCGTCGAGAGCGGCTGCGCGATCGAGCGCGAGCTCTATTGTGCGATTCTCGTCGACCGTCATGCCGGCTCCCCGGTCCTGATCGCCAGCACCGCTGGCGGCATGGACATCGAGGAGGTGGCGCACAAGACCCCGGAACTGATCATCACCGAGCCGTTCGACCCTGATCGCGGCCTCTCGGCCTGGCAGACGCGCGTCTTGTCGGCCCGCCTCGGGCTCCCGGCAGCGAGTTGGAGGGCCGCGGAGCAGTTCTTCAAGGCGCTCACGAAGGCCTTCGTGAACCTCGATGCCTCGCTCCTCGAGATCAATCCCCTCGTCCTCACGAAGGACGGCACGATGGTCGCCCTCGACGCGAAGATGACGTTCGACGACAACGCCCTGTTCCGCCATAAGGATCTTGCCGCCCTCCGCGACGAGAGCGAGGAGGATCCGGCCGAGACGCGAGCCGCCGCCGCCGGGCTCTCCTACGTGAAGCTCAACGGCACGATCGGCTGCCTCGTCAATGGGGCCGGCCTCGCCATGAGCACGATGGACCTCGTCAAATACCACGGCGGCGAACCGGCCAACTTCCTCGATGTCGGCGGCGGCGCCGATGTCAAACAAGTCACCGAGGCGTTCCGGATCATCCTCTCCGACAAGAACGTCAAGGCGATCCTCGTCAACATCTTCGGTGGCATCATGCGTTGCACGACGATCGCCACCGCCCTCATCGAGGCCTCGAAGACCGTCGGCTTCACCGTCCCCCTCGTCGTCCGCCTCGAGGGGACCGAGGTCGAGGAGGGGAAGAAGATCCTCGCCAACAGCGGCACGACGATCATCACCGCCGACGGCCTTACCGACGCCGCCAAGAAGGTCGTCGCCGCTTCCAAGGGGCTCAAGGCCTGATCG
>CAMCCR010000199.1 GCA_945873085.1 Candidatus Kuenenia stuttgartensis | reverse complement strand
ATCGTGGCGTGAAGGTCGTGGACGTGGACGCGGTTTTCCACGGCCGCGAAGCCGAGCTCGTCGGTGGCGCCGTAGATCGTGCCCCCCTTCACGCCGCCGCCGGCCATCCACATCGAGAAGCCGTAGGGATTGTGGTTGCGGCCCGGCTTCCCTTCTCCCTCGCTGAACGGCATCCGGCCGAACTCCCCTCCCCAGACGACGAGCGTCGAGTCGAGGAGGCCGCGTTGTTCGAGGTCGGTGAGCAGCGCCGCGATCGGCTGGTCGGTCTCGCCGGCATGCCGGCCATGGTTTTTTTCGACACTCTCGTGGGCGTCCCACGTCTCCTCGAGGTGGCCACCACCGGAGTAGAGCTGCACGAAGCGCACGCCGCGTTCGACGAGACGCCTCGCGATCAGGCAGTTGCGGCCAAACTCCGCCGTCGGCTCCTGATTGACGCCGTAGGCTTCGAGCGTTGCCGCCGTCTCCTCGCCGAGGTCGACCGCTGCCGGCGCCTCCGCCTGCATCCGGTAGGCGAGCTCGTAGCTGGCCGCACGGGCCGCGAGCTCCGTGCCGCCGGGGCGGCTTCTCATGTGCTCGTCGTTGAGGGCGGCGAGGAGATCGAGCTGCCGGCGCTGGCCGTCGCGGCCGAGGTCGACCGGCACGGCGAGATCGAGGATCGGATTGCCGACGGGGCGAAAGAGCGTCCCCTGAAAACTTGCCGGCATGAAGCCACTCGACCAGTTTGGCTGCCCGCCGATCGGGCCGCCGCGCTTGTCGAGGAGGACGACATAGCCAGGCATGTCCTGGTTTTCGGTGCCGAGGCCGTAGACAACCCAGCTGCCCAGCGACGGCCGACCGATGAGCGGCTTGCCGGTGTTCATCTGCACGAGCGCCGAGCCGTGGGCATGGGTGTCGGTGTGGCAGGAGCGGATCACCGCCATCTTGTCGGCATGCTCGCGCATCTTCGGGAAGAAGTCGGAGATCGGGATCCCGCTCTGCCCGCAGGCCTTGAACGGCCGGCAGGCCGGGGTGAGCTTGCCCATCGCGCGGCCGCCGGAATTGATGAACTTCATCTCCGCGGGGATCGTCTGGCCGGCATATTTCTCGAGCGTCGGCTTCGGGTCGAAGGTGTCGACGTGGCTCGGTGCGCCGTTCATGAGGAGGAAGATCACGCTCTTCACCGGCACGGCCTGATGCGGCGCCCGAGGAGCGAGCGGATTGGCCAGCGGCGTCGCTCCCGCGGCATGGCGGGCAAAAAAACCATCCCGCTCCAGAAGCGCCGAAAGCGCGAGCCCGGCGAATCCGGCCCCCATTTCCCAGATCGCCTCGCGGCGCGAGAGGCCGCAGGGAAAGGCAGGCCTGAGGATCGGTCGGTGGGATGGCATCGGGGGGCGCCCTCGTTGAAGCCGATCAGTCGATCGAGAGAAATTCATTGGTGTTGAAGAGCACCTGGCACAGCGACGCCCACGCGAGCTGCTCGCGGGCCGCTTCGCCTGCCATCTGCGTTGTCACGTAAGCCAGGGCCGCTTCCTTCTCCTCCGCCGACGGCAACCGTCCGAGGACGCGTTGCCAGGCATCGTCAACCCGGGGCCCGGCCTCGGCGGCCGCCGCGAGAACCAGCCCCGCGCAAGCATCGGCCTCGCCACGCACCCAGCCGTTATTCAACAGAGAGAGGGCTTGGAGGGCGACGATCGACACGTCGCGTTTCCCGGTCGGCACCGTCGTGTCGCACTGGTCAAAGGTCGTCATCAGCGGCACGATCAGGCCGCGCTTCGTGAACATGTAGAGGCTGCGGCGCCGGCACTCCTCCGGCGGCGAGGGCTGATAGGCTCCCCCCTTCATCGACAGCCCTTCGAGAGCCTCTCCATCGATCGGCGCCTTGAAGCTCGGGCCACCGAGGCGGGGATCAAGGTCGCCCGACACGGCGAGGATCGCGTCGCGGAGGCTCTCGGCATCGAGCCGGCGCCGGTCAGCCCGCCAGAGGAGCGCATTGCCCGGGTCGCGATCGGCCAGCGCCTCCATGTCGGGATGGATCGACGCCTGCCGGTAGGTGGCGCTGGTCACGATCAGCCGATGGAGGGCTTTGAGCTTCCAGCCCCCGGCGACGAGATCGGCGGCGAGAGCGTCGAGGAGATCGCGGTATTCCGGTCGCGGCCCATTGAAGCCGACGTTGTCGGGATTGCGACACAGACCGTTGCCGAAGTGGTGCTGCCAGAGCCGGTTGACGATCACCCGCGGCGTGAGCGGGTTTGTTGGATGCGTGATCCAGCGGGCCAGATGGGTGCGGCGGAGCGTGGTGCGGGAATCGGCCGGCGGAGGAGGAAAGTCACCGGCAAGTGTTCCCACGAAGGACGGCGCCCCCGCCTTCACCTCGGCGAGCGGCCGATGGCGATCCCCTTTTTTAAGCGCGTGAATCGGTGGGGCCTCGGGGCCGAGGTCGGTCCAACCGAGGACATCAAAGCCGATCTGCTCGGCCGACGGGCCGCCAAGCGCCTTGGCACGGCCATTGTGAACCGGCCCTGGCCAGAAGGCGGCAGCGAGCCGGTAATAATCAGCTTGAGTGATCGCGTCGAACTTGTGATCGTGGCAGCGGGCGCACTTCACGGTCAGGCCGAGGAAGGCGGTGCTCGTGACGTTCACGAGATCTTCGAGCCGGTCATACTGATAATCCTCGGCGTCGTTCGGCTCGTCGTCCCAGGTGCCGAGGCGGAGGAAGCCGGTGGCAATCGCCGTCGCTTCGCTACGATCGGGGAGTTCGTCGCCGGCGAGTTGCTCGAGGACGAAGCGGTCGAAGGGCATGTCGTCGTTGAAGGCCTTCACGACCCAGTCGCGGTAGCGCCAGGCATGCGGCTTCTCGGCATCGCGTTCGTAGCCGTTGGTCTCGGCAAAGCGGGCGACATCGAGCCAGTGCCTGGCTTGCCGCTCACCGAAGTGGGGGGAGGCGAGGAGCCGATCGACCTGTTTTTCGTAGGCGTCGGGCGCGGGATCGGCGACGAAGGCGTCGAGCTCGTCGGCTGTCGGCGGCAAGCCGACAAGATCGAAGGCCAGCCGGCGGAGGAGCGTGCGCCGGTCGGCCGGGGGGGCCGGGGCGATCCCTTCGCGGGCGAGCCGGTCGCGGACGAAAGCGTCGATCGGATGGCTCACCCCTGCCACGGTCGGCGGCAGCGTGGCGCGGAGCGGCTCAAAGGCCCACCAGTCGCGGCCGCCACGCGAGTCGGTCGTTCGTTCGAACGGATCGAGGTGCCTTCCCTCCGGCCAGCCGGCGCCCGCGGCGATCCAGTCCCGCAGAGCGGCGATCTCCGCGTCGGGAAGACTTCGAGCCACGCCATTCTTCGCCGGGGGCATCTCGCCGGCGATCACCCGGGCAAGGAGGGGGCTCGCGGCAGGGTCACCAGGGGCGACAACCGCCCCGGAGTCGCCGCCGGCCAGAAGGCCATCGGCACGGGAGAGATCGAGCCCCCCCGAAGGATCGCTCGCCCCGTGGCATTCGAGACAGCGCCGCAGGAGCACATCACCGGCCCCAGTTTCGAAGTCGGCGGCGGCGGCTCTGCCCGCTGCCAGGCACAGCGGCAGGACCACCATCAAGGCCGCGGCCGCGGAGGCCGCGCGGATTCGAACGTGTTTCCCCATACGCTCTTTATAGCACGGCTCAGTCCCGCCCCCACGCGGCGACGGTCGGGCGCCACGGTATGCTTCGGCTCCCACCCTTGTTCCCACCGCCACGCGTGTCTTTCCCATGACCCCCGACTCGGCCGACCGTCACTCGATCCCGGGGCATGCGACACCGGCCGCCCTCCCCGATCTCACCGGAAAAACGGTGTGGGTGATCGACACGCTGTCGCGCGTCTACCAACTCTTCCACGCGCTTCCCGAGATGTCGAGCCCGACCGGCACGCCGGTGCAGGCCGTCTACGGCTTCACCAAAGACCTCCTCGGGATCATCGAGAAGCGGAAGCCCGATTACCTCTTCTGCGCCATGGACGCCCCCGGCCCCACCTTCCGCCACGAGAAGCATGCGGCTTACAAGGGGACGCGGGCCGAAATGCCGGGCGATCTCGTGCCGCAGATTCCCCTCGTCCGCCAGCTCTGCGCCACGATGGGGATCCCCTGCCTGGAGCTCTCCGGCTTCGAGGCCGACGACATCCTCGCCACGCTCACCGCCGCCGTCACCGTGCGCGGTGGGAGCGTGACGCTCGCCACCTCTGACAAGGACGCCCGGCAACTCCTCTCCGACCGGGTGAAGCTCCTCAACCTCCGCACGAACTCCCCCCTGGGGGCTGAAGAACTCCTCGCCGACTGGGGCGTGCGTCCTGATCAGGTTGTCGATTGGCTGTCCCTTGTCGGCGACACGGCCGACAACGTCGCCGGCGTGCCTTCCATCGGGCCGAAGTCGGCCACCGAACTGCTCCAACAGTTCGGCGATCTCGATTCGATCCTCGCCCGCACCGCCGAGGTGAAGGGGGCGAAGAAGCAGGAAAACCTCCGCCTCCACGCCGACACCGCCCGCGCCGCCCGCGAGCTTGTCCGCCTCGATTCAAACGTCCCGATCGAGATCCCGTGGGAAGCCGCGAAACTCCATCGCCCCGATGCCGAAGCCCTGTCGGCCTTCCTCGAGGCGCTCGGCTTCCAGAGCCTCGTCAAGACCGCCCGACAGGTATCCACGCCGGCCCAGCCGAAAGCGGCCCCGGCGAAGAAGGCTGCCGCCAAGGGGGCCAAGCCCGCCGATGATCGTCAGGGGCGGCTCCTCCTCGGCGATGACGACGGCCCATCCATCGCGAGCGCCCCCCCGACGTTCGAGACGCCGGCCGACGATGCGGCCCTCGCCCGGATCGTGGAAGCATTTCGGCCGATGGGGCCCGTCACGCTCGCCGTGGCGTTGCCCCCCGGCGCGACGCGGCTGGCGGCGCCGCTGGGGATCGGCATCGTTTCGGGATCGCGCGCGGTCTGGGTGCCGGCGGCGCTCCTCTCAGGCAGCGGCCCCGGCCGCGAGGCCCTCGCGGCCCTCCTTGCCGACCCCGCCACACCGAAGGCTGCCCACGATCTGAAGCGACAGGAACTGGCGCTCGGCGTCGCCGGATTCGGCTTCGCCGGAGGAGCGTTTGACACCCTCCTGGCTGGTTACCTCCTCGATGCGGGCCAGCGCAACCACTCCCTCGGGGCCCAAGCCGATCTCGACTCGATCGGCTCGAGCGACGATCTCGACGCCGTCGAGAAGGAAGTCCGCCAGACCCGCCTCGAGAGCCCCGCCAATGCTGGCGACGCCGTGGCCGCCTGTCGGGCCACGACCGACCTCGTTCCCATCCTCGCGGCGCGTCTGGAAGAGCAGGGGCTCGCGACGCTGTTCAAGGACGTGGAGATCCCCCTGGCCTCGGTCCTCGCGGCGATGGAACACCACGGGATGCGGATCGATGCGTCGCTCCTCGAGCGGCTCTCCGCTCGCTACACCGAGCGCCTTGCGGAACTCGAGGCGGAGATCCACGCCCTGGCCGGGCACTCCTTCGCCATCGCCTCGCCGATCCAGGTCCGCGCGGTGCTGTTCGACGAGCTCGGCCTGCCGGTCGTGAAGCGGACGAAGACCGGCCCGAGCACCGATGCCGAGGTGCTCGAAGAGCTCGCCCCGCGCCATCCCCTCCCGCGGATGCTCCTCGAGCACCGCAAGTTCGCCAAGCTCAAGAGCACCTACGTCGATGCGCTGCCGCTGCTCGTCGAGCCGTCGACGGGATGCATCCACACGACCTTCAACCAGACCGTCGCCGCCACCGGCCGACTCTCCTCGAGCGATCCGAATCTCCAGAACATCCCGGTCCGCACCGAGGAGGGGCAGCAGATCCGCGCCGCTTTCGTGCCCCGCGCCGCGGCAAACCGATTCGTTGCGGCCGACTATTCGCAGATCGAACT
>CAMCCR010000198.1 GCA_945873085.1 Candidatus Kuenenia stuttgartensis | reverse complement strand
AAGCGGTCGACGAGGTCGGCATAGGCGGCAAGCGAATGCCCCTCGAAGGGATTGAAGAGCCCGCGGGCGATGATTCGCCCCTGGGAGTCGAGCCGGGGAGAGGCTTCCTCTGCCTCGAGTTGCTCGATGATGGCGTCGAGCTCGGGCGTGTCCATTGGCTCGGGCCCGGGGTCATCGGTCTGCCTGGAGCCTGGCCCGCTCCCCTCCGGCGGCGCCACGCCGTACGTTCTCGGCACCCAGTCAAACCGGGTGAACGCGTCACCGGTGAGACGGACACAGCGGCCGAAATGGACGTAGGGCAACACCGCCCTCGGCACCGGATCGCTCCCGTTGACGAAGGCCACATACCGACCGCGAAACCGGCGGGCGAGCACGCGGGCGAGATCGGGCATCGCCACCATCGGCTGGCCGAACGTGACCACACCAGCCACCCCGAATCCCGCCTCTTCCAGCCGATTGGCCCCCA
Source organism: Candidatus Kuenenia stuttgartensis (assembly GCA_945873085.1). Classification (GTDB taxonomy): domain Bacteria; phylum Planctomycetota; class Planctomycetia; order Pirellulales; family UBA1268; genus QWOP01. The sequence continues at coordinate 5,433 of CAMCCR010000198.1, read as the reverse complement.
CGACCGCGAGTGCCCCCCCGAGGCTGTGCCCCGTCAGCCAGACGCGCTTCGCGGAAAAGCGACGGAGCCGGCTGACGACGTGACTATGGATGTCCGCATAGCCATCGGCAAAGCCCGCGTGGAGGTGGCCCTCGGGAGTGCGGCGCCGGATGACTTTGAGATCCTGGAGGATCGAGCCGCCGCTTTGCGTTCCCCGGAAGGCGAGGATCGCATCGCTCCCGGCGCGGACCGCGTAGACCGCCATCGGAAAGGCGTCGACGCCCCGCCCGGAGAGCAGATGGCCGGTGAGACCGCGGGCGCGGAGCTTCTCGAGCCCGACAGGCTCCGGGTCGTAGGCAATCGCCGAGCAATCCACCATCAGCCGGGTGAATGGCCAAGCCGCGTCGTCGGCGCTCGACCAGACCGGAGGAAGAAATGCTTCGGCGTCTCGAGCCATGAGAGCCTCCGAGGGATCGATCGAGCCTGACAACCCTCACGCCTCGCCGTCGAGCGTGAACAGGTCGAGGAGCTCTTCGCGGGACAGATCCTTGAAGCCACCGGCATCGGCCCCGATCACCCCTTCGGCGAGGATCAGCTTTTCGGATTGGCGGGCGAGGATCTTCTCCTCGAGCGTGCCCCGGGAGACGAGCTTGTAGACGGTCACATTCCGCGTCTGGCCGATCCGATAGGCCCGATCCATCGCCTGCGCATCGTTGGCCGGATTCCAATCGTGATCATAGAAGATCACGGTGTCGGCGCCGACGAGATTCAAGCCCGTGCCGGCGGCCCGCGTCGAGAGCAGGAAGGCATGAATCGAGGCGTCGGCATTGAAGGTGTCGGCGAGCCTGGCACGGTCGAGGGCGGGCGTGCTGCCGTCGATCCGCAGCGACGTCACCCCCCACTGGCCGAACCAGTGAGCGATGAGATCGAGGACCCGCGTACTCTGCGAGAAGACGAGCGCCCGATGCCCGCCTTCGACCACTTCCTCGATCAGCTCCTGGAGGAGATCGAGCTTGCCGGAATCGGCCGGGAGGGCACTGCGGGGAGAAGCGAGCCCCGACCCGATGGCCGGATGATTGCAGATGTTCTGGAGCTTCGTCAGCGCCGCAAAGATGTGGGTCTGGGAGCGGGCCACGCCGTGTTGCTCCACCGCCTCACGCATCTGACGAAATTCGACGCTGTCGCGGACGGCGTTGTAGAGCGTCACCTGGAGCGGCGTGAGGGGCACCTGCCGCTCAACGATGATCTTTTCGGGGAGATCCCTGGCGACGGCGCTCTTGAGCCGGCGGAGAACGAACGGCCGGATGCGGGGGATGAGCTGGTCGTTGACGACCGGCCAATCGACCCGATTGTTGATCGTGTAGCGGCGCCGAAAAGCGCCGCGCGAGTCGAGGAAGCCAGGCATCGCGAAGTCGAACAGCGACCACAGCTCCTCGAGCTTGTTCTGGATAGGCGTGCCGGTGAGGGCGAGCTTGTGACGGCCCGGAATCGTCTTGATCGCCTTGGATCGCTTGGCGTCGGGATTCTTGATCGTATGCCCCTCGTCGACAATGACATACAGCCAGGGGATGCGGTTGAGAGTGTCGTGATCGATCCGGGCGCAGTCGAAGCTCGTGATCACAAACAGCCCGGGGCTGTCGGCAGGCGCATCGGCGGCCGCCGTCATCCGCTCCACCTGCCGGCCGCGGGTCGGCCCGTGGAAGAGGAGCGTGTCGCTGTGCTCGAGAAACTTCCCGATCTCGCTTTGCCAATTGAGCATCACGGAGGTCGGGCAGATGATGAGCACCGGGAGCGATGAGCCACCGATCTCCCGGGCCCGCTCCACGGCCGCGAGCGTCTGGAGCGTCTTTCCGAGGCCCATGTCATCGGCGAGGATCCCATTGAGGCCGAAGCGCTGGAGGAAGCAGAGCCAGTTGACGCCATGCCGCTGGTAGGGGCGGAGCTGGACGCCGGCGCGGAGGTTCGCGGGGAGTGCCACCTCCTCGATCTGGTCGAAATCGGCCAGGCAGGCGAGGAAGTGCCCAAACGCTTCCGTCGGCCGGATCCCGCCGAGCGTGGCGAAGGCCCCGAGCACCCGTTCCCTGTCAGCCGCAGGAAACTCAAATCCCTCCCCCGCCAGCGTCAGCCCGAGTGACGCGGCCGTGCGATCGATCGCAGCAACGCGCTCGCCGTCGATCGCGATCCACGCTCCGCGGCGACGAATCCACCGCTCACCGCCGGCATGCGCGGCAAAAGCCTCGTCATGGCCGACCTGAAAGCGCTCGTGGCGGTGGATCGGATCGACGCGGAGGAGGGACTGGCCGTGACGCTCGACGATGCCGACACGGAAGTCGGTCGTCGCCGGAGCGCTCACCACCCGATGGACGTCGAGCACTCCGGCCGAGCGATGCAGACTGCCAAACGAGGCGAGACGGCGCTCGAGGCCGTCGAGAAACTGGGGGATGTCGGTGCCATGGAGGAGCTTCGGCCCGTCGGCATCGGCAAGAATCTGATCGAGCGAGGTGCCGGTGGTGCGGATCCGGACGAGGCCCCTGCCGGTCACCTGCCAGCCCTCCCGATCCGCGAGCTGAAGGAGATCGGCTGGCTTCTCGATCGCGACACCATCGGGCCCATCGAGCGATGTCGTGATCGCGAGGCTATCGTCGGGGCCGAGGGAAAGATCGACCTCGAGCCACGCCGGGCCGACCGAGAACGGAGCGCCCGAGTCAGCGGCCACCACCGGCACACCGGCCCGAACCAATGCTTCCAGCGTGGCGGCAGCACGGGGGAGGGGCCAGATGGCCGGCCGGCCCCCGGTCTGCTCGAGGCATTGGCGGGTGGCAGGATCGAGGCTCACCCGGTGGCCGAGGATCCCCCGGACTGTGGCAACCGGTCGCCCCGGCGCCGTGGCGACAAGGTCCGGCGGAACCGTTCGGCCGTCGACGCTGAAGCGTGGCGTGAGGGCGACCGATGCCTCGTCGGTAAACGAGACAGCGACGGTCACGGCGAGCCGCCGCGGCCGCACCAGACTCCCCAGGGCCTCGAGCCAGCCTGCTCGGGCAAGCACCGGAAGCGTCTGGAGGGACATGGCCGACCCTGACGGCTGCGGGGAACCCAACGGCATCGCCGGCCTCATTCCGAACGATTGAGCTTGTCGATGAGGAACTCTGTTCCATCGGCGTATCGCTTCGACTCGCTCCAGCCGGGAACGAGGAGATGGCACTCGTGGCCGACGGCGTCTGACCTTTCCTTGAGCTTCACGCCATGGAGCGGGTGGTGAATGCCATGACCGCTGCTGCGGGCGGGGAGGTCCATTTCGGCCGAACATGCCATGAAGAGGGGGGGATCGTCGCCATCGACATGGTTGATCGGGGAAAACTCCTCGTAGATCGCCCGGTGGCGGTCAGCCACGGCCCGGACCTCGGCCATCGAGGACTCGCCGACGGCACTGAAGATCATCGGATGCTCGAGGACAGCCGGGCCGAGCCATGATTCGATGACATCGGGATCGATCGAGGTCTGGCCGACGGAGACGGCGGCCGCCCGGACACGCGTCGAAGTGCGGAGCACCGGATCGGCCGCCGTGGGATCGGCGAGGTCGTCGTGGAGCAGGAGCCACATCGAGGTGCAGGCGCCGGCACTGGTGCCGGTGAGGCCGATCCGATCGGGATCAATGCCGAGCGCCTCTCCCTTCCAGCGGAGGAACTGGATCGCCCGCGCGGCATCGTGCACGGGCGCCGGGAGGGGATGCTCGGGGGCGAGTCGGTAGTTGATGGCGGCCACGGAAATGCCCCGATCGAGAAACGGCGCCAGAGGAGGCCGTTTCAGCCCCTTGTCACCCTTGATCCACCCGCCGCCATGGATGATCACGACCAGTGGCCGCGGGCCTGTCCCTGCAGCCCGCCAGAAATCGAGGAGATGGCGCTCGTGGGGCCCGTAGGCGACGTCGGCTCGATCGGGCTGCGGCTCCATCGCCACGCACACGCCAGGAAGCGTCGGGACGCTTTGCAACAAAGCGAAGACCATGCCGATGCTCCGCGTAAGTCTGGTCGACAAGCCAACACGGCTGGCACGTGGTGAGAACGTCTGCATCGAACGAGTCCTTCCTGACGATTGATCCACGCCCACCTGCATTCCACGCAGCCGCGTTCAACAGCGCATCCACCGCGCGATCGGCACGTTTGGGCTAATTCAGGGTGGAAGTCAGGCTGCAGCATAGCCGGTGGCGGACAGGCAGACCGCCGGGCCGCCTTCACCCGGCGCCAGGGCCTGCGGGTAAGCTTGGTGGCCCCTTTCCCAACTCTCCTATTCCGACTGGATCACTCCCATGCCCAGCGCTGTGACGCCCCCTTCCGATCCGAACATGACGGCCGATCGCCCGATCCGTAACCGAGTCCATCTCCTCGCAGTCGTGGCGATCCTGGCCATCGTGTCGCTGGCGGCGTGCCACATCACCGTTGCCCACGCCGAAGAGAGCCCGACTGCCGGAGCGAAGGCGCTCAAGCCCGATCAGCCCACATCCCGCTCCCGGCGGACGATCGAGGGCTTTTCGATCCTCGTCGACGATTGCCTGTTGCCGGGAGGGGCCGATGAAGCCCTCGGCCGCGAGGCAATCGCTTTTCTCGCCGCCAAGCTCACCGAGATTCGCATCGTTCTTCCCAAAGAGAAAGTCGACGTCCTCCGCAAGGTGACGATCGTCCTCGACAAGGAATGTGGAACGCTCGGGTCGATGCAGTATCACCCCAGCGCCGATTGGCTCGCCGACAACGGTTATCCCCGCAGCCTAGAGAAGTGTGTCCACCTTCCCCGGGCCCGTGATGTGGCCACGAGTCGCAACATCAACGAGCAGCCGTGGGTCATCCTCCACGAGCTCGCCCATGCCTACCACGATCAGGTCCTCGGCTTCGACGAGCCACGCGTCCTCGCCGCCTGGGAGGATTTCAGAAAGAGTGGCAAGGGAGACGACGCCCTCCTCTTCAATGGCGCACGCGTGAAGCACTACGGCCTCACCGACCAGAAGGAGTTTTTCGCCGAGATGACCGAAGCCTACTTCGGCTCCAACGACTTCCATCCCTTCAACCGGGCGCAACTCAAAACCGAGTTTCCAAAGCTCTACGAGCTCCTCGCCGAGATCTGGGGCCCGCTCCGCTGATCATCTTCAATCGCTTCCCTCGCGGGGCCGTTCCCCTTTACCGCCCCGGCGCGTCGGCCTCGCGGATCACCGCGCCATCCTCGGGGCTGATGACGAGGATCGCGAACCGCTTCGCCCGGAGAGCGTCGTCGGTGGAGAGGCTCGCGTAATCGAAGCGGCCGCGGAGATCGGTGAAGCCGTCCTTGTGGAAGGCGACATGGCCGTCGTCGCTGCGGGCATAGACCTTCACGTAGGCTTTTGTGAGCGGCTTGCCGTCGGCGACCCGCGTTACCGCCACCTGCCCGTACGGCTCGACGACCCGGACGGCCATTCCCGTGGATGTG
>CAMCCR010000197.1 GCA_945873085.1 Candidatus Kuenenia stuttgartensis | reverse complement strand
AAGGCCTCACGGGCCCGCCCCGAGATCACGAGATTCAGCGCCCGCTCGTAGTATTCGTCGAGCTTGTAATCGGCGACCGCCTTGTCGATTTCCGGCATCGACTGATCGATGAGCGTCCGCAACCGGGCCCGGCGCTCGAGCCGCTTGGCAAACACGTCAGCGCGGAGTTGGAGATCGTCGATGCGAATCCGACTCATCTTCTCCATGTCCATGTCATCGCCGTCGGGGAACAGCGTGTAGGGATCGAAGTCGCGGCCGAGGAAGCCGGCCGTTCCCCCCTTGCCGACGACGTTGCTCTCCTGGAGCGGCCGCGGCAGCATCACGAACGGCAGCATCGGCTCGGTCGGGGGATTCAGACGGACGATGTTGGAGCCGAAGTTGGGGAAGTCCTTGGCGTTCGGCGGCTCGAGTTGCCCCGACGGGCTCACTTTGTCAGTCGTATAGCCAGTCATCATCTGGTAGATGGCGGCGGTGTGATTGAAGAGGCCGTTGGGGGTGTAGCCCATCGAGCGGATCATCGTGAAGCGGTCATTGCAGTCGGCGAGCAGCGGCAGATTCTCGGTGTACTGAATGCCGGGGAGCTTCGTGGGGATGTTCTTGAAGACACTGCGGACGTTGTCAGGAACGTTCTCCTTCGGATCCCAGAGGTCGAGATGGCTCGGGCCTCCCTGGAGATACACCATCACCACGCTCTTCGCCTTCCCCCAGCCCGGGGCCGTCGTCCGCGCGGCGGCAGCGGTCGATTCGTTGGCGCGGGCCTGAAGGCGGAGGAGGTTCGGCAGCGACAGCCCGAACAGGCTGCTAGCCCCCGCCCGGAGGATGGCCCGGCGGCTGACACCGAGGGACGAATCGCACAGATCCTTGCCGGAACGGCCGGGGATGACGAGCATGTTCAACTTCTCCTGCGGGCGGCAGACCCGAAGATCGGGCCCTGAACGCGGTCGGTGTTGTGGCGAGCCGATCCTTCCAAGGATCGGCCGGAGTGGGATCGATGGTTTAAATCAGTGATTGAAGAAGAACGCCGGGCTGTTGATCAGGGCCCAGGCGAGATCCTGGATCGTGGTCAGCCGCCGGTTGGCGATCTGGTTGGCACTCGCCCCGGCATCGGCCCGAAGGCGGAGGATCGCCGACTCTTCGGGGACGGGGGTTTCAGCGACGCCGATGGCCGCCGCGAGGGCAACGAGCCCAGGGTCGGCGGGGAGCGGCTTTTGGGCCTCGACAAGCTCGGCCCGCAGTTTCTGGCCGACCGAGTCGGTGCGGTCGATGATGGCGGCGAGTTCGGCATGCTCCTCGGGGCTGCGCTGCGCCCGCGGCTTGCCGGCGATTTCGGCCACGCGGGCCAGCGGCCCGAGCGGGAGCGGCCCCTTGCTGCCGGTGGCCGACACGCGGAAGCGGCCGAGATTCCACTTCGCACCCTGGAATCGCTGCTCGAGGACGATCGTCAGCACCGCCGGCTCAGGCAACACGCGGGGCTCGCGGAACTCGAGCACCGCCCAGTGCGCCTCTTGCATCCGCGGATGGACCGCCCAGCCCTGGCCGGGATTGGTCGGATTCTTGTCGATCGCCAGTTCGACGCCGAGGGTCGCCTGCGAGAAATCGGCAACGGCCCGACTGAAGTCGAGCGGGGCCTTCTCCTCGGGACGGGCCGCCAGCGCGATGTCGCCGAGGATCTCGGTGAGCACAAAGTTGCCGTCGTCGGCCCGGCCCGAGCCGGCGCCGGGGAGGCTCGGGTCAGGAAGCACTTCGAGCCGCAGGCCGGTGTAGGTGCCGGCGGGGAGGGGGATCGTGAGCGTCGTCGTGTCGTCGGCGAGGGTGCCGGTGACGAGGATCGAGCCGTCGGGCTGGGCCGTGAGCGTGGCCCCGGCCCGCGAGGCCATCGCGGTGGGGACGAGCACCTGCCACGCTGCCGACTCGGCAGCCTCGCGCTCGGTTCGCTCGAGCGCGGCCCAGGGATTCGATCGGTAGCCCTCGATCGCTGCAAGCGCCGCCGCGAGCCGGTCGGCCCGCTGCCGCTCAAGCTCCAGGCGACGTGGTTCGTGGGCTGCGGTGCCATCCACGAGCGCCTGCTTCGCCCCATCGATGCGTGCCTGCCGCTCGGCCTCGAGAACGTCCTTCCGAGCCTTCCACGTCGCTTCGGCGGCCGCAAGTTCGGCGGAGAGGGCGGCGTGATCGGCCGTGATCTCCTCGCCGGCCCGCTTCACCGCGGCCACCTCCTCCGGCCGGCTCGGCCGATTGAGGATGCGGAGAAAGACTTCATTGACGAGTCGGTCGTCGTCGGCTTGGCTGGCGACGAGTTTGGACAGTTCGCTCCCCGGATCGGCGAGGACATCGCCGACGGTCGGGCCACTGACCAGTGCCATCACCGGCCCGAGGGCCACGCCGCCGGCCCGCTCGCATTCGCAGGCGCTCTCGCGCGTCGGCTTGCCGAACGTCTGAAGGAAGCCCGCCCCGAGGGCCGCCGAGACGTCGGGCAGCGCCGCCGCCCGCGTTCCCTCCGGGTATCCGGGAAACCGGGTCGGTGAGCCGACGACTGCATGAAGCGTGTCGTAGAGCGTCTCCGCGGGGAGGCGGCGGGGGAGGGCATGCGAGTAGTTGATCTTGTCGTCGTCGTTCCAGCGGTTGGCGCTCACGGAGAGGCCGTACGTCCGCGAGGTGCAGATCTCCGTCAGCAGTCGCCGCATGTCAAAGCCGCTTTCGATGAACGACTTCGTGAGGTGGTCGAGGAGGGCCGGGTTGGTGGCCGGGTTGCCAGCCCGGATGTCGTCGATCGGATCGATGATCCCGGCGCCGAACAGGTAGCCCCACAGCCGGTTGACGTAGCTCTTGGCGAAGTAGGGATTGTCGGCGGAGGTCATCCAGGCGGCGAGTTGTTGGCGGCGGCTCATCCCTTCCGACTCAGCATGGGCGCAGTCGAAGGGGAACTTGGGAGCCACCGGCTTGCCGGTCCGCTCGTGCGTCACCTCGCCCGCTCCCCGATCAACGACGATCTCGTAGAGCGGCTTGGCCCCCTCGACGGCCGAGCCACCGATGTTGCGATCGCCACTCTCGGGATCGCGGTCGAGCCCGACCTGCGCGAAGAACGCGGCGGTCTCGTAGTACTGATCCTGCGTCCAACGCTCGAACGGATGGTCGTGGCACTTGTTGCAGTTGAAACGCACGCCGAGGAAGAGGTGCGTCGTGTTCTCCATCGTCGCCAAGGGATCGCGGAGCGTCTTGTAGTACGCCGCGGCCGGGTTCTCCCGGTTGGACCCGGTGGCAGTGAGGACATCGCGGGCAAACGTGTCGTAGGGGGTGTTGGCAGCCACCTTCCCGCGGATCCAGTTTCTCAAGCCCTTTGCCCCCTCATCTCCGAGGAACTTCGGGTTCACCTGGAGGAGGTCAGACCACTTGTTGGTCCAGTGTTCCACGAAGGCCTCGCTACCGACGAGCCGGGCCACCACCTCGGCCCGCTTGATTCGCGTGTCGCGGGAATCGGCGAGGAAGCGCTTCACCTCGGTTGCCGAGGGGGGCATGCCGGTGAGGTCGAGGGCAACGCGGCGGAGAAACTCGTCGTCGCTGCACATCTGCGAAGGCTCGATCTTCATCGCCTCCCACTTGCCGGCGACGAGGGTGTCGATCGGTCCCCAGGCCTCGGGCTGCGCCCACGCAAATCCGGAGCGATCCCCCATCACGGTGAGCGTGACGGCGGCATAGGAGCCTTCATAGCGGACAAGGATCGGTGCCTCGCCGCGCCGAAGGGCAGTGACGAGCCCCTGCCGATCGGCGGTGGCGACCTCGCCATTGCCGCTCTCGAGGAACGCCTCGCGCGTGACGTCGCGCGTCCTGCCATCGGCGAAGCTCGCAACGACGCGGAACTGCTGCCGGCGGCCCGGCGTCTCGATCACCGCGGAGGTCGGAAAGACGGTGATCCCGGTGACCCGTGGCGTGGCGGTGTCGAGCTTCGCCCCTTGCTCGATCCAGCGGCGGACGACCTGATAGGCGGGATCATCGGGGCGGGTGAGCTGGCCACCGACGTGGGGGACCGCCGCAGACGCTTTGAGCAGCATGAGGCTGTCGTCGGGGCTGGCGAGATTCACGCGCCGGGCGCCGTGATCATCGGTGAGCGCGCGAACGTCGTAGATCGGATCGTAGCCGCGCAAGGAAAGCTTGAAGCCGTTCTTCCCCTTCGCCGCCCCGTGGCAGGTCCCCTGGTTGCAGCCCATCTTGGCCAGGAGCGGATTGACGTCGCGGACGAAGTCGACGTCGGGGATGTTTTTCGAGCCCGCAACCGCGACCGGGATCTCCTTCATCACCATTCCCGGGCTGCCAGGCTCGCCATGAGCGACTCGAAGCGTGGCCGTGCCATCGGCCAGCGGACGGACCAGCCCGCCGGGGCCCACCGACACGAGGCTCGTGGCCGGGATCGCTTCGCCTGACCCTTCAAACCGCACGCTCCGCGTCAGGTCGATCGAGCCTCCGCCGGCGATCTGACCGGTGACGACAATCTGGCTGACGGCAAACGGGCCGTCGAGGTTGATCGCGGCCGGCTCGACGGTGATCCCGGTGACGCTCGGCGGAGGAAGCTCCGGCTCGAGCGAGGCCTCGATCGGCCACGGCAGAGGAAGGGAAGCGCGGGCGGCGGCCGCTTGGTCGATCTTTGCCACCGGAAAGCTGCGAAGCGGGGCGCCACTCGAGGCATCGAAGAAGCGGATCAGCCCATCGGCACCGCCGACGACGACGGCTGCTGGTTGTCCATTGGCTCCGGGCTGGAAGGCGACGGCATAGGCCCCCGCCTCCGGCAGGGCCACGCGCGCCACCTCACGGGTGCCGGTGGCTCGGTAGTCGTCCAGAGTCTTCCATTCCTCGGCCGAGCGCTGGCTGCCGTTGCGGTTGGCATCTCCCGGCACCTTCGCCATCACGTCGAGGACCGGCTTCGGCACGTCGGCATCGTAGTCGTAGCTGGCGATCACCAGTTCGCCATGGCCATCGAGGCTCGAGACGGCGGCCACCCGTTTCCCGTCAGCGGAGAAGCGGACCCCGAACACGCGCCCCGGGAGGGGAAAGAGGGGGAAGATGAGGTTGGCATCGTCGCCGATGACGCGCGTGGAGTGGCGGTGAATGCGGTAGACGCGCGGCGTGCCGTCGGCGCCAGCGACGACGATCTGATCGAGCGTCGGATGGCGGTCGAGGGCGGAGAGCCCGCCGCGGAGGGCGCCGGGAGTGATCGAGGTGATGTTGTCGATGAACCGCTGCGTCGCCAGTTCTGTGAGCTTCGTCGACATGTCGCGGCCGACGGAGATGACATGATCCCCCTTCGGCGCGAAGACGGTGTCGAGGGCCCAGTCTTCGTGGGCGCCCTGATAGAGCACCTGTTCGCCGCTGGCGACGTCGATGGCGCGGACGGTGTTGTCGGTGCAGCCGAAGGCGATCAGCTTGCCATCGGGCGACCAAGAGCCACCGAAGACGGTGTCGAAAGTGACCGGATGGGAGCGGACGAGACTCCCATCGGCCACGTTCCAAACCTGCACTTCCCCCATCCGGCCGGAATTACCGCCGGTGACCGCCAGGTGGCTGCCATCGGGGGAGAAGCGGACGCGCTGGATCCGCTCGGAGAGGCCAACGAGGCGGCGGAGCGGCGCCGCGGGAACCTCGGCCCCAGCCACATCAAACAGGAGTACCTCATGGAAGCCCGAGACGGCGAGGAGTCGGCCGTCGGGCGAGACATCGAGCGAGGTGACCACCGGTTGGCGGGAATAGACGGGGGGATGCTCGGAATCGACGCGCTGGGCGGCGGACGGGGGCGTGTCGTCTTGGGCTCCTTCGCTGATCCAGCGGCGCACGAGCGCCACTTCAGCCGCCGACAGCGGCTTCCCCTGCTTCGGCATCTCGGAGACGCCGTCGGGCCCGGCCGTGATCACCTCGAGCAGCCGGCTCTCCTCCGGCTT
>CAMCCR010000196.1 GCA_945873085.1 Candidatus Kuenenia stuttgartensis | reverse complement strand
GCAGACCGTCCGCCGCTCGCCGTCGCGGAGCATGACGCATTCGATCCGCTGCCGATCGTGGAGCTCGAGCAAGAGTTTCTCGGTGCCGTCCTCCGCCTGCGAGTGGGTGGCGATGGTCGTCGTCCAGAGCGTGAACTCGGCCTCGAGCGCCTCGCGAAGGGTCTTGGGGAGGTCGGTCATGTCGGCAAACGACGACGCCCGGCTTCCGTACAGCCAGCGCCGCACCGCCTTCGCCCGCCAGGCGGGCTGGCCGAGTTCGGCGAGGCGCGACAGGAGGGGGGCGCTGGGGTCGAGGAGGTGGTGCTGCATAGGAGGCTGCGGACCGAAGGTCCCCGCCGCTGTGGGGTGGGGGTGGAGGCGTCTGGAGCGGGGATTTTCGGTGGGGAGCGGCCCCGGCGGGCTGCGGAGCGGAGGGCGACCGGGCGGTCCTCTGGTGCCGCCACCGATGACGGGGTAGAGTTCGGTCGGATTCTCCCGGCCCTCCATCATAACTCCCGCCGACGTCCAGGGTTCCGCCATGAACGAACGCCGCTTCGAGGAACGCACCCAGTGGGTCTATGACGACAAGGCTTTCCCGGTGTGGAACGCCTCGTTCGATCGTTCCGTCCGCACCGACATGATCAAGGACGACCTCTGGGCCGGCCGCAGCATCGCCTTGCTTCTGTCGGCCTTGGTGACCATCGGCGTCATCCTTGCCCTCGTGACGGTCTACTTCGTGGCCAACTGGCGCTGAGCCGTGCCGGCCGTTGCTGCACGGTGCCCGTTTGGGCCTCGGTGCACGACGACATCAAAAAACGGGCTGGGAGTGTTTCAAAACCCCTCCCGAGGTTGACCAGCCCTGCCGGTGGGGGGTAGCTTTTCCGCAGAATCTCATAATCTGCGGTGGGGCTTGGTCAACGTTGGGAATCGGTTGCCATGGCGTCAATCTCCGCTGCGATCGAGGGCCTGCCGGTGGGCATGAGCCGGATGGCAGATGATCCCGCCGCCATCGTGATCGCCGCCCCGGCCAAGCTCAATCTGTCGCTGGCGATCCTCGCGCGGCGGCCCGACGGATTCCACGAGATCGAATCGCTCATGGTGCCGGTGTCGCTCGCCGACCGGCTCGTCGTCCGCGCTCTCGATTCCCCCGGGGTGCGGCTGCGGGTCCGCTTCGGTGGCCGGCTCGCCCAGCCTGCCGGCGCGGTTCTCTGCCGCGATGTGCCGGCGGATGATTCGAATCTCGTCGTCCGCGCGGCGCAACGCCTCGCCGCAGCGGCTGGGATCGAGCGCGGCCTCGACGTCGAGCTCACCAAGGAAGTTCCCTCAGGCGCAGGCCTCGGCGGCGGCTCAAGCGACGCGGCGGCCATCCTCCGGGCCGCGGCCGTGGTCTGGGGGCTCGACTGGCCGATGGCCCGTCTCGCAGAAATCGGCGCCGGCATCGGCAGCGATGTCCCTTGGTTCTTCGCTGGCAGTCCGGCGATCGCGGCTGGCCGCGGCGAACGGATCGAGCCGGTGGCGGGGCTGCCGTCGCTCCATGCGGTCATCGCCTGCCCGGCGGCCGGGCTCTCCACGCCGGCTGTCTACGGCCGCTGCGTTCCCGATCAAACCAGAGCTGGCGAGTCCGCCAGGCTCGTCGCGGCGCTGGCCGCCGGAGATCTCCGCGCTGCTGGCGTCCTCATGCACAACGGCCTCGAAGCTGCGGCCCGCTCGCTCTCGCCCGACATCGACCGACTCCTCGCCGCCTTGGGCGCGGCTGGGGCCGTGCAGCCGATGCTCACCGGCAGTGGCAGCGCCTGCTTCGCGATCACCCGCACCGAAAGCGAAGCCCGTGCCATCGCCGCCAGGCTCGATGCGGCCGGGTGGCCCGGGGTGTTTCCGGTGCGCGTCGGCGGCTCGGCGACAGCCTGACAGGCGACGATGGTCTGACTGGTTGGATGACGGTGGATGACGGTGGATGACGGTGGATGACGGTGTCGAGAGGGGGATCGATGGGGGCTGTCCGGGGGGACGGCGGCAAGGGGGATGGTGCATGGACATCACCGAGGTTCGGATCAAGCTCATCGATGATCCGTCCGAGCGGTTGCTCGCGTTTTGCTCGATCACGCTCGCCGGGGCGTTTGTGGTCCGTGACCTGAAGGTCATCGTCGGCCCGTCGGGGCCGTTCCTGGCGATGCCCAGTCGCAAGCTGACGAGCCATTGTCCGGGGTGCGGGTTCAAGAACGCGCTGCGGGCCATGTACTGCAATCAATGTGGACGGAAGCAGCCCGAGATGCCGGTCCCACGCGACGGCGACGGTCGGCCGCGGCTCTATGCCGACATCGCCCACCCCATCAATGCGGCGGCCCGGGAGTCGATCCAGAAGCGCGTGGTGAGCGAGTACGAAACGGAGCTCATCCGCGCCAAGCAGCCGGGCTACGTCTCCCGCTACGACGAGATCGGCGACGAGGATCACCGCCCGCCGCGGGCCTGAGCAACGCCCTGTGAACTCCCCTCCAGGCGGGGCCTCCGCGGACGATCGCCGGAAGGTGGCTTTGAGCCTCCTTGCGACCGTGCGACAATTCTGCGTCCTTCCCCCGCACGGAGCCCTCGCATGCCCCGCCTCCCGACTTCCGCCCAGCTGTTCCTCCTCGTCGCTGTTGCAGCGACCGGATCTCCTGTCCGAGCGCAGCAGGCAGCCCCGCCGGCCGGGCCGGCCGCGATCCGACCCACCGAGAATCTCATCGTCGAGGGGATCCCGGAGATCCCGGCGGGCCTGGCCGACGAGGTGCGCCGCTACACCGAGGCGCGGAGTGCAGCCTTCGTCGGCTGGCATCCACCACGCGTGGAGATGCTCATCGGCACCCGCTTCGGGAATACGGCGCAGATCCACGAGGTGCGGATGCCCGGCGGGGCCCGCCGCCAGCTCACCTTCTTCGCCGAGCCGATCGGGGCCGCCGACTGGGATCCGAAGGAGGGAAAGTTCTTCCTCTTCACCCGCGACACCGGGGGGAATGAGTTCGGCCAGATGTACCGGCTCGACGTCACCACCGGCGACGTCACGCTCCTCTCCGACGGTGGCCGCTCGCAGAACGGCGGCTGGGTGTGGGATCGGGCCGGCGACCGGATCGCCTATGCCTCGACGCGCCGCAACGGCGCCGACCGCGACATCTGGGCGGTCGATCCCCGCGATCCCGCCACCGACCGGCTCGTCGTCGAGAATGCCGGCGGCGGGTGGAGCGTCCTCGATTGGTCGCCCGACGGCACGCAGCTCTTGGTCGGCGAATCGCTCTCCGTCAACAAGAGCCGACGCTGGCTCGTCGACGTCGCCAGCGGGGCGAAGACGAGGCTCGACGAGGACGGGCCCGAGGACGTCGCCTGGGGCGGCGGCACCTTCACGCCAGACGGCGGGGCGATCTGGACGACGACCGACAAGGATTCGGAGTTCGCCCGGCTCGTGAAGTGGACGCAGGCCAGCGGTGGCATCGAGGTCATGGCTGCCGACATCCCTTGGGAGGTGGAGGGATTCGACGTCTCGGAGGATGGGAAGTCGGTCTGCTTCATCACCAATGAAGCCGGGGTGTCGCGGGCCCGCGTCCTCGACACCGCCACCGGAAAACACCGTCTCGTCGCCGGCCTTCCGGACGGCGTGATCGCGGCGGGGGAATGGCATGCCGACGGCCGCCATCTGGCGTTCTCGGTTGGGTCGGCCCGCTCCACCTCAGATGTCTACGTGTGGGATGCGGTCGAAGGGGGGCCGGCCATCCGCTGGACGGAGAGCGAGCTCGGCGGGCTCGTGGCCGACACGCTCGTCGAGCCGCGGGCGATCGATTGGCAGAGCTTCGACGGCCTCGAGATCCGCGGCTTCCTCTACCCCGCCGCTCCCCGATTCACCGGCCGCCGGCCGGTGATCATCAACATCCACGGTGGTCCGGAAGGGCAGTCACGGCCGATCTTTCAGGGGCGCAACAACTTCTTCATGAGCGAGCTCGGCGTGGCGCTTGTGTATCCCAACGTCCGTGGGTCGACCGGCTACGGGAAGACGTTTGTGAAGCTCGACAACGCGCTCAAGCGCGAGGATTCGGTCCGCGACATCGGGGCCCTCCTCGATTGGATCGCCACCCGGCCCGATCTCGACCCCGACCGCGTCATGATCACCGGCGGCAGCTACGGTGGCTTCATGACGCTCGCCTGCGCCACAACCTATGACGAGCGGATCCGCTGCGCCCTCGATGTCGTCGGGATTTCCCACTTCACGACGTTCCTGAAGAACACCGAGAGCTACCGGCGCGATCTCCGCCGCGTCGAATACGGCGACGAGCGCGTGCCGGAGGTGGCCGAGTTCTTCGAGCGGATCGCCCCGCTCAACAACGCCGGTCGGATCACGAAGCCGCTGTTCGTCGTCCAGGGAGCCAACGACCCGCGCGTTCCCGCCAGCGAGGCGGAGCAGATGGTGGCGAAAGTCCGCGGAAACGGCGGCCCGGTGTGGTTTCTCAATGCCAAGGACGAGGGGCACGGCTTCCGCAAGAAGCCAAACATGGACTTCCAGTTCTACGCCACGGTGATGTTCGTCCGGCAGCATCTCCTCGGCGCGGGATCCCCTGCCGACGCGGCCCGCTGATTCGACCGCGGGCCGGCGATCGACGCGCTCGATTAGCCGCCGCGGACGTGCGCGTGGAAATCGGCGGCCAGACGTGTCGTGATCGGGCCGGGGACGCCAGCCCCGATCTTCCGGCCGTCGATCTCCACGACCGGCACCACCTCCGCGGCCGTGCCGGTGATGAACACTTCCTCGGCGGTGTAGAGATCGTGCCGGGTGAGCGTCGCCTCGCGGCAGGGAATGGAGGCGCTGTGGGCCAGATCCATGACGGCGCCGCGCGTGATCCCCTCGAGGATGCCGGCGTCGGGGGGAGGGGTGAGCACGACACCCTTGCGCACGGCGAAGACATTGTCGGCCGTGCACTCGGCGACCTCGCCTTTATGGTTGAGCATCAAGGCCTCGACACACCCGGCCTGGAGCCCTTCGAGCTTGGCCATGATGTTGTTGAGGTAGTTGAGCGACTTGATCCGTGGCGAGAGCGTGGCCGGATGAGATCGCTGCGTGGCCGCGGTCACGATTCTCAGGCCCCGTTCGTAGAGCTCGCGGGGATAGAGGCTGATCGTGTCGGCGATCACGATCACCTGCGGATGAGAGGTGCGATTGGGGTCGAGGCCGAGCGTTCCCGCGCCGCGCGTGATGATGAGGCGGACATAGCCATCGGGGAGTTTGTTGGCGGCGAGCGTGTCGTTGACCGCCTTGGCCACTGCCTCCTTCGTCATCGGGACTTCCAGCGCGATCGCCCGGGCGCTGTCCCAGAGGCGGTCGAGGTGCGCTTCCATCCGGAACACCCTGCCCGAGTAGCTCCGCATCCCCTCGAAGACGCCGTCGCCGTAAAGGAGCCCATGATCGAAGACGCTGACCCGCGCCTCCGCCTCGGGGACGAGACGATCGTTCATGAACACGATGCGAGACATGGCTGTCACCTTCGGGAATGACGCCGGCGCGACGAGATGCGTCCGGGGGAGTTTTGATGGGTGGCGGCGGCGCCGGTCAGACGGTGGGACGGTCAGGCATTCTCCACCCGTCCGGCGACCAGTCGCACGATCCGGTCGGCCCGCTTCGCGATCGACTGATCATGCGTGACGAGCACTATAGAAAGGCCGTCGGTGTGGTTCAACTCGCAGAGCGTGTCGAGGATTCCAGCCCCACTCGCCTCGTCGAGGTTGCCGGTCGGCTCGTCGGCGAGGAGCAGACGCGGCTGGCCGACGAGCGCCCGGGCGATCGCCACCCGCTGCATCTCCCCCCCCGACAACTGCCTGGGCTTGTGATGGAGGCGTCCGCTGAGGCCGAAGCGGTCGAGGAGCGCCTCGGCCCGCCGGCGGGCCTCCGCCTTGTGGCGAAACCACTCGGCGATCGAGAAGCGGACGAGGAGGGGGGCAAGCACGTT
>CAMCCR010000195.1 GCA_945873085.1 Candidatus Kuenenia stuttgartensis | reverse complement strand
CCCTCCCATGCCCACTACGGGGCCGTTCTCGACCGGCTCCGGGCCGGGGAGCCGGCTGACCGGCGGGCCGGAGCCGATGAGCTGGTTGGCCTCGTGGCCGAGCGGCTCCGTTACATGGCCCGGCGGATGCTCCGCGGTTTCCCCACCGTCCGTCGCTTCAGCGAGACCGACGACATCGCCCAGGGGGCGGCGCTGCGGCTCCACCGGGCCCTCGCCACCGTCACCCCGGCCTGCCCGCGGGAGTTCCTCGGTCTGGTCGCCCTTCAGGTGCGCCGGGAGCTGGTCGATCTGGCGCGAAAGTTTGCCGGTCCGGAATCGCTCGCCCGCCACCTCGACACCGACGTCGTCAACGACGGGGAGGCCGCCGTCTGCCGCAGCGAGACGGCAGGAGACGTGCTAGCAGCAACCGAGCGGGAGTCGCTGGGGCAGTGGGTGCGGTTTCACAAGGTGGCCGCCGAGCTCCCCGACGAGGAGCGGGCGGTGTTCGACATGGTGTGGTACCTCGGCGCGACCCAGGCGGGGATCGCCGACGTCCTCGGGTGCTCCGAGCGAACCGTCCGCCGCCGCTGGGAGTCGGCACGGGAGTACTTCCAGACCCGCTTCCGGGGCGACCTGCCGTAGCAGCGAGGAGCGGACCAATGGCCATCGAGCAACGCCCCGACGAGCCAGGCGCCGACGGTCAGGCCGGCGAGCGTGACCCGGCCGACATCGACGGCTTCGATCTCGAGGCCCTGTGGCAGCTGTGCGCGCCGTCGCCGGGGAAGCCCCGCCACGATCCACTCCTCGGCGTGGAGTTTGACGGCGTGCGCCTGTCGCGGGTGCTCGGCGAAGGGGGAATGGGGCGCGTCTACGAGGGGCACTCCATCGACGGCTCGGGGAAGGTGGCGGTGAAGGTGCTGCGGCCCGGGCTCTGGTCGGACGAGCTGCTCCGTCGCTTCGCCAAGGAATCGGAGATCCTCCGCCGCCTCGATCATCCGGGGATTTCGAAGATCCTCGCCGTCGGCGCCTGCGAGGTCATCGGCACGCCGGTGCCGGCGATCGTGATGGAGCTCGTGCCCCGTGCGGAGCCGATCACGGACTGGGTGCGGAAGCATGCCCCCGACCTCGACGGCCTGAGGACGCTTTTCGGGAAGGTCTGCGATGCCGTCGCGCACGGTCACTTCCTGGGCATCGTCCACCGCGATCTCAAGCCGGGCAACATCCTCGTCGGTGAGACGGGCGAACCGAAAGTCATCGACTTCGGCGTCGCGCGGGGGATGTCGATGGGGGTACCGGAATCGACGCTCACCCCGCCGGGCGGATTCGTCGGCACGCTCCAGTACATGAGCCCCGAGCAGGTGGAGAGCGACGGCGCCACCGTCGATGCCCGCAGCGACGTCCATGCCCTCGGCGTAATCCTCCACGAGCTCCTCACCGGCCGGCCCCCGTGGGATGTCGCCGGGATGCCGGTCGTGGAGGCGGCGCGGACGATCCGAGAGTCGCCCGCCCCCCGCGCCGCCGCAGCTCCCCCGCGCCTCGCCGCCGTGATCGCCCGCTGCCTGGAGAAGGATCCGAAGCGTCGCTACCGCGATGCCGGTGAGCTCGCCGCGGCCCTGCGAGCCACCGCCGTCGCCGGCGGCCGCTGGACGTTTCCCTCATGGCCCCGTTTCCCCCGGCTAGCGGGAAAGCCGCCGCGAAGACGCGAAATCGTGCGTGGGACGTTTCTCGGGCTTCTCGTCGGGGCGATCCTCCTGTTTGCCATTCAAGCGGTGCGCGACTGGGGAGGCATGGAGCGATCCCTCGGGGCGATCGTCGACGGCACCGCGGCGCTCACCGCCCGGCTGCAGGCAAGCGAGTCGCTCGTCTTCGAGCATGGGTTTCGAACGGTCGAACAAGCCGACGCAGGCCGGTGGCTCGTGTCTTCCGACGGGATGCGAATCTGGAGCGAGGACTTCTCCACGCCGCGCATCAGCTACTGGGGGCCGGCGGAGAACGGCGTCGAGGGAACGCTCGTCTATCGCTTCCAGTTCCCGGTCGTCGCAGAGCGGATCGAGCTCCATGCCAATGCGACCTGCTGGGATTTCGCCACCAGCCCCGAACTGGGACATGGTCGTGGCGCAGCGTCAGTCGAGGTGTCGCCAGACGGAGACCACTGGATCACCCTCCACGACGGCATCAGCGCCGGCACCTGGGGAGGCGTGAGCTGGTGGAACGCTGGCGACCTCCCCGCCGGGGTAGCCGGGACGCGAAGCTTGTGGCTGCGGGTCACGCTCGTCGCCGAAGGGGTCGACGACCCCGACTACACCGTCGCCCAGTTCGCCCGCTCCCACGCCGCCACCACGGCCGACGCGTTCTCCATCAAGGCCTTCGCCCGGGGCGTTCCCGACACGCAGCGCATCGGGCCATGAGGGGCTGAGGGCCATGAGGGGCCGCGACGTCGGGCCCCCGAAAAGCGTGGCCCTCGACGGGATCGATCCCCGCTCGCTTCACAGCGCGGCGCCTGAAAGGAACTCGTGCCGCACCGGGACGGTCACCCGCTCCCCCCCCTCGGCGACGAAGGTCACGCTGCCGGGGGCATATTCGGCGGCCACCACCTTGCCAAAGCCTTCGGGCACGCGCGTCACCCCTTGGATGTAGCGGATCTCCGTCGGCTTGTCGGCGGAAAACTCGATCGCCGTCGGCACGCCGCGGCGGGTGAGGAGATTGGCGCCCGCCGAGGCGGCCAGGCCATCGGCAAAGAAGCTCGTCACATCCTCGAGGCCGAGGCAGTTGTTGCGGCCGTTCCAGGGGCTGCCGTGCCGGCCCCGGTTCTCGATCCAAAACAGCGTCGACCGCAGCACCTTCGGATCCTTGAGGGCATACCACAGCCAGCCCTCGTCGGTGCGCGTGGCGCAGGTCCAGGCGGTGGCATCCTGCTTGTTGACCACTTGGACGAGATCGGCATAGCCCTGTCGCGCAGGGAGGCGCGTGAGATCGGCGTCGCCCGTCCCCTTCTCGAGGAGCGGTACATGAGCGAGATCGGTGAACGGAGCCGCGATCGCAAGCGCTTGGTATTCCCGCTTTGCCGGATCGCTGAACCGCGAGGGATTGGTCATGCCAAACTCGATCGGGCTTGTCGACACCCGAAACACCCCCGGCTCATCGGGCATGGCGAGCGTGGCATGATGGCCACAGGGGGCGGGGCCTGAGAAGCCGGTGACGATATGCCGCGAATAGACGGCGTTGTGCCCCTCGACGAGCGAAAGCTCCTTGACGATCTTTCCCTTGCGGGCCTGTGGCTCGAAGGCGAGGACGAGCGTATGCCGGCCGCCGTCGTGCTTGGTGTCGACGTAGGTCCATTCCGCCCCCGCCACCTCGCCGTGCGGTGGATGCTTTTCATGGCGGAACGCATCCCCGTTGCCACCGAAGGGGAGGCAGAACCAATCCCCGCGCAGGGCCGTGAGCACCGGCGCCGGCAGATCCTTCAAGCCCTCGTTCTGCCACGGGCTGACGTGATACGGCTGCACCGGCTTCCCCGAATCTCGCAGGAACGTCACCGGCGCCATCTGCCCGCCGACCTTTGTCACCGCCAGGCGCACCTGCGGGCTCTCGAGAATCCACGACGGCTGCGCGTCGATCGTTTCCATCTTCGCCGGCTCGGCCGCCGCGGCGATCGAGATCAGGCTGGAGAGGAAGAGCCAAGCGAATGGGCGGAGCGACATCGGGGGAGACTCCTCAGGAAAAACGGAAGGAAACTCTTTCTCAGGCGATCGACACGCCGAGCGCTTCGGCGAGGGCCTGTCGCATCGCCGGCACATTGGGGTCGACGCCGGTCCAATGGCGAACGCCGATCACCCCCTGATTCACGAGCATGCCGAGGCCGTCGATGCAGGTGCAGCCGCGGGCCTTCGCTTCACGGAGAAACGCCGTATCGGGGGGGCTGAAGACGACGTCGGCGGCGACAAGTCCTGGGCGGAGGGACTCAAGCGCCACCGGCACCCGGGCGGCGCCGTCATAGAGCCCGATCGACGTGCCGTTGATGACGACGTCGGCCGTCGCAGGCACGACGTAGTCGCCCGTCCACTCGACGAACTCGGCGGCGGCAGAGGTCTGCCCGCGGAGCACGCCGACAAGCTCCTCGCCGCGGCCGCGGGAGCGGTTGACGATTGTGATTTTCTTGGCACCGGCGAGGGCGAGTTCCACGGCGACGGCGCGGGCAGCGCCGCCAGCCCCGAAGAGAACGATCTCCTTGCCGGCAGGTGGCAGGACTTCGGTCAGGCTCTCTAAAAAGCCCTTGCCGTCGGTGTTTTCGCCGATGAGGCGATCCCCCCTTCGGACGACGCAATTCACGGCGCCAATGACCCGGGCCGATTCCCCGAGCCCGTCGAGGAGCGGGATCACCGTCACCTTGTGGGGCATCGAGAGGTTGAAGCCCTGAAAGCCCATCGCCTTGGCGCCGGCGACGGCGGTAGCGAGATCCTCAGGGGCGACCTCCATGTTGACGTAGCGCCACTTGAGATCGTGGTGGCGAAACGCGGCCTCGACCATGGCGACAGTCGGGTTGCCGGCCGCCCCTTGCGACATCGAGCCGACAAGCGCCGGGCAGAAGTTTTTGGTGTCGGGACTGGCCATGGGGATCGTGCTCGTGGTGTCAGTTGGCGGGGGCCGGCTCACCGGCGGGGCGGAGATCGGGGTCGTTCAAGGCGTCGGCCTTCCGGTAGAGGCTCGTGGGGATGAACATCTCGGGGGGCAGTTCCTCTCCCTTCGAGTGACGCACGATCGCGTCGACGATCTGTTCCCCCATCTTCACCGGGAACTGGATCGGATCGGCGTAGATCTTGCCGTCGCGGATCGCTTCCTTCCCTTCCGGCTGGCCGTCGAAGCCGACAACCGTCACCTGCGCTGTCTTCCCCGCCTTCTCGAGCGCCCCGACAGCGCCGAGCGCCGAGGGATCGTTGATGGCGAAGATGCCGCGGAGATCGCCGTGGGCCTGGAGGGCGTCCTCGGCCGCCTTGTAGCCGGAGTCGCGGGCGCCACCGGCTTCGAGCTCGGCGACGATCTCGATCGCCGCATGCCCGGCAGGGAGGGCCGCATTGTGGGCATCGATCACCTCACGGAAGCCACCGACGCGAAGCAAGCAGCTCTCGGCCTGCTTGAAGTGGAGGATGGCGACTTTGCCCCCGCCGGCCCCGAGGGCCTCGATCATCGCCGTGGCGGCTTCCTTGCCGCCGCCGAAGTTGTCGGTGGCGATCTGCGTAACGACCTTCGCGTCGCTGCCGCGGTAGGGGATGTCGACGGTGAAGACGGGGATGCCGGCGGCATTGGCTTCGGCGATCACCGGGCCGATCGCCTTGGAGTCGCAGGGGGAGAGGACGATCGCCGATACCTTGCGGACGATGAAGTCCTTCACCTGATTCCCCTGCTTGGCGACATCCTTGTCGGCGCTCACGACCTGGGCGTAGAGCGTCTTCTCGCGGGCCTTGGCGGCGATCGTGTCGCCGATGAGCTTGAAGAACGGATTGTCGAGCGTGAGCAGCGAGACGCCGATCGTGCCAGCCGACATCCCGCTGGTCGCTCCAGCCGGGGGGCCGCCAGACGACGTATCAGCCTCGGGGCGCTGCGGCCGCTGCGGCCGGGGGGGGGCCGCCGACTTCGAACAGCCCACTGGCATCAACAGCACCGCCGCCGCGCCGAGTGCGATGCTGGCGACGAGACGACGACGAGGCAGGGAAGAGACGACGCGAGCCATGCTGAAAACCCCCGGGGACCGCGGCCACGTCCGGATGACGCCGCCGACAGGCCCGCCATCTTCGCCCACGCGGAAGCGTTCCGCCAGCCCCGGAGGCCCGCGGCGGCGCGCCAGTCGACTTCCGCCTTCGAATCCAGCGTACAACTCTCCGAGCACGGTCACAGGGAGCAAAACTTAGTCCACTGACTCGAGCCGTTTCTGGAGTTTCGACTGAGCGCGCGTCAACCGGCTGTAGGCGGTGGTGTC
>CAMCCR010000194.1 GCA_945873085.1 Candidatus Kuenenia stuttgartensis | reverse complement strand
GGGACGTTGGTCGCGATCGGCTTGAACTCCCCGCGGATCTCCGCTGGGGCGTTCATCTTCAGGTCGTACATGTCCTGGTGGCCGGGGGCCCCGCACATGTAGATCATGATCACCGACTTGTGCGTCCGGCGGCCGGAGGCCTGCTCGGCGGCGAGGATCCGTGGCAGCGAGAGGCCGCCGACGGAGAGCGTGCCGATGCGGAGCATGTCGCGCCGGGAGAGGCCGTCGCAGAACCGGGCGCCCCGGCCACTCTTCTGGTCAACGATCGAGAGCATCGCGTGTTCCTCTAGCCCGCCTCGGCAAGGCAGCCCGGCTCCTGCCGTTCCTGCTTTTTTTGGCCTCAGCCCCATTCCAGCCACCACACCCCAACTTTACCGCACCAACCTTGTCGGCACGAACGGCACCCGCACTCTCGTCTTCGCGCGGTATCTGGCAGCGTCCTGACCGCTTCCGGTCATCCTAAGCCATTCCTGCCCATGGGTTTAGGTCGATCGAGGGGGGCCAGGGCCTGAGTCGAGGGGGGAAAGGGATTCAAGCGGGGTTTTCCGGGGTAGAATCCGAGGACATCCAAGGGGGGCCAACCATGCTCACGATCCGCGGCGGTCAGAAGCGTTTCTGCGACGGTGTCAGCCGGCGCGATTTCCTCGCCATCGGTGGCCTGTCGTTCGGCATGGGGGGGCTTTCGCTCGGCGGGCTCCACCGCCTCGAAGCGGCCCAGGCTGCGGCCGGCGTGGGCTCAAAGCTGGCCCACAAGTCGGTCATCAACATCTTTCTCGGCGGTGGGCCGCCCCATCAGGATCTCTGGGATCTCAAGCCCGACGCCCCGAGCGAAGTTCGGGGGGAGTTCAAGCCGATCTCGACGAATGTCCCCGGGATCCAGATCTGCGAGGTGTTTCCCCGCCTCGCGCAGCGTACCGACAAGTGCGCCATCATCCGCTCGATCGTCGGCTGCGACGGCGCTCATGCCGCCTTCCAGACCAACACCGGCTGGACGGAGGCGAGCCTGCGAACCCTCGGCGGCCGCCCCTCCCTCGGCGCCGCCGTTGCCAAGATCCAGGGGCCGGTCGACAAGGCCGTGCCGCCGTTTGTGGGGCTCGCCGCCAAGACGCAGCATGGTCCCTGGTCTGACTCGGGGACGGCCGGCTTCCTCGGCCCCGCCTTCGGCCCCTTCCGGCCCGACGGCCCCGACATGGCCAACATGCAGCTCAAGGATGTCTCCCTGGAGCGCCTCTCCGATAGGCGCAGCCTGCTTTCGAGCGTCGACAAGCTCCGCCGCGACGTCGACGCCAGTGGCACGCTCAACGGGATGGACGCCTTCGAGCAGCGGGCCTTCGACGTCCTTACCGGCTCGAAGCTCCTCGACGCCCTCGACATCTCCAAGGAAGACCCGGCCGTCCGCGCCGCCTACGGCGACGGCAAGCCGTATCAATTCCAGTACGACGGTGCCCCGACCTGCAACGACCATCTCCTCGTCGCCCGCCGGCTCGTCGAGGCGGGGGTGCGGGTCGTCAGCCTCTCCTTCGGCCGCTGGGACAGCCACGGCGGTAACTTCGCCATGGTGCGCGACCATGGTCCGAAGCTCGATCAGGCGCTCTCGGCACTGATCGACGATCTCGAGAGCCGGGGTATGCTCGGCGACGTCTCGATCGTGGTGTGGGGCGAGTTCGGCCGGACCCCGAAGATCAACAAGGATGCCGGCCGCGACCACTGGCCGCAGGTGAGCACGGCGCTCCTCGCCGGCGGCGGGATGCGCACCGGGCAGGTGATCGGGGCCACCAACCGGCTCGGCGAGCATGCCACCGACCGTCCCGTCCACGTCCAGGAAGTACTCGCCACCCTCTATCACAACCTCGGCATCGACACGCAGACGTTCACGGTCGTCGACGCCACCGGCCGGCCGCAGTACCTCGTCGACAAGCCGGCGATCGCCGAATTGCTCTGAGCGATAGTCGTTCGACATCGATGCGTATTGCAGGCATATCCCGCCGTTTCGCCTCGGTCAGCGCGAACGGCGATCGCGAAGCCGCGGCTCGTCGCCGTCCCGCCTCGCCGACGACCGCCCGTACCAGTACAAAGGCATTCTCGTGAAGTCCGGAGGTCAGCCGCCGCGATGCATCGTGATCGCCGGACCGAACGGCTCGGGCAAAACGACGTTCGCGCGGGAGTTTCTCCCAGAGGAAGCCGGTGTTCGGCACTTCGTGAACACCGACCTCATCGCCGCCGGTCTTTCTCCCCTTCGTCCCGAGGATGCGGCCGTGGCTGCGGGGAGGGTGTTCATCTCCGAAATCGAACGGCTCGCAGCCGCCGGCGAGGATTTCGCTCTCGAGACGACCTTGAGTGGTCGGACGCTCCTCTCCCGCCTCCGCGGTTGGAGGTCCAGCGGTTACCGCCTCGAAATGATTTTCCTTCGGTTGAGTTCTCCTGCCGTAGCGCTGAGGCGCATCGCTGCAAGAGTCAGGCAGGGCGGGCATGACGTACCCCGTGAAGACGTGTTGCGACGGTTCGCCCGTGGGTGGGCAAACTTCCAATCCGACTACCGGCCACTGATGCACGCGTGGGCCGTCTACGATAACTCTGGGCCGACGCCACGATTGCAGGAGCGATCCCCATGAAAAAGATCCGCGTGAAGACAACCGTCGGGGAGACATCGGTCGCGGTTTCCCCGCTGCAACAGTCGCAGGATTTTGTTGAAGCGGTAGGTAGGGCATTGCGGAGATCGGCGCGGACCGCCCGCCGGATCGCCCGTATGTACGGTACGCCGATCTACGTCTTGCGAGACGGGAAAGTCGTGGCGGAAAAGCCCTGACCGCCGGCCCGGCCAGAGAAGCGGCCAAAAAAAGTTGTGGCAGTCGAAAGAAGGTGTGCTAAAGCTCTTTACAAAAAGGGGTTGCGACGTTTTGTTCGCCATCCGTGAGCCGGCCAAAAAAGCGGCCATCATGGACGAATGAGCGATCCGGCTTTCTTAACGCTTCGCGCCGCCGCTCAGGGCTTGGCCGGGGCGGGGGAGGGTTCGAGGGTGTGGGCGAGCTTGCCGTCGGCCACCGTCCAGATCCGCAGCTTGCCGTCCTGGCAGCCGGCGGCCAGCCACGTCGGACCGGCCGCCACGGTCTGAACGAAGTCGGCGGCCCCGGGGAACTCGCGGACGGTGCCACCATTGCCGGCGTTGTAGATCCGCACCGTCGGGTCGCCGGAGCAGGCGATCACTTCCTCACCGGGAGCGATGAACTTTACCGCCGTGACTTCCTTCTTGAGCCCGGCGATCGTCCGCTGCTGCTCGCCGGTGACGACGTCCCACACCTTGATCGCGTTGTCGGCCCCGGCGCTCGAGAGCCGGCGTCCGTTGGCCTGCCAGGCGACCCCGAGGACATGCCCGGTGTGCCCCTCGAAGCTCTTGATGTGCTTCCCGTCGGCGACATTGTGAACCTTCACGAACCGGTCGGTTGCCCCCGAGGCGAGGAACTGACCGTCGCGCGAGAACTCGAGCGCCGTCACGGCGTCGGAGTGCGGCGCGGCAAACTCGCGGACGAGCGCCCCGTCGGCTACGTTCCAAAGCTTGATCTCGCCGGAGCGGCTGGCGCGGCCACTGCCGCTGGCGAGGGTCTTGCCATCGGGGGAGAAGGCGAGCGCCGTGACGCCGTCGATCGGCGGCACGCCCGGCTCGTCGTCGCTGGCCGGCGGCGTCAGCTCCCCGCCGATCGTGCGGGCGAGCGTCCACCGCGGGGCCACCTGCCAGATCCCGGCCGCGGTCGCACCGCCGCCGATGAGGGCCCGGCCGTTGTCGAGGAACGCCACCAAAGCCTTCGCTTCGCCGGCGCCGCCGTCCCAGGTATCCCGCGGGATCGCGTCCTGGCCGCCATGGAGGGAGCAGACGCCATCGGCTCCGGCACAGAGGATCCAGTTGCCATCGGGGGAGAAAGCGACCGCAGCGGCCGGCTTCTCCGAGGCGGTCTTTTGCTCGGCCAATGCCTGACGGGCCGCTTCGCTGGCGACCGCGTCGGTCTCTGACTTCGACGTCTCTTCCTTCCGCTTGGGAAGGTCTTCGTTCGAGCGAGTCACCTGCGCCAGGGCAAACTCGACCGCCCGCTTGGCGCTCGTGGCGGCCGTTTCGGCACCCTTGCGGGCATCCTCGGCGGCGGTGGAAGCCTTCTTCATCTCCTCCATCTTCTTCGTCGCCTCGTCGGCCTTCGCCTTGGCACGCTCGATCTGCTGGGCGGCCTGGGCGACGGCCTGATCTGCGGCGGCCCGGGCGGCGGCAGCAGCGGCGGCGGCGGCCTCGAAGCTCTTGAGCGCCTCGGCGGCGGCAGCGTCTCCGGCGCTCGACGCTGCGACCAGCGCGAAGGCGTCTCTCCCGGCGACCGTCCCCTCCATCGCTGCCACGACAGCGGCTGCTGCCTTGGTCGCCGCCTCGTGGGCGGTGGTCGATTGGGCGAGCGCCGTGCCGGCCGTCGTGGCCAGCGTCGCAGCCTCGTCCGCGGCGGCCAGCGCCGTCTTCGCCACTTCGGCCTTTTCACCGAGCGTCTTGTCGGCGGCGGCGAGCTTTTCGTTTGACTGTGTCATCTCCGTGTTGGCCGCCTCAATCGCCTTCTCGGCGGCGGTCACCAGAGCCTTGCCGTATTCGACGTCCTGCTTGCGGACGGCCGAATCGATCTCGGCCAGCCGCAGCTTTTCGGCGATCCGCACATCCCCCTTCCACTCGGCCACCATCGCCCCGTCGGCGACGTTCCAAAGCTTGACGCCCGGCACCGTGCCGACGGTCGTCAGCCGCGAGCCATCGGGCTTGAGGGCCATCCCACCAAGGGCGCCACCATGAGCGAATTGGCGAACGACGGCTGCCCCCTCGATATTCCAGAGGCGGACCGTCCCGTCGGCGCCACCGGCGAGGAGGTGGCCGGAAAGGGTGGGGGTGTCGGCGAGCGCCGCCACCGGACCGGCGCCGGCGTTCAATTCCTTGATCGGCTTCGGCGCCGCCGCGACCGGATCGACCGGCGGGGCGGGAAGGGGGAGGGAAAACGTGCGCACGACGCCGTCGGCTTCCGCCACGGCCAGTTGCGCTCCGGCGGCGGTTACGGCCAGGGCACGGATCCCGGCCGGCCGCATGAACCGCCCCGTCACGTTCCCATCGGCTGCATTGGTCGCGACGATGCTGCCGTCGGCGCCGGCCGAGTAGACGGTGGCCCCGTCGGCCGAGAGGGTCACCGCGGCGACGGCGGTGGTGTGGGCCTTGAACGCCCGGCGGAGGGCGCCACTCGAGGCATCAATGAGGATCACGGCGCCGTCGGGGCGGCCGCCGGCGGCGGTGCCGGCTGCGGAGGCGATCGAGGTGATCCCGGCTGTCTCCGCCACTTCTGCAAGGCGCGTGGCCCGCGACCGCTCCCAGAGCTTGACGGTCCGGAATGACGCCGAGGCGAGCAGGTCATTGGTGGGGGAGATTGCCAACGACAGGATCGTGTCGCGATGCGCGCTGTCGGCGGCAGCCGGGGCGTCGGCCGTGGCCGCGTCGACGAGCGCCCCCAGGAGGGCGCCGGTGCTGTTGTCGTAGACGCTCAACCGCCCGCCACGGGCGGCGGCGGTGACGCGGCCATCGTTGCTCATCGCCACGGCGAGTACGCCGCCGGTGCCGGCGGGGATCGGCCGCCAATGAATCGGCTTCTTCGCGATCGCCGGGCCGGCGGCGGCCCCTTCGCTGATCCAGCGCTCGAGGAGCCCGAGTTGCGCGGGGCTCATCGCCTGGGCGCCGACCTTGTTCTCCGGCGGAGGCATGAAATCCTCCTGGAGGTGGGACGAGCGGAGGAAGACGGGGCTCTCTGCCGCCTTGCCGGCGATCACGCCGGGGCCGGAATCGCCGCCGGTGAGGATCGCCTTGAGGGAGTCGAGGATCAGTCCCCCCTCGTGGATTTTCGCGTTGTGGCAGGCGGTGCAGTTGGCGGCGAGCATCGGAAGGATCTCGTCCTGGAA
>CAMCCR010000193.1 GCA_945873085.1 Candidatus Kuenenia stuttgartensis | reverse complement strand
GAGCGGGGCCTCGACCCCTACCTCGAGACGAAGACCGTCACCGTCAGCCTCGCCCCGCCGGGACGGGGCTGACGGGGCAGTGCGTCCGTGGCTCGAGCAAGACAACGCGGGCGAAAGCCTGCCGAATCAGGCCCCTGGACTCAACCGCTCGTCTCGCGACAACCGATAATGAGTCGATTACAAACACGATAAAACGACCACTAGCAAGGCGATAGGAAGTGTTCTAGGATTGCTTTTCATGCAGGAAAAGCCGTATATAGAACGGATTTTGGATGACGAACTTGCGGCGCTTGTCGTCGCCGTTCCCGCGATCTCCCTGGAAGGACCCAAAGGGGTCGGAAAGACAGCCACTGCCGCACGGCTTGCGGCCACTGTCCGACGCTTGGATGTCCCTGCCCAGCGAGCGGTCGTCGCCGCCGACCCGCACCTCTCCCTGGCTGGCCGGCGGCCCGTCCTCATCGACGAATGGCAGCGGTACCCGCCCGTGTGGGATGCCGTGAAACGTGCGGTCGATGACGGCGCTGCCCCTGGCAGTTTTTTGTTGACCGGCTCCGCGACGCCCGGCGCTGCAGCGACCCATTCTGGGGCAGGCCGGATCGTGACGCTCCGAATGCGGCCGCTCTCGTTCTTCGAGCGACGCCGGGAGAAGGCCACGGTGAGCCTCGCCACACTGCTGGAGGGGGGGCGGCCGCCCATCGACGGATCCGCCGACATCGGTCTCCGCGACTACATCGATGAGATCGTCCACTCGGGATTCCCTGCATTTCGCGGTCTGTCGGGCCGGCCCCTCCGGACCCACCTCGACGGCTACCTTGCGCGGATCGTGGACGCTGATCTGGAGGAGCTGGGCCTTCGGGTGCGCCGGCCGGAGCTCATCCGACGGTGGCTGCGAGCCTACGCTGCGGCGACGTCCACCACCGCCGCGTACGAGACCATCCGGGACGCTGCCACCGGAGGCGAGGGGGTCAAACCGAGCAAGGGGGCCACCGCCCCCTACCGAGACGTGCTCGAACGCCTCTGGATCGTCGATCCCGTGCCGGCTTGGGCCCCGAGCCGCAACCCGCTGGCGAGGCTCACCCATCCTTCCAAGCACCACCTCGCCGATCCGGCGCTTGCCGCGCGGCTCCTGGGGGCGACAACCGAGACGCTCATGAGCGGCGAGAGTGCCCAAAAGCCGGGGAAGGGGCCGCTCGTCGGCGCTCTCTTTGAGTCGCTGGCCGCGCTATCCGTTCGGGTCTACGCCCAGGCAGCCGAGGCTCGCGTTGGGCACCTGCGAACCTTCGGCGGCGAGCGCGAAATCGACCTCATCGTGGAACGCGCCGACGGGAGGGTGCTCGCCATCGAGGTGAAGCTCGGCGGGGCCGTGGACGACGCTGATGTGAAGCATCTCCTCTGGCTGCAACGGGAGATCGATGAAAATGTCGTCGATACGGTCGTTCTCTCGACCGGCCCGAGGGCCTACCGGCGTCCTGACGGAGTCGCCGTCATCCCTCTCGCTCTCCTCGGGCCATGAACGCCACGGATGTGGCGCGGGGCCACGTCGGCTTCGGTTCCGCCGGCGACCGCCGCGACGATGGCATCCGGAACCGGCCCTGGTTTTCCATTTCAGGGGGCCCTGTTTCGGCCTCCGGCAGGGGATTCGTGGGCGCCCTGTTCCTTCGTCGGCCGGGTATGCTGGTTGATCCGGGCGCCGGGGTGCGCGCCCGTTTTCGCGTCGTCCCACCGTCCCGTCTGGAGCCTAAAGATGTCGTCGTCGCGTCAGTCCCTCCACATCCGCTGGATGGTGGTGATCATGGCCCTCGTGGGGATCGCCGGGGCCGTCGCCCCCGGCATCACCTACGCCGAGGAGCCGGCCTGGCGGCCGCTGTTCAACGGCAAGGATCTCACCGGGTGGACGCCGAAGATCCGTGGCGAGGCCCTCGGCGACAACTACGGCGACACCTTCCGGGTCGAGGATGGCGTGCTCAAGGTCGTTTACGACCCCGCCAAGTATCCGACCTTCGGGGAGAAGTTCGGGCACCTGTTCTTTGCCGAGCCGTTTTCCCGATACAAGCTCCGGATCGACTACCGCTTCACCGGCGAGCAGTGCCCGGGGGGACCGGGCTGGGCGATCCGTAACTCCGGCGTGATGCTCCATGGCGAGGACCCGAAGGGAATGACGCTCGACCAGGATTTCCCGGCGTCGATCGAGGTCCAGTTTCTCGGCGGTGCCCCCGAGGGGGAGCGGACGACGGCGAACCTTTGCACCCCGGGCACGAATGTCGTCATGAACGGCAAGCTCTTCACCCCCCACTGCACGACCTCGAAGTCGAAGACCTACCGGGGCGACCAGTGGGTGACGGCGGAGGTGGAGGTCGACGGCGACAAGGTCATCCGCCATCTCGTCAATGGCGAGCCGGTCCTCGAGTACGAGGGGGCTCAGCTCGATCCCAACGATCCCCACTCGCAGGGGCTGATCGCGAAGCGCGACGGCAAGCTCCTCCTCGACGGCGGGACGATCTCGCTCCAGTCGGAGAGCCACCCGATCGAGTTCCGCCGGGTCGAGATCCAGGTGCTGCCGGCGCGGAAGTGAGATTCAAGGTGGCCCTGAGTCAACGGCCTGGCCTAGGACGATCCTCTCGGAAAGGGTTCCCAACATGCGGGTGAAGACGGGCGGTGGCTGGCGGGCGATCCTCTACACGCTGAAGAAGTCGCGTGAGGCGGGGGGCGTCTGGAAGCTCTGGAAGGCGATGCGCTCGAAGAACGCCTGCAAGACCTGCGCGCTGGGGATGGGGGGGCAGTCGGGGGGGATGGTGAACGAGGCGGGGCATTTTCCGGAAGTCTGCAAGAAGTCGTTTCAGGCGATGGTGGCCGACATGCAGGGGGGGGTGAAGCGCGACTTCTTCTCCACCTACTCGATCGCGCAGTTGCAGCAGTTCTCCCCCTACCAGCTGGAGCATTCGGGGCGGCTCGTGGAGCCGGTCGTACTCGAGAAGGGGGAGCAGTACTACAAGCCGATCAGTTGGGACGACGCGATGGCGAGGATCGCCAAGCGGATGAAGGGCTCCTCGCCGGCGGAGACGTTCTTCTATTTCAGCGGCCGCTCGAGCAACGAAGCGGGCTTCCTCCTCCAACTCCTCGCCCGCCTCTACGGCACCAATCACGTCAACAACTGCTCCTTCTACTGCCATCAAGCCAGCGGCGTGGGGATGGCGAGCGTGTTGGGGACGGGGGCGGGGACGGTGCAGCTCGAGGATCTCGAGCGCGCCGACATCGTGTTCCTCATCGGGGGTAATCCGGCGAGCAACCATCCGCGGATGATGCGGACGCTCATGCAGGTGCGCCGAAACGGCGGGAAGGTGATCGTCATCAACCCGATCGTCGAGACGGGGCTGGTCAACTTCTCGGTGCCGAGCGATCCCTGGAGCCTTGTCTTCGGGACGAAGATCGCGAGCACCTACGTGCAGCCGCACGTCGGCGGTGATCTCGCGCTCATGTATGGCCTCCTCAAGCGAGTCCGCGAGCTGGGGAAGATCGACGAAGGCTATCTGGCGGCCCACACGCACGGCTGGCCGGAGCTGGCGACCCGGCTCGACGATCTTTCCTGGGGCGAGATCGTCGAGAAGTCGGGGGTGGCCAAGGAGCAGATCGACGATCTTGCGGCGCAGTATGCCGCCAGCGAGCGGGCCGTGTTTGCCTGGACAATGGGGGTGACGCACCATCTTCATGGCGGGGCGACGGTCCAGGCGATCGCCGCCCTGGCGCTGGCCCGCGGGATGATCGGCAAGCCGGGGGCGGGGCTCCAGCCGATCCGTGGTCATTCCAACATTCAGGGGCTGGGGACGGTCGGCGTGACGCCGCAGCTCAAGGAAGCGATCTTCCGCCGGCTCGAAGCGACCTATGGCGTGAAGCTACCGACGATGAAGGGCTTCGACACGCTCGAGTGCCTCGATGCGGCCGATGAGGGGAAGATGCGGCTGGCGTTCTGCCTGGGGGGAAACCTGTGGGGGGCGAGCCCGGACGCCACCTATGCGAAGCGGGCGCTGTCGAAGTGCGAGACGGTGGTGACGATGAGCACGACGCTCAACACCGGCCATGCCAGCGGCCTGGGCGCCGAGGAGACGATCATCCTCCCGGTGCTCGCCCGCGACGAGGAGCCGGAGCCCTCCACGCAGGAAAGCATGTTCAGCTACATCCGCCTCTCCGAAGGTGGCCAGCGTCGCCATGTGGGGCCACGGTCGGAAGTGGAGATCATCGCCGACCTCGCCATCCGTGTCCTTGGAGAGACGGTGTCGGGGAGCGGCGGACAGGTGCTGAATTGGCGGGAGATGTCCCACACCAACACGATCCGGCAGGCGATCGCCCGGATCGTGCCTGGCCTCGAGGCGATGGCGACGATTGAACAGACGAAGAAGGAGTTTTCGATTCCGGGGAGGGCGCTGGACTCGCCGAAGTTTCCCACCGCCGACGGAAAGGCGACGCTCTTCGTTCACGATCTGCCGCCGGCGCCGACAACGCTCCAGCTGATGACGATCCGCAGCGAGGGGCAATTCAACACGGTCGTCTACGAGGAAGAGGATCTGTACCGCAACCAGACGCGGCGCGATCTCGTCCTCATCCATCCCGACGACATCGCCCTCCATGGGCTCACCGCCGGGGAACGGTGCCGGATCCGGAGCTCGGTCGGCGAAATGCGCGGCGTGTATGTCTCTGCCTTCCCGGAAATCCGGCCGGGGAGCGTGGCGATGTACTACCCGGAGAGCAACATCCTCGTGCCGAAGGCGGCCGATCCACTCTCGCGGACGCCGGCCTACAAGAGCGTGTCGGTGACGGTGGAAGCAGACACGGCCGGCCGGGGCACGCGGCCGCAGCCGCAACTCGTCGCCGCCGGCATGCCGAAGGACAAGCTCAAGCAGTGTTGAGCGGTGATCGCCAGCATTCTGCCCAGGATCCGACTATCATGATGGAGTCGTGCCGCCGGGAGGCGGAATCCAGCCGCTCCGCCCGAGTTTGCCATGTCCGTCGAGAGCGCCCCTTCGGGATCACCCGGCATCGAGGTTGAATGGTTCGACTTCGGCGACCGCAGCCGGGGCAGGATCTCCCCCGAGGAGATCCCCAGCCATGTGGCGGCTGGACGATTCGTCTGGATCGACGTCGATCTCTGTCAGACCAACCCGGAGACGCTCCGCCGTCGGATCGGCGGCCACTGCGGCGAAGGGGGCGATCTGGGCGATGTTGCTGCCGAACACGCCGCCGCTTCCCGCCGCTGCCAGTCGCAACTGCTCCGCAACAACGATTCGATCCACATGCGGATCGTCAACGCCTCGATTGACGCCGCGAAGGGTGGGCGGGAATCGCCGCCGGCCGATGTGCTTGATGTCGTCGTCGGAAATTCGTTCCTGGCAACGATTCGGACGGGTGACTCGACGATCCTGACGGCCGTCCGGCGCGACTACGGCCGCGACTTCGAGCAGCATGCGACCACCCCCAGCTTTCTGATCTATGAAATCTGGAGCCGCCAGGTGGAGGCTTTCCTGGCCACGGAGAGCCGACTCGAGGACGCCGTCGAGGACCTCCGTAACCTGCTCAACGAGGCTGCTGACGACGTGGGCCTGACGCGGATGAGCGAAGTGTCCGACGCGCTGGTCATGCTTCGCAACCATGCCTTGCCGGCGCGGCGGTTGCTCGAGGAACTGGTGTCGCGGCGGACAAACCTGATCAGCGAGTCGACGCTCGACTTTCTCAGACAGATGATCGGGAGGCTCGACAATCTCCTGGCCGATATCGGCTCCAACCGCGAGATCCTCGAAAGCGCGATGCACCTCTCGCTGACGCGGGTCACGTTCCGCACCAATCAGACGATGAACCGGCTGGCGGTCGTCAGCACCATCTTTCTGCCACTGACGTTCATCTGTGGCGTCTACGGCATGAACTTCGACGTGATGCCCGAGATCCGCTGGCAGAACGGCTACCTCTACTTTTGGCTGCTGGTGGCGGTCATCACGGGCAC
>CAMCCR010000192.1 GCA_945873085.1 Candidatus Kuenenia stuttgartensis | reverse complement strand
GATCCTGCCGGCTGAAGGTTCGGCCGAATTCCCGACGGAACTCAAGATGACGGCCCTTTACAGGCCGCGGGGGCTGATCGGGATTCTCTACTGGTATGCGGTCGTCCCGCTCCACGAGATCGTCTTCGGCGGCATGCTCCGCGGCATTCGGAAGACTGCCGAGGCGATGCAGCGGGCGAAGTCGGTGAAACTGCCCGAGCAGGCCATCTCCGCCGACACGCTCCCGGGGTATGGCCGGGCGCGGTTGTGGCTGGGCATCTCCGCGGTTGGCACGATGGTGGTGCTGAGTGCCACGGGATTGGCCGTGAACGCCAGCGCGCGGGTCCTGCCTGCAGCCGACGCTCCGGTGGCAACGCAGATCTTCGGGCTGCTGGCCTTCGTGCTTTGCTACGTTGCCATCCAATTGCCGCTGGATCTCTGGGGCGGCTTTCTGCTCCCGCGGCGTTTTTCACGCGCGCATCCGCCGCTGGGCAGGTATTTGGCGGGCTTGGTCCGCGGAATCGCGGTCCATGCCACCCTCCTGTTCTCGACCGCGGTCGTGATGTTCGTGGCGGGAAGGCTTGGAGGGATCGTCGGCGTGGTGATGGCCGGTGCTGCTCTCGTTCTGCTGCTCCTGCGCGGCCGCGTGCTGCTCGCCTCGGCCGCTGCGCCGCTCGAGGTGACTCCCAGCGACGAACGCTCCACTGGCGCGGAGGAATCGGTCGCGACGTTCGTCGCCGAGAGCCAGGATGAGGGATTCACCGGCGGCATTGTCGGCGTGCTCGTGCCGCGGCTCCATCTGCTGCCCATGAAATGGCGGGAGATGCTCGAGCCCGATCAGCTTGCAGTGGCCCTGGAGCGGCGGACGATGGCTGTCGGTTCCGGGAGTTGGCTGCGGGGCCGCCTCTTGGCACTGGGCTTCACACTCACCGGCATCACGATAGCCGCCTGCCTGGTGGGCCGCGATCGGCTGGGGACGGCCTCCGGCACCGTCGACCTCAGTCTGTGGTTCACGCTGTGGTCGTTTGTCGGGCTTCTGCTGCTCCCCACGCCGAGCCGCCGTGGCGTCACGGAGGTGGATGAGCGGGTGCTCGAGGCTGGCTGTTCCCGCAGCACTATGGAACGGTCGATCGCGGCGCTCGACGATCTCCAAGACCGCGAGCGGAATCGGCCGCCGTGGGTCGAAACGATCTTCCATCCGGTGCCGAGCGTCACCCAGCGGCTGCGCGGGCCACACTCGCTGGGCCTGCACGGTTTCTGGGATGCGGCGCGCACGAGCGTGTTTCTCAGCGCGGCAGGCCTTGGCCTGCTGGGGCGAGCCGTGCACTGCAACTGCGGGCGACCGGCGCTGTGGGTCTTTCTACCCGGCGACTGACTCGCAGGCGCGGTCAGTTGCCGCCTGCGATCGCCTCGGCAAGGCGGCGGACGCTCCACGGCGCCGAGCCCTCTGCCTTGTTGTTGATCGTCACGAGCACCGTCCGCCCCGACCGCGCCTGGTTGCGAACGAGCCGGGCGAGGCTGTCGCGGGTCTCGAGATCCTCCTCGACGAGCCGGTCGAAGGGGAAGTATTCCTGCTTTGCCCCCTCGTAGTCCTTGCCGGCATGGAGATTCCAGCGAATGACAAGCGGGCTCGAGAGGGGGAAGCGATCGAGCCGCCAGACCTCGGCTTGCTTCTCGAGCGGCGGCATTCGGGCGTGCGCTGCGAGGCACGGGATCGCGCCACCATCGAGGAGGCCCGCCGCAAGGGCTTCGCAGACGAGCGCAGGATCACGGATCTCCAGCGCGAGCGCCGGACCGTGCGGGAGGCCGTCGGTGCGCGGCCGTGGCAGCGCCGCCACGAAGGCCACGAGGCGGGCGGCAATCCGCGGCACGTCGGCGAGCAGCACCCGGCCGAGGGGGGGAAACTGAAACACGATCGCGCCGAGTTTGGCCCCCAGGCCGGTGACCGCCGGGGTGACGCAGACTGCCTGCGCTGTGGCGGCGTCGAGGAACGTGGGATTGTCGCCACTGACAAGGCCAGAGTTCCCGGCGCGTTTGAAGGGATCGGTGATCGCTGCCGGCGCCTTGACGACGAACCGGAAGTCGTCGGGCACCGCCACGGCATAGGCGGCGTATTCGTCGGCAAGGAGAGGTGCGTAGAAGGTGCGATCGAGGCTCACGCTGCCGAAGAGGGGATGCTGCGCGTAGGCAGCCAGTCCCCCACGCGCCAGACGCTGTTCGCTCTCCGGCTTGCCGTGGCGCGGCGCGTAGACGAGGCCGGTCCAGCCGGGGAACGACCAGCTCGATGTGCCGAGGTGGACCTGCGCCGGGAGCCGGGAGGCAAGGGCGTGGATGTCTGCGGCGACGAGAGCCGGCGCGACCGGCTCGGCGCGCGGGGCCTTAGCCACCGGGGATTCCGGGAGCGGGTCGTCGTCGAACAGCGACCGCTGCCTTTCGCGCGCCATGTGCCTCGCGTTCCTTTTAGCCCGGTTCGGTCGGCCGGTTCGAGCCGATCGCCGTGACGAGGTCGTCGGCGATGTCGAATCGCGTGTCGAGACGGGTGACGCGGAACACCTCGCGGATCTTCCCATCGACATGGCACAGCGTCAGCCATCCGCCTGACCGGTCGACCCGGCCGGCGAGGAGAACGAGGCGGCCGAAGGAATCACTCCCGAAGTAGGTCACCCGGGAGAAGTCGATGACCAGCCCATCGCCGGCGAGGGCATCGGCCTCCGGCATGAGGTGGTCCTCGAAGAGAGCCGTGGCCCGCGCCCCGAGCACGCGCTTGTCGAGGAGGGTCGCCACGGTGACAGCTCCGAGGTGGCGGATCTCGACCGGCGGGAGTTCGGCGTGAGGGGTCGACATGGTGATCCGGCCGGGAGCGGAGGAAGTGTCCGAAATGGGCTCTGGAAAAGGCTACCATGACCGTATCGGTTTCCTTCGTCCACGTCTTCCCTCCCGTAGCCAGCCATGACTCACCGCGTGTCGAGCGAGCAGAATCCCGGCGCCGATCCATCCCGGCAGGATGCCCGATTCCAACAGCGCTTGGCGGCGCTCGCCACGCAGCTCGACGGCGAACTGCTCGTCGATGACACGACGCGGACGATCTACGCCACCGATGCCTCCGAATACCAGGAGCGGCCGCTGGCGGTGGCGCTCCCGAGAACGGACGCCGATGTCGGTGCGATCATCCGGTTTGCCGCGGCCGAGGGCGTGGGGATCATTCCCCGCGGCGCAGGCACGTCGCTCGCCGGCCAGGTGGTCGGAGGGGGGATCGTTGTCGACACCGGCCGCCACATGAACAAGATCGTGGCGATCGACGTCGCGCGGCGTACGGTGCGTGTCCAGCCGGGCGTGGTCCGCAATGCCCTCAACCAGGCCCTCGCCCCCCACGGCCTGTACTTCGGCCCCGAGACGTCGACCGCTTCTTGGGCGATGATCGGCGGAATGGTGGGGAACAACTCCTGTGGCTCAAACTCGATTGCCTGGGGGTCGACGCGTGACCATCTCCGCGCCGTCCGCGGCTTCCTCGCCGACGGTTCGGAGGTGACCTTCGCGGCCGAATCTGCGCCCGAGTTCGCGGCAAAGTGCGCTGGCCCCGACTCGCTCGAGACGAGGATCCACAAGGGCCTGCGCGACCTTCTTGGCGATCCCGCCGTGCGGGCCGAGGTGGAGCGGAGCTTTCCGAAGGCGGCCGTCACCCGCCGCAACACCGGCTACGCCCTCGACGCCCTCATGGACGCCGACTGCTTCGACCCGGCGAGTCCCCATCCCTTCAACGCCTGCAAACTCATCGCCGGCTCGGAGGGGACGCTGTTTCTCGGAGTGGAGTTTGAACTCGGGCTGATCGATCTGCCGGCGCCGGGGGGGCTGCTCGTGGCCCATTGTGCGAGTGTCGAAGAGGCCCTCCGTGGGGCCGTCGTGGTCATGCACGAGGGGAAGACCGCGGCGGCGATAGAGGGGGCCATTCTCTCCGGCTGCGAGCTGATCGATCGGAAGATTCTCGAGTGTACGAAGGGCAACGCCGAGCAGACGCGGAACCGGAGCTTTGTCGTCGGTGATCCCGGAGCGATCCTCGTCGTCGAGATCCGCCAGGCCGATCGGTCCGCGATCGAGCGGGCGCTTGCGGCCACCGAACGGGCCTTGGCTGCGGCGGGGATAGGCCATGCCTACCCGCGCCTCTTCGGCGACGATGCCAACAAGGTGTGGGAGCTGCGTCGGGCCGGGCAGGGACTCGTGCAGAACATCCCCGGCGACAAGAAGCCGCGCGAGATCATCGAGGACACCGCCGTCGCGATCGACGACCTCCCTGCCTACATCGCCGACTTCGACCGGCTCCTCGCGGAAAAGTACGGCATCGAATGCATCCACTACGCCCATGCCGGTGCCGGCGAGCTCCACCTCCGGCCGCTGTTCGACCTCCGCACGGTCGAGGGCTTGAAGATGTTCCGCGATGTCGCCACCGACGTCGCGCACCTCGTCAAGAAATACCGCGGCTCTTTAAGTGGCGAGCATGGCGATGGCCGGCTCCGCGGCGAGTTCATCCGCACGATGGTCGGCGACGCCTGCTACGAGCATCTCGTCCGGGTGAAGCGGCTGTTCGATCCGCACGGGATCCTCAATCCCGGCAAGATCGTCGACACCCTCCCGATGGACACGCAACTGCGGATCGTGCCGGGAGAGCCGGAGCCGAGCCACGAGACGGTGTTCAATTTCGACGCCGTGCAGGGGGTGCTGCGGGCGGCGGAGAAGTGTGGCGGCGTCGGCCAGTGCCGCAAGTCGGCCGAGATGGGGGGGACGATGTGCCCCAGCTACATGGCGACGCGCGACGAGAAGGACACGACCCGGGCCCGGGCCAATGTCCTCCGCCAGGCGCTCGCCTCGACGGCCGGGAGCCCGGGCGCCAATCCCTGGACGACGCCCGAGCTCGCCGAGGTGATGGATCTGTGCCTCTCCTGCAAGGGCTGCAAGAGCGAGTGCCCGTCGAACGTCGACATGGCAAGGCTCAAGAGCGAATGGGAGCAGCACTGGATCGACGCCCACGGCATCCCGCTGCGGACGAGGCTCATCGCCGACACGGGGCGGGCGATGCAGTGGGCGGCGCGCGTTCCCTGGCTCTACAACACCCTCGTCACTGCCCCGGGAATCTCCGGGCTGCTCAAGTGGGGGATGGGATTCGCGGCGGGCCGGTCGCTGCCGCGCGTCCATGGCACGACGCTCTCGCGCTTCATGCGGAGCCGGCCGCGGCGGCCCGGCAGGCTCGGCCTTGTCCACCTCTTCTGCGATGAGTTCACCGACACCCTCGACGCTCCGGTGGGGATCAAGGCCGTCGAGCTCCTCGAACGGCTCGGCTATGAGGTCACGATCCCCGATCATGTCGCCAGCGGCCGGCCGCAGATCTCGAAGGGGCTCCTCCGTGAGGCGCGGGGCTTGGCGATCGAGAACGTCCGCCGGCTCGCTGACGTGATCACCGACGAGGCGCCGCTTGTGGGGATCGAGCCGTCGGCGATCCTCGGCTTCCGCGACGAGGTGCCCGATCTCGTGCCGCGCGACATGATCCCCGCCGCGCGGCGGCTGGCCGGGCGGGCGCTTTTGATTGATGAGTTTCTCGCCCGTGAGGCAGCGGCAGGGAGGATCGGCCCGGAGGCGTTCACCGACGAGCGCCGCACGATCCGCCTCCATGGGCACTGCCATCAGAAGGCGCTAGCCTCGATCCAACCGACCGTGACGGCCCTGTCGCTCCCGCGGAACTATGCCGTCGAGCCGATCCCCAGCGGCTGCTGCGGCATGGCCGGCTCGTTCGGCTACGAGCGGGAGCATTTCGACGTCTCGATGCGGATCGGGGAGCTCGTCCTCTTTCCGGCTGTGCGGACTGCTGCGGACGATGTGGTGATCGCCGCCCCGGGGACGAGCTGCCGCCACCAGATCAAGGATGGCACCGGTCGCACGGCCCTCCATCCGGTGGAGATCCTCCATGCGGCGCTGCGGCCTTCTGGGTGATCGACTGGTGCGGGGCTGGTACGATGCCGACCCGATCGG
>CAMCCR010000191.1 GCA_945873085.1 Candidatus Kuenenia stuttgartensis | reverse complement strand
ACGCCCGCCTCGGAGAAGCCCACTCCGAGCAAGCCAGCTCCGAGCAAGCCGGCGCCGGCCGCCGTTGCCGCCCCCGGCAGCGATACGAGCCTGATCTACAAGTTCGATCCGCTCTCGAAGAAGTACACCGCGGTGGCCCGCAAAGATCTTAAATCCCAGCACGTCTATCAGCGCTATAGCTCTGGGGCGGGGAAGTGGGTGTGGAGCAAGGTCGCCGCCGATGGCACGCTTCGCTACGCCTTCGGCCCCGGATCGTCGCAGCCGGCGGCCCTCTTCGACATGCCGGTGTCGTCCGAAGAGCGAACGAAGGCTTTCGAGAAGCAGGCCCCGGAGCTCGCCAAGCGGTTGGAGATCAATGGCTCCAAGCCGTCGCTGCGGCTCGGCGACGACGGCCAGTGGTCGCTGATGCCAGATTCGACGAAGGGACGGGTGTACGACCTGGAGAGCGGCCAGCGCTTCGAATGGCACGGGAACCACGTCGTGCCGGTGACGCACGGCACGGGGAGCAACCTCTGGACGCGGGCCGGCGGCCAGTATCTCCCCGTGGGGGAGAAGCGATTTTCGGTGCCGCCGAGCTATCAGTGGTAGGCGGCCGGTAACAGTGCGGCTGCCGGCTAACCCCGGCGGCCAGCGTCGGCGATTCCGACCCCTGCTGCCCGCAGCTCCACCAGGGCATTCGAGGCGGCCCGCTGCTCTGCCTCCTTCTTGTTGCGCCCCCAAGCGGGGGTGTAGCGCCGCTCGCCGATGAAGGCGGAGACGTGGAAGCTCTTGGAATGATCGGGGCCACTCTCCTCCATCACCTCGTAGGTGGGCGTGACGCCGAAATCGCGCTGCGAGAGCTGCTGGAGGAGCGATTTGTGATTCGCCCCCTGCGCCCCGCTCGACACCTGCGCGATCTCCGGATCCATCCACCGGCTCACGAACCGGCGGGCCGGCTCGATCCCGCCGTCGAGGTAGATCGCCGCGACGATCGACTCGAAGAGATCGGAAAGGACCGACACCGGGATGGCGCTGTTGACCGCCAGCCCCTTGCCGACGATGAGAAACTCGGTGAGGCCGAGATGCTCGCTGATCCGGCCGCACGTCTCGCGGCTCACCACCACCGACTTGATGCGCGTCAGATCTCCCTCGAGCGATTCCGGAAAGATCCGGTAGAGGGTGTCGCAGACGATGAAGCCGAGAATCGCGTCTCCGAGAAACTCGAGACGCTCGTTTGAGGCGAGGCGATGGGCAGCCCCCGAAGCGTGCGTCAGGGCCGCAAGAAGGATCGACTCGTCGCGGAAGGTGTGGCCGATCCGCTCCTGGCAGGCGACGAGATCGACTGGGCCGTTCCCCCGGGCCGCAAGCGCCACCGTTTCGCTGGCGCGCGGCTCACTTCCGCGCAGAGGAGGTGCCTCGGCTACGGCTGCTGAGGCAGGGGTCGCGGTTGGCTCACACTGGGGATCCAGAAGCACCCCAGCATCCGTCGGGGAATCCGACTTGGAATCCGCCAGGGACGGCCCCCCCGCATCGGTCGGGGGCTTCTTCGCTGCCGCCAGCCGCGTCGCCCGCTTCTTGCCGCCCCCTCCAGCGGAGGGGGCACCGACAGCGCGGTCTTCCCCCTCATCCTGCTTCGTCCGCGTCATCGTTCGCCCACCGAAACAAAAGGCCGCACGATCGGTCGATCGCGGCGTGGGCATCGGTTGGCGGCCGCGCCGCGGCTGAAAGACGCGGCGGGGCTGCCCCCGGTCGACGGACCGGAGCACCACACGTGTCTATTGTACTTCGCCGGGGCCCGATCGCCCCAGGGGAACTTTTGCCCCCTCCGAACCATTCCCCCCACCCCACCGTACAACTCGAGTGCGTCCGTGCCGAACACCCGCGCGGGGCCCGAAACCGGATGGTGGGTCGGATCCCCTTCCGGAGGACCCCAGCGGCGGCGGCCGGCAACCGGCGGAGGAGCCTCTAGAACAAAAGCCTCTCAAACAGAAGCATCTCAGAGCCTCTGAAACAGAAGCCTTCAGGGGCCCCTCCCGCCGGGCACACCCTTCCAACCCAAACTCCAAACCGCCGCCACCACGGCTGCCGCCGGCTCCCACCGGCAGCGGCCCGTGGGCGAGTGGCTGTGTCCATTGCCTTTTCCCTTGTCACCGAAGGAATCCACCATGACAACTATGAAGCGATCCCTGTTCTTTTCGCCACGGTCGGGCTTGGCCCGCACCGTTCCCGCGATCGTCGCGCTCTCGGGCCTGACCCTCGGCCTCCCGGCGGTCGTGCCGTCTCTTCAGGCCACGGCCCGCGCGGAGGAGCCACCAGCGGCGGCCCTCGAGCACGCTGGCGCCCTCTCAAAGGCCTTCCGTTACGCCGCAGAGAAGGCGACCCCGAGCGTCGTCGTCGTTCGCAGTGAGTCGAAGCCGAAGGATGGCCCCCGCAACGAGCGCGGCGGCCGTCGCGGCAACGGCAATCCCTTCAAGGGCACCCCGTTTGAAGACATGTTTCCCGAGGGGGCGCCGGAAGGCTTTGAGTTCAATGGCCCAGAC
Source organism: Candidatus Kuenenia stuttgartensis (assembly GCA_945873085.1). Taxonomy (GTDB): domain Bacteria; phylum Planctomycetota; class Planctomycetia; order Pirellulales; family UBA1268; genus QWOP01. The sequence continues at coordinate 3,524 of CAMCCR010000191.1, read as the reverse complement.
GGCGAGGAAGGGGGCCGACGGATGCCGGGCCGCTCCGGCGTCGGCTCGGGGGTGATCATCGACGCCTCCGGGATCGTCCTCACCAACAACCACGTCGTCGAAGGGGCCGACACGGTCACCGTGGAACTCGCCGACGGACGGGAGTACAAGGCCGTCGAGATCAAGACCGATCCAGCCAGTGACTTGGCCGTCGTCCGCCTCGGCGACGCCGAGAACCTCCCGGTGGCGAAGCTTGGCGACTCCGACAAGATGGAGATCGGCGATTGGGTGATCGCCATCGGCAATCCCTTCGAGCTGGAGACGACCGTCAGTGCCGGGATCATCAGCGGCAAGGGACGCGAGCTCGGCAGCGTGCAGCGGGCCAAGTTCCTCCAGACCGATGCCGCCATCAACCCGGGCAACTCCGGCGGACCGCTGGTCAACCTCGCCGGTGAGGTGGTGGGGATCAACACGGCGATCGCCTCCAACAACGGCGGCTACCAGGGGATCGGCTTCGCAATCCCGATCAACCTCGCCAAGTGGGTCGGCGGACAACTCGTCGCCAAGGGGCGCGTCCAGCGTGGCTACCTCGGCGTCCAGATCGGCGCCCTCTCGAGCGAGATGGCCTCGAAGCTCGGCGTCAAGGATCGCAAGGGAGTGCTCGTCAACGACGTCGTCGCCGGCTCGCCGGCCGCCGAGGCCGGGGTCGAGGAGCTCGACGTGATCACGAGCTTCGACGGCCAGCCCGTCGACGGCCCGCGGACGCTCCAGGAAGTCGTCGAGCGCTCCGACTTCGACAAGCCCCACCGGGTGACCGTGCTCCGGGAAGGGAAGAAGTCGGAGCTCGAGATCGCCGTCCGGGCGCTCCCCGACAAGCTCAGCGCTGCGGCGCCGCGGAAGGCCGAACGGGAGGAGATCGATGCCGAGACCTACTACTCCAAGCCCCTCGGCCTCGAGGTTCGCAACAAGAACGCCGAGAAGGGGGGGGAAGCCGATCCCTACGAGGGCTTCGAGGGAGTCGTCGTCGAGCGCGTCGACGACCAGGGGCTCGCCGACGAGGCGGGAATCGGACCCTCGATGCTGATCCGCAAGGTGGGGCGAAAGTCGGTGTCGACGATCACGGAGTTTGCGGATGCGGTCGAGCAGGAGTCGCTCGAGGATGGCGTCATGCTTCAGGTGCGCACAAGCCGGGGCAACTCGGTAATCCTTCTGAAGAAGAACTAATCCGCCGTCAGGCCAGACGGGAGTTACGGGGCCGGTTGAAGAAGAACTAACCCGCAGTCAGGGCGAGTCGCAAAACCACAGGGCCGGCCCCGCACCCCGGGGCCGGCCTTTTTTTTGGTATTCTTGACGGTTTGATTCTTTCCTTCGCCCCACCTGGAATCTCCATGGCCACGCTCGGCGTCAACATCGACCATGTCGCCACGATCCGTCAGGCGCGCCGCACCGTCGAGCCCGACCCGGTGTGGGCGGCGGCGCTGGCCGAGCTCGGCGGAGCCGATGCGATCACCGTCCACCTCCGCGAGGACCGCCGCCACATCCAAGACCGTGACCTCGAAGTGCTGAAGCGCACCGTCCAGGTGAAGCTCAACTTGGAGGGGGCGATCGCCCCGGCCATGGTCGCCATTGCCTGCCAGGTAAAGCCCGATCAGGTGACGCTCGTGCCGGAACGCCGCGAGGAGATCACGACCGAGGGGGGCCTCGACGTCTCTGCCCACCGGGCCGCCACGACCGAGGCGGTGCGCCGGCTCCACGACGCTGGGATTGCCGTCTCCCTGTTCATCGATCCCTCCCCGCGGCAAATCGACATCGCCGTCGCCCTCGGCGTGGCGGCCGTCGAGCTCCACACCGGCGCCTACGCCAATGCCACCACCGCGGCCGAGCAGCGCGCGACCCTCGCCGAGCTCGCCCTCGGCGGCGCCCACGCCCGTGCTGCCGGCCTCACGCTCAACGCCGGCCACGGGCTCACCTACCGCAACGTCGTTCCGGTGGCCAGGATCGACGGGATGCACGAGCTCAACATCGGCCACTCGATCGTCGCCCGGGCTGTGCTCGTCGGCTTCAGCCAGGCCGTTCGGGAAATGAAGGCCCTCATCGCTCCCTTCCCCTCCGCCTGACGGAGCGGCGGCCCTAGGGCGCTGCCCGCAATCTCGACCGATTCCTCCCATCTTTCGGGGGAAGGAGCCGTTCCCGGGGGAAACCGGCACGAAATCGACCGGCCAGCTGCCGTCGGGGTTTCCGGTCGGCCCCGATTCTGGTCTGCTCTCGGCCAAGCAGGGGCATCCGCGATGCAGGAGAGGCGTGGGAAACCAGGCCTCCCCGCCCACCTGCCAGGCCCCCGTTCGATGGAGCGCTCCATGCCGCCGGTGACAACCGCCCCCCCTGCCCCCCTCCGCCCAGCCCGGAGCCATGACGAGGGAAGCGACGACCCGGCCCGCGACCAGGGAGCACCGCAGTGGGTCAGCGAGGTGCGTCACGCCCTGCGGACGGCGACCGACGATCCGTTCCGGGTGAAGCCGTGGCGCTACTGGGCCGACTTCCTCCTCTCGATCGTCTGCGCCTATGCGGCGGCGACGGTCTATCTGATGGCGCCGCTCGGCTCATGGCCGCAGCTGGTCGCCTTCCCGATCGCTGCCTTCTGGCTCTACCGGCTCGGCTCGCTCGTCCACGAGGTCTGCCACCTCGGCGCCCACGAGATGCGCAGCTTCAAGGTGGCCTGGAACGTCCTCGTCGGCACCTTCACCCTCACCCCGTCGCCGTTCTTCACGCGGCAGCACCGCGACCACCACAGCATGAAGGTGTACGGGACCCCTGAAGACCCCGAATACGTCGCCAATGTCATGGAAGGGGGCAACCTGCGAAGCTTCCTCGGCTATGCGGCCTTCATGCTCGTCTTCCCGCTGCTTGTCTTCCTCCGCTTCCTCCTCGCGCCCCTCTCGTTCCTCCACCCGCGGCTCCGCGAGCTCGTCCTCGAGCGTGGCAGCTCCCTGACGCTCAACACCCGCTACCGCCGCAAGCTCACCCCCTTCGATCGCCGCGCGATCTTCGGGGTCGAGGTGCTCTGCTTCCTCCGGGCCGCGGCGATTCCGGCGACGATCGCCCTCGGCTTCGCCCCGATGAGCCGGATCCCGCTCCTCTACGCGCTCGCTCTGGCGACGTTCTTCATGAACCAGATGCGGCAGCTGGCCGATCATCACTTCGAGGGTAACGGGACGCCGGTCACCGTTGAGGACCACATCCTCGACTCCTGCAACTTCACCGGGAAGGATCCGCTCACGCTCCTCTTCTTCCCGTTCGCGATCCGCTTCCACGCCCTCCACCACCTCTTCCCCTCGCTCCCCTACCACAACCTCGAAGCCGCGCATCTCCATCTGGCGCGCACGCTTCCCCCCGACAATCCCTACCTGGGGCTCGACCAGCCGGGCTGGTGGTCGGTGGCGAAGCGAACGGTGTGGGGCCCGGCGCCGGTCACAACCGGCTGACGCGCGGAGGCGGAATCTTCAGCGCGTGAGACTGCGCCGCCGCGCGGCCCACCATTCCCAGGC
>CAMCCR010000190.1 GCA_945873085.1 Candidatus Kuenenia stuttgartensis | reverse complement strand
GCGTCGGTCTGGGCGGCGGCGGGGAGGGCCAGGGCGAGCGTCGTCACAAGCGCGACCAAGAGGGAGAGCGGGCGGGGCATGAAAGGAGTCTCCGGGGCCGGAAAGGGGGATCCTCAGCCTACCGACCGAGCCCCGGGCCGGACACACCGGAAACCGGGTGGCGAGTCCTGCCTGGCTCCGTGTTTTCTTGGGGGGCCATCATGGCGATCGAGTGAACCGCATCCCGCCGGCCGGGGCGTGGCGGTTTCCGCTCCGCCTCCGTACCATGCGTCAGGGGGAGCATCGCTTCTCGGGAGGGGGCTGTGTTCTTTTTCTTTCCGTATGCGACCGACGCGCCGATCTACCATCGGCCGATCGCGACGATCGGACTGATCGTCGCGAACATTCTCGTGTTCGTCGCCGTCGGCGGCGGGCCGACCGAGCAGAATACCCATCTCTGGTTGGTGTGGGGGAACGGCCTCCACCCGTTTCAGTGGCTCTCGAGCAACTTCGTTCACGGTGACTTCTTCCACCTCGCCGGGAATATGATCTTTCTGTGGGTTTTCGGTCTGGTGGTCGAGGGAAAGATCGGGTGGTGGCGCTTCCTCGCCTGCTATCTCGGCATCGGGATGGGGCAGGCGATGCTCCAGCAGGTGCTCACCCTCGCCCTCCCCGGGATCAACGTGCGAGCGGGGGGCGCCTCGTCGGCGATCTTCGGGATCATGGCGATGGCGGCGATCTGGGCCCCCGCGAACGAGATCACCTGCGGCTACTTTGCCGGGCTGGGGTGGATGATCCGAACCGGGACGTTCGACGTCACCGTCGGCTTGTGGGCCGCGGGCTTTGTCGGCCTCAACCTCTTGCAACTGCTGTGGGGATCATTGACCGGCCTGCTCCATCTCATGGGCGCGGCCTTTGGGGCGCCGCTGGCGATCCTCATGCTCAAGGCGGGCGCCGTCGATTGCGAGGGGTGGGACGCATTCACGATTCAACGCAACGGTCGCCCGAGTTATTCAGGCGAGCTCGAGAAAAGCCGTGAATACGTTCAGGAGGTCGCCAAGCGCCGCCAGCGCGACGAAGAGATCCGGACGGAACAGCGCGAGGAGTTTCGCCGCCGCCTCGACGCCGGCGATGCCGTCGGCGCGCAGGGGGTGAGGCGATCGACGGTGACGTACGACGGCGGCTTTCCGCTCGAGCGTGACGAGCTCTTCCAACTCGCCGAGGGGCTCGACGCCGCGAAGGCTTGGGCTGATGCCGCGGCGATCATGACGGAGGCGATCGGCCAATACCCCTTCGGCACCGACGGCATGCGGATCCGCCTGGCGACGATCCTGGCGGGGCGGCTCGACCGCCCCCAGGAAGCGCTCGACCTGCTCGATGGCCTCGACCCGGAGATGCTCTCGGCTGAGCAGGGAACGCTCGCCGAGCGGGTGTCGCGGAAAGCACGGGAGATGATCGCCAAGCGCCCGCCGGCGCCGTGAGGGGTGGCGGTTCGGGGGGGCTGGAGAGGCGGCGGCGACCGGAAGGGGCGCGTCATATCTTTCCCAACCAGAAATCTCCAGCCGTCACAGTTTGCCAGACGATTGAGATGCTGTCGGGGAGATCCGGCTGCTCCACCGTCCATATTGCCCGTTGGACGGGGCAGGCCAGGGCGCCCGACGGGAAGCCCCGCCGTGCCATGCTGCACGCGGCGCCGTGCCGCGCTTCTGCTCCTGATCGGTGTCGTCCTCCGCTGGTGTGGCGGCGTGCCGGCGCATGCCTGGCAGGGGGATTCCAACGATCCCTCCCGCGGTCGGATTATCGAGTTTCCCGATCTGGGGCCGATTCCTGGAGCGAACACGCCGGGCCTCGGCCCCGGCCCCGGGGCATTTGACGCCGGGGGCCTCCAGGACGCCGACATCGGGATCATCGGGGGGAGACGCAGGGCCGGCCCCCTCCCGAGGCAATCTCGCTCCAGCTCGCGCCCCGTCGGGATCCAGACCGCCCGTGGGATGCAGCTTCCGGAGCCACTGCCGAGTCCGACGGCGCCGGCACGCGGGCTCGCGATCGGCACCGGTGAACTCGACCGGCGCCTTGCCGACGACGAGGGGCCGGAGAACGGCGTCACGCTCGACGCTGCCATCGACCGGATGATGGCCGACAACATCGACATCCGCGCCCTTCGCCACGAGCTCACCCAGGCCGACGCCGACATCCTCACCGCCGGCCTGCGGACCAATCCGCTGGTCTATCTCGACAGCCAGTTCATCCCCTACGGCTCGTTCACCGACGCCACGCCGGGGGGCCCGACGCAGTACGACCTCAACATCACCTATCCGCTCGACGTCTCGCGGAAGCGGCAGGCGCGAACGGTCGTGGCGCGGATGGCGAAGACGGCCCTCGAGGCGCAGTTTCAGGATGTCGTTCGTCGCCAGATCGACAACGTCAACAAGGCCTTCGTCGGCCTCCAGGCGGCGCGGATCGATAAGCTCGCCTCCGAGGCCGCGGTGCGCCGGGCTGAAACGCTTCTCGAAGAGGAGACCCGCGAGGCAGCGGCGTTGCCGGCTTCCGATGTCGCAGGCCGCCGCAAGGCCGCCGAGCTGATTCGGGAGCTCGGCTTCGTGCTCGAGAAGGCGAAGCTCACGGGGCTCGATGCGGCGGAAGCCTTCGAGGATGCCCAGGAAACGCTCGGCTTGCTGCTGGGCGTGCCACCGGGGGAGACGATCGATCTTGTTCCCCGTGGCGGACTGCGCCCGATCGCCCCGGAGCCCCCGCCGCTTGACGAGATGGTGCGGCTGGCGAGTGGATGCCGCCCCGACATCCGCGCCGTTCGGCTGGGCGTCAACCGGGCCCGTGCCGAGGTCGATCTCCAGCGGGCAAACCGAGTCGACGATGTCTACCTCTTCTACGACCCGATCACCATCCAGGACAACGGCCCCATCCAGCGGCCCGACTCCCGATCGTGGGCGGTGGGGCTCACCTTCTCCCTTCCGGTCTTCAACCGCAATCAAGGGAACATCGCCCGCGCGCAGAGCAACGTCTCACAGACCCGCACGGAACTGGAATCGATGGAGCGGCGCGTGGCGTCGGAGGTGAGGCTGGCGGACCGGGAATACCACTACGCCAAGCGCGCCTTGGAACGGATCGAGGCGGTCCTCCTCCCCCAGTCGGATGCACGGCTCCGCGAGGCCCAGGCTGACTTCGAGGCGGGAGAGAGCTCGATTGACGATTTCCAGGAGCACCTCGAAGAGGCGGCGGCCGTCTCGCAGAGCCACCGCGAGGCACTCGTGCGTTATCGCCGCAGCATGCTCGACGTCAACACGGCCGTGGGGATGCGCATCCTCCCCTGAAAATCATCGTGGCAGGGCCTCCGTGGCGGCCTCTGGCGGCGGGCCGAATCGGGAGTCTCCCGGCCGCCGATTCCTTGGGTGGCAACCGGTTTGCCGTCGTGGGGGGGAGAGGGTATCGTCGCCCAAGAGGGCCCCTCCTCTCTTTTCGCCCTTTCCCTGCCTTTCCCCGGAGCCCCGCATGCTCGGCCTCGAACGGCTGGCCGTCCAGTCGCGGCTGATCGTGCTCCTCCTCGCCGTCAGCCTCGGATCGATCCTGTCGATCGGCTGGATCGGCTACCGGTCGGCCCGCGACTCGATCACGTACGCCGTTCAGCAGCAATTGCAGAGCGTCCGGCATTCGAAGACGACGGCGCTGGTCGACATGCTCAAAGGGCTCCGCGATCAGGTCCTCTCGATTTCCGACGGTCGGATGGCGACCGACGGGATCGCTGGCTTCCGCCGCGGCTTTGCCGGCCTGGAAGACGCCTCCCTCGAACCGCAGCAGGACGAGGAACTGCGTCGCTGGTATGCCGAGGAGTTCATCCCCGAACTCAAGAGCCACCTCGGCGGCTCGCCGATGGTCGAGCAGTATCTGCCGGCGGAGCCTCGACAGCGCTACCTCCAATACCACTACCTTCTCCCCGAGCAGCGTCGCGTCGGGGCCGAAGGTGAGCGTGCCTCGCTCCCCGAGAGCACCGATGATTCGGAATACGGCATCGTTCATCAGGCCGTCCGCGATCGGATGGAGCGGGCCGCCACGCTGTTTGGCTACGAGGACATCCTCCTCATCGACGACGACACCCTCGAGATCGTCTATTCGCTGAAAAAACGCCCCGACTTCGCCACGAACTTGAAGACCGGGCCGTACGCGGGAACGAATCTCGCCCGGGCTGCCGTGCTGCTCGCCCACGCGCGTGACAAGGATGCCTTCCGGATTGCCGACATCGAAGCCTACGTGCCCGATGCGGGATTGCCGGTGGGGTTTGTCCTCTCGCCGATCTTCAACGGCCCGGAGATGATCGGGATCCTCGCGCTGGAGTTCCCCGTCGACCGGATCGTCGGCATCACCACGGGGCGCTTCGAGTGGGAGCGGGAGGGAATGGGAAAGACGGGGGAATGCTACCTCGTCGGGCCCGATCTGCTGATGCGGAGCCGGAGCCGATTCATGGTCGAAGACCGGGAGGGGTTCATCGCCTCGCTCCGCCGCTCGTCGCTGCCGTCGACAACCGTCGACCAGATCGAGCGGCAGGGGAACGTGATCAATCAACTGCCGGTGCGCACCCCGGCTGCTGAGGATGCGATCCGCGGCCGTGAGGGCTTGGCCATCATCACCGACTACCGCGGCGTCCCGGTGCTCTCCTCCTACGGCCCGCTCGATCTCGATTCGATTCGCTGGGGCGTGATTGCGGAGATGGACGTCGACGAGGCCTACGCCCCGATTCGGGCCTATGCCCGGCAGGCCCTTCTGGCGGCAACCGGGCTGTCGCTGGGAACGGCTCTTCTGGCGCTTGTCGCCTCGTGGCTCCTCGTCCGACCGCTGCGGCAGCTCACCGACGCGGCCCGGCGGATCGGCGCCGGTGAGGTGGGCGTCCGCGTCGACCTCGACTCGCGCGACGAGTTCGGGGAGCTCGCGAGGACGTTCAACCAGATGTCGGAAAGCCTCCGCGAACAGCGCCGTGAGCTCGAGGATAAGGCCCGGGAGAACCAGGAGCTGCTCCTCAACATCCTCCCGGCGGCAGCGGTGGCCCAACGGCTAGACGGGGACGAGAAGGCCACTCGGCAGTTCGCCGACGTCACCGTCCTCGTGGCGGAGTTCGTCGGGCTCGACAGCGTGTCGGGCCCGGGTTCGGAACGCGCGGCGATGGATTTCGTGAGCGACTTGATCGCTGCCTGCGACGAGGCGACCGAGCGCTGCGGCGTGGAGAAGGTGCGGGCGGTGGGGTCGGCCTATCTGGCCGTCTGCGGACTCTCGCTCCCCCGCCCCGATCATGCTGCCCGAACGGTGCAGTTTGGGCGTGACCTCTGCCGGATCGTCGCCCAATTCAACAGCCTCCACGGGACGGCCCTGTCGGTGTCGGTGGGAGTCAACTCGGGGCCCGTTGTCGGCGGCGTCGTGGGGCGGCAGAAGTTTCTCTACGATCTGTGGGGCGACACGGTGGCGATCGCGTCGCGTCTGGCGGCCCAAAACGGCCAAGCTGTCGTCGTGACCGAGCCTGTGCACGATCGGCTCGTCGACCTCTACGCCTTCGAGGGCCCGGTCGACATCGAGGTCCGCGGCAATGGGACGGTGAAGACCTGGACGCTCCAGGATCGAGGGACGCCATGAATGGCTCGGCCGGCACGAACGGCTTGAGCAGCCTGTTTGGCCCCCTTCTCATGTCGGATGTGCCACTCCTCCCCGCGGCGATCCTCGCCGTCGGCTTTCCGCTGGCGCTCCTGATCGTCACGGAGATGCTCAATTCCTCCGCCCGCCGTGGAGGGATGCTTGCCCCCACGCTCCGCGTGGTGAGGAATCTCGTGCTTCCCGCCCTGGCGGCGATGCTGTTTGTCACCGAGGTGTGGCAGGTTGCCCCCGATCAGACCGCCTCGCGGGTCGTGCGGACGCTGTTTTGGGTGTCGCTCCTCGTTTGTCTTCTCACGCTCACCAACGACGCCCTCTTCGGCGGCCGCCATCAGGCTTCGATGCGGGAGCGCGTCCCGAAGCTGTTCCGCGATCTCGCCCGCGTGACGCTCGTCGCGATCGGCGCGGCGCTCATCTACCAGCATGTCTGGCAGCAGGAGATCGGCGGAGCCCTGACGGC
>CAMCCR010000189.1 GCA_945873085.1 Candidatus Kuenenia stuttgartensis | reverse complement strand
AGAGACGAGGCCATGGATGGCCGAGGCGAGCGTCCGGCGACGGGGCACGGGCGACCCTGAAGCCACGTTTGACCCCGATCCCACCGATGCCCTCTTGGTGGCTTGCCTGTGAGTGGTCCATCGGCGGGGCCGGCAAAAGTTTCGTCGTTTCTCGGAGGACCTCGTCACTCCTCAAGCGTTCGCCGATCCCCGCCTCGCCTGCGCGGTGACAAGAACGCTGGACTTGAAACGCCGATTGGCCCCGACCGCTATCGCGAAAAAAAACCGGCCCGGCGGGAATCGAGCCCCGCCGGGCCGGTCTGGCATTCGTCGCGTGAGATCAGCGCCGGCTTACGGCTGTTCTGGCAGACGGCCCGTCTCGACCGCCGGCGTCGGGCCGGTGCAGGCTCGCATGAAGGCGACCAAGTCGGCCTTCTCCTGCGCGGTGAGCTTGAGGGGCTTGATCTTGTCGGAGAGGGTCGCGTTGGGGTGGCCCCCCTTGTCGTACCACTCCACCACTTCCTCAAGCGTGGCCACTGACCCGTCGTGCATGTAGGGGGCGGTGAGGGCGACATTCCGCACCGTCGGCGTCTTGAAGGCCCCCTTGTCCTTCGGATCCTTGGAGACGACGAACCGGCCGAGATCGGGCTCGGCCTGGTCCATGCCGATGCCGAGGTTGTGGTACTTCTCGTCGGCGAGGTTCGCACCGACATGACAGGCAGTGCAGTTCCCCTTCTCGGTGAAGAAGATGTCGCGGCCGCGCTTCGCCGATTCCGACATCGCAAACGTCGCCGCCGCGGCCTTCGCCTCGGCGTACTTCTTCGCCAAGTCCTCGTCCTCCTTGAGGTCGTCCTCGTCCATGGCGGCAAAGGGGCGGAGTTGCTCGCCAAAATCGTAGGGGGAGGGGCCGGTGACGAGGACGCGCTCGAAGGCGGCGATCGCCTGGCCGACGGCATCGATCGAGACGCCGCCGAAGATCTTCTTGAATTGCTTCTCGTAGACAGGGATTCCCTTGAGCCGCGCGACGGCCCCTTCGTGCGTGAAGCCCATCTCACCAGGGTTGGCGATCGGGCCCACCGCCTGAGCCTCGAGCGAGTCGGCCCGGCCGTCCCAGAACTGCGCCCCGGAGAGGATGCGGTTGTAGGAGACGGGGGAATTGCGGCCACCGAGTTGATCGCGGATGCCAAGGCCGGTCTTCGTGTGGGCGCCGTAGCCCTGCGCGGGATCGTGGCAGCTGGCGCAGCTCACGGTGGCATCGAGCGAGAGGCGGGGATCGAAGTAGAGCTGACGGCCGAGCTCGATCTTGGCGCGGGTGAGCGGATTCTTGTCGAGGCCGGTGATCTGACCGGCTCCCTGCGAGAGCCCCAGCGGCAGCACCGGCTCGAGGACCGCCGAGTTCTTCGGCTCGGCGAGCCAGCGGTCAATCTGCTCCGTCGTGATCGGACCGCTGCCGGGAACGCCGGCGGTGAGGGACGCCTCACCGAGCATCGCCGTCTCGGCGGTGGCCGATCCCGTGGCGATGCCTGCCACGAGGAGCCCCCCGAGGAGACCTTCGACGAATCGGGATCGCCCGCGTCGCGCGGTCGGGAACGATTGCAGCAGGCCCATACAAGACTCCTCGAGGGTGGATGCGGTCCTAGCGGGCGTCCGCCGGCGGCGCCACAACGTCGGACCAAGGCTTTCCATCGTCATCAGCGACAAAAGTGTTCAATTCTAACACCGTGGCCCCGGCGGGCTATTCCCCCCGCCCCCCCGGGCAGGAAAACAGGGCGGTTTGGCCAACCGACCGGGGGCCATCCAGGCCCCACCGGCCAGATTCCTTTCCTCCCCCAAAGGCCCCCCCTACAATCGAGGCTGTCGCTTTTTCCCTGGTTCGACTTTTGTCGTTTTTCCCTCTTTGTTTTTTCCTCTTCGGAGCCTTTTCTCGAATGGACATTCTCGGCGAGATCCTCAAGCAAGTCCTGGAAGGTGCCGCCCAGGGGCAGCAGCAGCCCCCGCAGCGGGCCCCGCAGCCCCAACAACGCGCCCCGCAACCCCAGCAACGTGCCCCGCAGGGGGAGCCCCAGGGGATGCCCTCGCCGAACGATCTCGGTGAGATCTTCAAGCAGATCTTCGGCGGCAACGACGCCCAGAAGCTCCCCGAGGTGGTGAAGCAGTTCGAGGAGAAGGGGATGCGGGACGAGGTCGACTCGTGGGTCCGCACCGGCCCGAACAAGCCGATAGACCGCCGGAAGATCGAGGATGTCTTCGGTGACCGCGAGCTCAACGATCTCGCCCGCAGCAAGGGGATCGATCCCAACGATCTTGCCGAGGTGCTCGCCAAGTACATCCCGAAGATCATCGACGAGCTCACCCCTTCCGGCCAGGTCCAGCGGCGGCATTGATCCGCGTCTGGTCATCCGGCTTTCCGAGACAGGCTTCCCCGGTGTGCGCTGCCGCTGAAGGCGGCGCACGCCGGGCGTCTGGGACCGGCACGATTCCCCCGGGCCAACTCCCCGGACGTATGCTGATCAGACTCATGCACGTCCCTGCCAGCCAAACGAAGAGCCCGCGCCGCCGCCGCCGCGCGGGAAGTCTGCTGGCGTGGTGCCTGCAGTCTCTCGTGATCTCCTCGCTCCTTGTTGGCACTCCCTGGTTGCCACCTCGAGATGCCGCCAGCGCAGAGCGGGCCGAACTTTACGCAGGGCGGGCCGAACCTGGCTTTGAGCAGGCCGACCCTTTTGAAGTACGGTATCGCTGTTGGCTCGAGGATCCGCGGGCGCCGTCGGAGACCCCGGCGGAGATCGAGCCGGGCACAGGCCGGCGCTGGTCGTGGCGGTCGCAGCGGCGCGCGAGCCGGCGGCGATTGGCGGCCGAGCGGGCCCTGGCGGTGGAGCCCGACGGTCCCACCGAGCCCGCCGAGCCCGACGGGGAGGCCTCCGCGAGCGATCCTGGCGATGACACCCGCCGAGGTGCTGGCCTCACCCTCCGCGACCAACCCTACGCCCTGCCCGACCAAGGTGGTCGCCGACGCTTCGACATCACCCTCCCGGGACGCTGCCCGGGACCGGTGCCACTGGTCGTATGGATTCATGGCGACACGTGGCGCGACGGCTCGAAAGCCGACTGCCCCGTCACCTGGCTGGCCCTCGAGGGCTATGCCGTCGCCAGCATCGGTTACCGCACCAGCGACCTCGCCCGTTTTCCGGCCCAACTCGACGACTGCCGCGCCGCGATTGCCGAAATCGTCCGCCGCGCCGGGGAATGGGGCCTCGACCCAACGCGGATCGCCGTCGTCGGCCATGGCGGCGGCGGGCACCTCGCGGCGCTCGTCGGCCTCGCCGACGATCCCACCGGCGACGAAGCCGCGGCCCCCCGATTCCCGCCGGCCGCGGTGGCGATGCTCTCGGCCCCCACCGATCTGACGAGCCTCGGGCCGGAACACGACCGCCCCCGGTCGCCGGCCAGCCTCCTCGTTGGCGGGCCGCTGCCGGAGGTGCGGGAGGCGGCGCTCCGGGCAAGCCCCGTGTGGCATGTCTCCCCGGACGATCCCCCCTGCCTTGTCGTCCACGGGACGGCGGATTCCTCCGTCCCGGTCGAGCAAGCCGTGCGACTCGACGCCGCACTGTCTGCCGTCGGCGTCCCCTCGACGCTGCTTCTCCTCGACAGGGCCGGCCACGCTGCCTCCGTCAGCCGCGACTCGCCCGCCGGTCGGGCGATCCTCGAGTTTCTCGACGCGGTCCTCCGCCCCGCGGCCGTCGATGCCACGGAGGCCGCCGATGCGTCTCAAGCGCCGTGATCTGCTCCGCGGCGGCGCGGCGCTCGTCGCGGGGGGCGGCCTGATGACGGGCATCGACGGCCTCTGCCTCACCCCCTTCAAGCTCGACGTCAGCCACCATCACTTCGGAGTTCCCCCGGAGCCGACCGATGACCTGGCGACGGAGGCGATGCCCACTCCTGCCGAAAGCCGACGGCTGCGGATCGCCCATGTCTCCGATCTCCATCTCCACCGAGTCGGGCCGCTCGAGGAGCGGGTCCTCGAAGCAATCCACAGCCTCGCGCCCGATCTCCTCGTGATCACCGGCGACAGCCTCTCGGCAGCGCGGGGCGAGGGGCCGCTTGTCGACTTTCTCGCTGCCTGTCCAGACGTGCCCCATCGGCTCGCGATCCTCGGCAACTGGGAGATTTCGTCTGGTGTCCCCGTCGCGCGACTGCGGGCCCACCACGAACGGCACGGCTTCGATCTCCTCGTCAACCGCTCGGTGAGAGTCGCTCTCGGCGATCGCTCGGTGCGGGTCACCGGCTTCGACGACTTCCGCCAGGGACGCCCCGATCCGGTGGCGGCGCTTGCCGGCGAGGAGCCCTGCGATCACCACCTCGTGCTCGCCCACTGCCCGGTCCATCGCGACAAACTCGCGCTTCCCTCTGAACACCCTGCCGACCTCGTCCTCTCGGGGCACACGCACGGCGGGCAGGTGGCGCCGGGGGGCGTCGCCCTCCTCACCCCGCCGGGGAGTGGCCGGTATGTCGCCGGCTGGTATCGCGACGGCGGGCCGCCGCTGTTCGTGTCGCGCGGCATCGGGACATCGACCGTCCCGATCCGGATCGGGTCGGTTCCTGAGCTGGCTTGCATCGATTGGCAACTCTCCTGAGCGGGGGCGACGGCCGCGCCAGGCGACACCTGCACGCGGAACCGCGTCATTGTCGCCCCAGCCGTCACGATCGCGCTAGCCCGCCGTTCTTCTCCCGCTTGTGCAGTCGCCCCCAAGATCCGTCGATACCTTCCCGGCGGGACGGAAGCCCCCGCCACCATCGATCACCACATACCGTTATCCATCCACCAGGACCGTCGACACGCCATGCCCACCCCCCGCCGCAAGACCTCCTCGGGAGCCGTTCAAAACCCTCTCGAAACCTATCTCCGTGAGATCAACGACACGTCGCTTCTGACGGCAGACCAGGAGAAGGAACTGGCGGTGGCGATCGGCAAGGGGGATGCCCAGGCCCGCGATCACATGGTCCGCGCCAACCTCCGCCTCGTCGTCAACATCGCCCGCGGCTACGCCAATCGTGGCCTGCCGCTCCCCGACCTCATCGAGGAGGGGAACCTCGGGCTCCTCCGGGCCGTCGAGGGCTTCGACCCGCGCGTCGGCACGCGCTTCAGCACCTACGCCAGCTACTGGATCAAGCAGTCGATCAAGCGGGCCCTGATCAACTCCGGCAAGACGATCCGCATTCCCGCCTACATGGTGGAGCTGCTCTCGAAGTGGCGCCGGGCGACGGCCCGGCTCCTCGACTCGCTCGGCCGCACGCCGACGCCGGAAGAGGTCGCCCGCAGCCTCGGGCTCGCCCGCAAGAAGCTCCCGATCATCAAGAAGGCGATCCACATCAATCAGGCCTCACCGCAGACCGAGCAGGCCGACGGCGGCTGGTCGCTCGGCGATCTGATCCGCGACGAGAACACGAAGTCCCCGGCAGATGTGCTCCTCGACGAGGACACGATGCTCCACGTCCTTCGCCGCATCGAGCTTCTTGACCACCGCGCTGCCACGATCCTCAGGCTCCGCTTCGGTCTCGGCGGCGGCGACCCGATGACGCTCAAGGAGATCGGTGGCGTTCTCGGGCTGACCCGCGAACGCGTTCGGCAGATCGAGTCGGAGACCCTCGCCAACCTGGCCGCCGAACTCGACGGTGTCCCCCGAGCGAAGATCCGCCTCCGCCACGGGGCTTGACCGGCCCCCGGTGCCGGGGGCACAGTGCCGCATCGCTCGTCGCTTCCGACACGCCTCATCCGCGGAGCCTTTTCGTGACCCACGCCGCCGTCGATCTCGCCTCCCTCATCCGCCCGGTGCCCGACTTCCCCAAGCCGGGCATCCTGTTCCGCGACATCACGCCGCTCCTGGCCGATCCGGCGGCGCTCGTCGCGGCGGTGCGGCTGATGGCGGCCCCGTGGCGCGACGCCGGGATCGACGCGATCGCAGCGGTGGAGGCGCGGGGATTCCTGTTCGCGACGCCGATGGCGATCGAACTCGGCGTCGGCGTGATCCCGGTGCGGAAGCCGGGGAAGCTTCCGGCCGAGACGATCGAGCACGAATACGACCTCGAATACGGCCGCGACAAGCTCCAGATGCACACCGGGATCCTCAAG
>CAMCCR010000188.1 GCA_945873085.1 Candidatus Kuenenia stuttgartensis | reverse complement strand
CTTGGCACCCGGCACGTGGATCCGGTCGGCTGTGGTGGCCGACGGGATTGAAAGCACCGCGCTCGTGATCGTGTTCGGGGCGGCGCTGCTGCGGCCCGAGTTCCGCCCGAGGGTGAGGTGTGGCTGAAGGGGGACAGCGTCGCTTCCCTCGGCGTACTTGACCGACCTTGCGACTCCGCTGATCGTGTTGAACTCGACGGGAACCGACTGGCCATTGAAGGAGAGAATGCCGTGATCATCCTCAAGCTGCAGGCGTGACAACTCGGCGGTGGAGGGCGACACGCCGCGGACAAGATCGGAGAAATACTCCCCCTCGTCACCGCGGGAGTCGACGCCGTGGTTGAGAAGCGTGTCGAGGTGGTGGCCGATCTCCTCGAAGACGACCGAGCGGACGACCTGCGCGGAAGCCGAAAGGATATCGGAGCGGAGATAGATCGTCGGCCCGCCGGGGGCAGTGGCGGAATAGGCGCCGCCGTGATTGCCCAGCACCGAAGAATCAAGGAGGCGGAAGGAGACACCGAGGGCCGAAGTCCCGGCGAGGAGTCGTTGTTCGACCGATGTGGCCTGCAGTTCGAAGGCGCCTCGATCAGCTCCTGGAGCAGCGAAGACACGATGGATGATCGTGTTGATGCCGGGCGTGCGACCGAGGAGCACCGAAGGATCTTCACCGATCGCCCTTGTCAGATCGGCCGGCAAGAGTTCTTTCGAGTTGACGAACGTCACCTCGGCAGGGATCGGAGCGACCGAGCCGGGGGCAAACGTCGACGCCACGGTCTCGAAGGACGAGAAGGCGAGGGCAAGTCGCGGTTCGAGCGACTGACTCCCCAGGCCTTGACGCTGGACCTTGAGCGGAAGCCGCCGCGACCGCCTTGACCGGGAGAGTGTCCAGGGCATCGCGAATCGACGGATCGGCCACACGGTCTGGAACGAGCGCAGCCGCCGGAACCATCGCATCAAGATCCGCATGAGACGTCTGCCTGTCTGGATTCGCTTGGACTGGAATGGTCGCCAGCCACCCATGGCCTCGAGGCGGCATGAGGGCGTTGACCCGAATGGATCATAATTTTGGAAAACTCCCCGGTCAGGGGTGGTTTCTTGCCGGATTGAAAGACGGCCCGGCCGAGGCCACGGTGGAGCGACGGAAGAGGGCCTTTTCGCTCGTCCCCCGGCCGGCTCCGGTGCTGTTGGAGCGACCTACCTTGCATGGCTGTCAGGTTTCCAGTGCGGCGGGGAAGGGTGAAACGGTTGAGGGGGTATGGCAGCCCGGACTCGGCGGCGGCTTGGGTGGGAGACGATCTGTGGGGATACTCTGGGGATATCCTTGACCGGTCAAGGGACGTGGGCCGGGCGGCTGTGGGCGTTGCCGGTTTGCTCCTGGGGAGAGTTCGACGATGCGACAGGGGATGAACAGGGCGAAGATCGCCGCGATCGGTGTTTTCGCAGGACTCCTGTTCGGGATGACCGTGGACGCACGGGGCGCCGAGGGAGATCTGGAGTTGGCTCGGGCGGTGCAGCCGATCCTTGCCAACCATTGCTGGAATTGTCACGGGCCGGACGAACACTCCCGCGAGGGGGGCTTGAGGCTCGACGTCCGGAGTGCCGCACTGGCGGCCCGCGATGACGGTGCGGCGGCGATCGTTGCCGGGGATGCGACAGCAAGCGTGATGGTGGCGCGGATCCATGCCACGGACGGTACGCAGATGCCACCGGAATCGTTCGGCAAGCCACTCAGTTTGGACCAGCGGGCCCTCCTGATCCGTTGGATCGATGCCGGTGCCCCGTATGCCAACCATTGGGCCTTTCTTCCTCCGCGGCGTCCGCAGCTGCCGCAGGTGAAGCGCAGCGATTGGCCCCGCGGCGATCTCGATCGGTTCGTGCTCGCCCGGCTCGAGGCGGAAGGGATCGAGCCCGCGCCCGAAGTCGACCGGGCGACCTGGCTGCGACGCGTGACGCTTGATCTCACCGGGCTTCCCCCGACGTCAGAGGAGATCGGGGCGTTCCTCGTCGACTCGAGCCCCACTCCCTACGAGGCCGTCGTCGATCGGCTCCTGGCGTCGCCTCGCCATGCGGAGCGGATGGCGATGCAGTGGCTCGACGTCGCCAGGTACGCCGACACCAACGGCTACAACAACGACGAGACCAGGACGCTCTGGCCGTGGCGCGACTGGGTGATTCGGGCGTTCGCCGAGAACATGCCCTTCGACCGTTTCGTGACCGAGCAGGTGGCGGGTGACCTGTTCGCCGATGCCACGATCTCTCAACGAGTGGCCACGGGCTTCAGCCGCAATCACGTGCTCACGACCGAAGGGGGCATCATCGACGAGGAGTACCGGGTCGAGTATGTCGCCGATCGGGTCCACACCACCGCGACCGCCTTTCTCGGCCTGTCGCTCCAGTGTGCCCGCTGCCATGACCACAAGTACGATCCCTTCTCCCAGGCTGACTATTACCGGTTCGCGGCATTCTTCGACAATGTTCCAGACAAGGTCGTGGGCTACAGCCAGGGGGGGCGGATGGCCGAGCCGCTCCTCGAGGTCCCTTCGCCAGAGCAGAGCGCCGAGCGGCAGCGGCTCGAGGCGCGGCGGGCCGAACTCGCGGAACGGTTGGCCAAGCGCGCGACTGAATGCGCGGCCGATCAGGAAGCCTGGGAGGCCACGCTGACGCCGGAGCGTCTTGCGGCAGCCGAGCCTCCCGGATTGCTGGCTTGGTTTCCGCTCGATGACGAGGCCGGGCCGAAGGTCGCCAGTGCCCTGCCAGCAGGCATTCCCGGCGAGGTGGTGGGGAGATTCGAGCATGCCGAGGGGCGGCTCGGTGGGGCGGCGCTGTTTGACGGCCAAACCCACATCGCCGCCGGCGAGACCGGGGCGTTCGAGGCCGATCGCCCGTTCTCGATCTCGGTGTGGGTCTATCCGACGAGCGGGGAAGCGAGCACGATCCTCTCCAAAATGGATGAAGCCGATGCGTTCCGAGGCTACGACCTGATCCTCGAACAGGGCAAGGTCGCCGTTCATGTCGTTCACCATTGGCCTGACCGGGCCTTCAAGGTGATCACCAACGAGCCGATCACGCTCGATCATTGGCACCACCTTGCCGTCACCTACGACGGCTCGCGCCGGTCGACTGGGATGCGGGTGTTTGTCGATGGCGTCGCGCGGCCGATCACCGCCACGACCGACAACACCGTCGATGGCACGCTCTTCACGTCGCGACCGTTTCATATCGGAAGGCGCAGCACGAGCGCCCCTTTCCGCGGACGGATCGATGACCTCCGTCTCTATGGCTGTGTGCTGCCCGACCACGACATCACGCTGCTAACCGCCGGGGAGACTCCGGCCGGGCTCGCGGCGCTTGTCGATGTGCCCCGCGAGCGCCGCAGTTCGGGCGAGGCTCTGCGGCTGCGGGCTCATTTCCTCGATTCCGTCGACGAGCACTCGCGTGGGTGGCGCGAGGAGGCCGCTGCCATCCCGGCGAAGCTCGCGGATCTTGCGAAGCAGATCCCGGTGACGATGGTCATGGCCGAGATGAATCCACGCCGCGAGACACGCGTGCTCGTCCGTGGTCGGTATGACCAGCCGGGCGACATCGTCTCGCCGGGCGTGCCGGGGTTCGGGCCAGGAACCGAAGAACTGCCCGTCGAAGGGGGCGATCGGATGGCGCTGGCCCGTTGGTTGACGCATCCCGATCACCCGCTCACTGCCCGTGTCGCGGTCAACCGGTGGTGGGGAATGCTCTTCGGAACGGGGATCGTCGAGACGGTCGAGGATTTCGGTATCCAGGGGACCGCACCGAGTGATCAGCAACTCCTCGACTGGCTGGCAACGGAACTCGTCAGCCGGGGCTGGAACGTGCGCAGCCTGCTCCGTGAGGTTGTCCTTTCAGCAACCTACCGGCAGTCGTCGCACGTCACGCCGCTGCTCGCAGAGCGGGATCCGGCCAACCGCCTCCTCGCTCGGGGGCCTCGTGGCAGGCTCCCCGCGGAGACGGTGCGCGACAATGCCCTGGCGATCGGGGGATTGCTCGTCGAGAAGGTCGGGGGGCCGAGCGTCAGGCCATGGCAGCCCTCCGGACTGTGGGAGGACGTTTCGGTCGAACGTCGCGATACGTACGTCCCCGACAGCGGGGAGGGGGCGCATCGGCGCAGCATGTACACCTTCTGGAAGCGGACCTGCCCGCCGCCGGGGATGACGACCTTCGATGCCCCGGACCGGGAGACGTGCGTGGCCCGTCGCGGTCGCACCAACACCCCGCTGCAAGCGCTCGTGTTGATGAACGACCCGACCTACCTCGAGGCAGCCAGAGGGCTGGCAACCCGATTGCTGGCAGAGCCCGGTGACGACGCCGCGCGCCTCAATTGGGCGTGGCTGCGGGCCTTGGGGCGGACACCGACTCCAGACGAAACGACCGTTGTCAGCACCGTCCTCGAGGCAGCGAGGCAACGATTCCAAGGGGACCCGGCGGCCGCCGAGCAATTCCTCGCCGCTGCCGGCGGGCCGGTGCCGGACGGCGTCGACCGGCCGTCGCTCGCCGCCTGGACGACCATCGCCAGCTTGATCCTCAATCTCGACGAGACGATCTCCAAGCCCTGATTGACCAGATGTTGCGAGTTGTCCTTCCCCGCGCTCCCTCTCTTTGCCCCCTCGATCGGAATGCCTGTCATGCCCGCAAGTCCCCCGCCATTCGATGCCTTCCACCGCCGCGCGTTCCTCCACGGCAGCGCCTCGGTCGTCGGCAGCGCCGCCTTGGCCGGATTGTTTGCCCGGGATGGCGTCGCAACGGCTCCGGCTGGGCGGGCCACCGGGGCTGTAGCACC
The DNA here is from genome assembly GCA_945873085.1 of Candidatus Kuenenia stuttgartensis. GTDB lineage: Bacteria > Planctomycetota > Planctomycetia > Pirellulales > UBA1268 > QWOP01. The sequence goes on along the minus strand of CAMCCR010000188.1, from coordinate 1,323 downwards.
GCAGGTTGCGGCGCGCGCAAAACGGGTCGTCTATCTGTTTCAGTCGGGCGGTCCTTCGCATCTCGAGCTCCTCGACCACAAGCCGCGGCTGCGGGAGTTTCACGGACAGGAACTCCCCGACTCGATCCGACAGGGGCAGCGTCTCACCGGCATGACGAGTGGGCAGACGAGTTTTCCGGTGATCGCCCCGAAGTTTGGCTTCGTTCAGGCGGGCAGCAACGGGACCTGGATCAGCGAATTGCTGCCCCACACCGCCAAGCAGATCGACCGCATCTGTCTCGTCCGTTCGATGCACACCGAGGCGATCAATCACGATCCGGCGATCACGTTCGTCCAGACCGGATCCCAGCAACCCGGACGGCCCTCGCTGGGGGCGTGGTTGTCCTACGGCCTAGGGAGCGAGGCAGAGAACCTCCCGGCGTTCGTCGTCCTCATCTCTCACGGGAGCGGCAAGGACGCCAATCAGGGCCTCCTCGAACGCCTCTGGGGGGCCGGTTTCCTGCCGTCGAACCATCAGGGGGTGAAGCTCCGCAGTGCCGGCGACCCGGTTCTCTTCCTCTCTGATCCCCCGGGCATCGATCGCGGTTTGCGACGGACGATGCTCGATGGTTTGGCAGCGCTCAACGACCGGCAGCGGCTGGAGACCGGCGATCCCGAGATCGCCACGCGGATCGCGCAGTACGAGATGGCGTTCGGGATGCAGGCTTCGGTCCCGGAACTGACGGATCTTTCGGGGGAGTCGGCAAAGACATTCGACGATTACGGCGAGGCGGCCCGCCGGCCGGGCACGTTTGCTGCCAACTGTCTGCTCGCCCGCAGGCTGCTCGAACGGGGCGTGCGTTGTGTGCAGCTCTACCACCGCGGCTGGGACCAGCACGGTGGTCTGCCGACGAACATCCCCAAGCAGGCTCGGGACATCGATCAGCCGCAGGCAGCGCTCCTTGCCGATCTCCAGGCCCGGGGGATGCTCGACGACACGCTCGTCGTCTGGGGGGGGGAGTTCGGGAGGACCGTCTATGGCCAGGGGGGGCTGCAGGACGACTACGGTCGCGATCACCATGGCCGGTGTTATTCGGTTTGGATGGCCGGCGGGGGGATCCGTCCCGGGGTTGTCCACGGGGAGACCGACGACTACGGCTACAACATCGTCCGCGATCCGGTCCACGTTCACGACCTCAATGCCACGCTCCTCCAATGCCTCGGCTACGACCACAAGCGACTCACCTACCGCTTCCAGGGACGCGACTACCGGCTCACCGACGTGGAGGGGAACGTGGTCAAGGAGATCCTGGCGTGAGCCCAGGGCGAGGCGGGGAAGGGCCG
>CAMCCR010000187.1 GCA_945873085.1 Candidatus Kuenenia stuttgartensis | reverse complement strand
GCCGGCAATCGCGACTCGCTCGCCGGCCTCGACCACGATCCGCGCCACCTGCTCGTCGTCGGCGACATCGGCGACTCCTCTCTCGTCCGCGGCCTCCTCGAACAGCACCGCCCGCGGGCCGTCCTCAACTTCGCCGCCGAGAGCCATGTCGATCGTTCGATCGACGGCCCGGCTGCCTTCGTGACCACCAACGTCGTCGGCACGTTCCGGCTCCTCGACGAGGTCCGTCGCCATTGGACGACGCTCCCCGACGACGAGAAGCGCGACTTCCGCTTCCTCCATGTCTCCACCGACGAGGTCTACGGATCCCTTGGCCCCACCGGGCATTTCAGCGAGACAACCCCCTACGCCCCCAATTCCCCCTACTCGGCATCGAAGGCCGCCAGCGACCACCTCGTCCGTGCCTATCACCACACCTACGGCCTGCCGACGCTGACGACCAACTGCTCCAACAACTATGGCCCCTGCCAATTCCCCGAGAAGCTCATCCCGCTGATGATCCTCAACTGCCTCTCCGGGAAGCCGTTGCCCGTCTACGGCGATGGCGGACAGATCCGCGACTGGCTCTACGTCGGGGACCACTGCCAGGCGATCCGCACCGTGCTGCGGGGGGGCCGCATCGGCGAGGTCTACAACATCGGCGGGGCCTGTGAGCGGACCAACCTCGAGGTCGTCCGCGAGATCTGCCAGATGGTCGACCGCCTCCGCCCCGATCTCCCCCACGCGCCGTGCGAATCGCTGGTCACCTCCGTCAAAGACCGCCCGGGCCACGATCGCCGCTACGCGATCGACTTCTCGAAGATCGAACGGGAGCTCGGCTGGCGCCCGACCGAGACGTTCGCCACCGGCCTGGAAAAGACCGTCGCTTGGTATCTCGCCAACGGTCAGTGGGTCGACCGGATCGCCAGTGGCGGCTACCGGCAGGAGCGCCTCGGCCTCAGCGTGCAGGAGCCCTGCGCGGCCTGAACCGGCCCCACGGCCGGTGGGGTGGCCCGAGGGAGCGGTGTCGATACGGAAGGAGCTGGCCCGATGACACGAGCGCTGTGCATCGTCGCCCATCCCGATGACTGCCTCATCTTCGGCTACCACTACATCCTCGGCCACTGCCAGTGTCGATGGACGATCGCCTACCTGATCCTGAACAACCATTCGCCGCGCGTCGAAGAGATGCGGGGCTATTGGGCAAGGCATTCGATCGACGTCTTCTCGCTCGACTTGCCGCACGACCCTCCCCCTTCGGATGTGACCAGTGGCCGCTGCTCGATCCCGTACCAGGAAGCCAAGGACGCGATCGAGGCCACCGTCCGCGATTATGACCTCGTCCTCAGCCATGGGGATGCGGGCGAGTACGGCCATCCGCACCACCTCTTTCTCCACCGGATCATGAAGGATCTCGGGCGATCCTTCGTGGCGTTTGACGTCGAGCCGAATGCTCCACAACGATTCGACGGGCCGCGCGACGATCACGAGTCTCTGCCACTTCACCGCCGGGCGATCCGCAGATTCGTCAAGCAGTTCGGCTTGGAAACTTCGAGCGGATACCGCCTCCAGACACCTTGATCGAGTGGCCGGATGGCCGGAGGCCACTCGTGGTCCTCACCTGATGCCGAGGAAGTTCGGAATGGAATACGACGACACGTTCAACAGCTCGCATGCGTTCGAGATCGACATTCGTCACTGGGATCACGAACACCAGGCTTTCTGGACCGAACGTCTCGGGCGGCGCTATCTCCTCTCGGTTGTGCCGACGAGGTCAAGGCGCGGACGAATCCTGGAAATCGGCGCTGCTTCGTACAACAAGTACCAAAAAGAGGTCGTTGGCAGCGAGAACGAGCTCACCGTCATCGACATCAAACCGAGTCACCATCCGAACATCACCGCCATCCACGGCCTGGATCGATACATCCAGTTCGACATGACGGAAAACGCGGATGCGACGGACGCCTCCGGCACTCTCGAATTGAGTGATTGTCGCGGATACTTCGACGAGATCCGAAGCTGGGGGGTGCTTTCGCACTACGGTTTTTCAGTCGCCCAATGCGAACGCTATCTGGACAACATCCATGGTTTTCTCAAGGCCGGAGGACAGGCGATCTTCAAGTTGGACAGAGACACCTTCAAGGTGAAAAAGCATTCGCCGTTGGTCAGCGTTGAGTTCCTTGAGGATCTGATCCGGGCGAGGTTCACGGTGGTGCACACCGACGTGCTGAACGGCAATACCCCAGGAAATGTCCATTACGTCGAGAAGACGACGGGCACCGACGCCGGCTAGCCGTCGATGGACGATCCCTGCGGTGCAGAAAGGGCGGCGTCATCCGTGGGCCGCAGGGAGCGCCAGACGACCACGCCGGCAGCAGCACCGACGACGGGGGCGGCAAGATAGATCCACAGGCTCTCGAGCTGCAGCGTGACGAGCGCCGGCGCGAGCGACCGCGCCGGGTTCATCGAGGCCCCGCTCACCGGCCCTGCGAACAGCGCCTCGACGGCGATTACGGCGCCGACCGCGACCCCGGCCATGATCCCCTTCTCCTTCGCCCCGGTGGAGACACAGAGGATCACCACCATGAGGATCAGCGTCAGCAGCACCTCGAGGACGAACGACTGCAGTGGGGCACCGGCAGGCAGCGTCGCCCCGAGCGTGGCATGCTCGGGGAACAGGCCGCGGAGGACGGCGCTCGCAAGCACCGTCCCCCCACACTGCGCGGCGACAAAGGGAAGCACCCGCCGCCAGGCAAACCGACCGGCGAGGGCAAAGCCGATCGTCACGGCCGGATTGAGATGGCAGCCGGAGATGTCGCCGAGGGCGTAGATCAACGCCATCACAATCAGCCCGAAGACGAGGGCCACGCCGACATGGGTGACATCCCCACCGAAGAGATCGTCCGACACGATCGCCCCGGTGCCGATGAAGACGAGGACAAAGCTTCCGAACGCCTCAGCGAGGAGTTTCCGGATGGCATCGGGGGACATGGTGGCGCGTCCGAGAGAGGAGGAACAAGGCTCCTAGCATAGCGGGGCACTTCATCCACAGCCGGCTCACGAGGAGAACGCCACCGACGCCAGCGGCTTGGGGCCGACTGTTGGGGGGGGAGGTTCTCATCGAGGCGCCGACTAGAATGAAACTACCCTTCCGACAGCGGCCGCAGCCTCTGGACGCGACGACCTTCGACCCCGCCCCGACCACACCTGATGCCCCCTCGCCGTGGGCCATTGCGGCTGGGCCCCCATGCGGAGTCATCCCCACCGCGGATGCCCTCCACTTCCCACGAGCTGCATGTTGACACCCGATCCCTCCGCGCCGTCAGGCGCTCCCCGGCCCCACGTCGCCATCATCGGCGCGGGCCCCGCCGGGCTCACCTCCGCCTGGTTGCTCGCTCGTGACGGCGTCCCGGTGACGGTGATCGAGGCCCATCCCGAACTCGTCGGCGGCATCTCGCGCACCGAGGTCTACCGTTCGGCGGCGGCCGGGGGCCTCGACTTCCGCTTCGACATCGGCGGCCACCGCTTCTTCTCGAAGAGCGCCGAGGTCGAGGAGATGTGGACGGAGCTCCTCGGCCGCGACATGCTCGAGCGGCCACGGAAGTCACGGATCCTCTACGGCGGCAACTTCTACGATTATCCCCTCCGCGCCGGTCAGGCCCTCGCCAATCTCGGCCCTATCGAGTCGACCCGCTGCGTCGCCAGCTACCTCTACGCCCGCCTCTTTCCCGTCCACGCCGCTCGGTCGTTCGAAGACTGGATCTGCAACCGCTTCGGCCGGCGGCTGTTCGAGATCTTCTTCAAGACCTACACCGAGAAGGTCTGGGGGATGAAGTGCCGGGACATCTCCGCCGACTGGGCGGCGCAGCGGATTCGCGGACTGTCGCTCTCCCGGGCGATCTGGGACGCGCTGCTGCCGAAGCGCGGTGCGAAACAAGGGCCGGGCAATCGTTCGACGCAGATCACGTCGCTCATCGACTCCTTCCGCTATCCGCGGCTCGGGCCGGGAATGATGTGGGAGGAGGCGGCACGGAGGATCCACGCTGCCGGGGGAACGATCCTGATGGGGAGCAGGGCAACGGCGGTGGAGCGACTCCCCGATGGCTCCTCCCAGGGCTTGCGGGTGCATGTCGCCGGGCCCGACGGGAGTCGCTCCGCGATCGATGCCGATCATGTCATTTCCTCGGCGCCGCTCCGGGAGCTGGTCACTGCGCTCGCCCCCGCGCCGTCGCGGGATGTCCTCGACGCGGCAGCGGGGCTCAAGTACCGAGATTTCCTCACCGTCGCCCTCATCGTCCGCCCCACCAAGCCGTTCGACGACAACTGGATCTACATCCACGACCCCGGCGTGAAGGTGGGGCGCGTGCAGAACTTCGGGAGCTGGTCGCCGGAGCTCGTCCCCGATCCGAACCTCGCCTGCTACGGCCTCGAATACTTCTGTTTCGAGGGGGACGGGCTGTGGACCTCGGGCGATGACGAGCTCGTTGCCTTGGCCTCGCGCGAGCTCCAGCAGCTCGGCCTCGTGCGCGGTGGCGATGTCATCGACGGGCATGTCGTCCGTCAGCCGAAGGCGTATCCGGTCTACGACGACGGCTACGACGCCAAGGTGGAGACGATCCGCGCGGCGATCTCCAGCGGCTTCCCGGGCCTCCACCTCGTCGGCCGCAACGGCATGCACAAATACAACAACCAAGACCACTCGATGATGACCGCGATGCTCGTGGCCCGGAACATCCTCGCCGGCCGCGAGCTCCGCGACCCCTGGAAGGTCAACGAGGATGCCGAATACCACGAAGCGGGCGACCGCGGCGGCAGTGGCTCGGCAAGCGGTCTCAGGCTTGTCCCCACGGCACGACGCTGACCAGCGCTCGCCGGTGGCCCGTCGCAGGATCCGGCCGAGGACGCCTCGAAGGACGATTCCCGAGGATTGCCATGACCACGAGCCCTTCCGAGCGAGCCGACTGCGGCCCTTCGATCTCGGTTGTCATTCCCTGCCACAACGCCGCGGCCTTCCTGCGCGCGACGATCGAATCGATCCTCGGGCAGACGGAGCCGGTCCTCGAGGTGATCGTCGTCGACGACGGCTCGACGGACGATTCCGCCAGGATCGCGGAATCATTCGGGCCGCCGGTGCGCGTCATCCGCCAGCCGAATCAGGGGGAGTCGGCCGCCCGCAACCGGGGGATCGAGGCGGCGGCGGGCGATTGGGTGGCGTTCCTCGATGCCGACGATCTTTGGCTGCCGACGAAGATCGAGCTTCAGTCAGAGGCGATCCGCTCGGCTCCGGCCGATGTCGTCTGCGTGACCGGAGACTTTCTTCTCTTCGGGGAAGGGGAGGAGGAACGACTCTGCTCGCCCCCCGCGCGCTACGATGCCCCCCATCCGCTGCGGGAGATGCTCGTCGGCTTCACCGTCCACATCGATTGTGCCGTCGTTCGCCGTGCCGCCGCCCTCCGCACCCCCTTCCCGGAGTCGATCCTCCACGCCGAGGACGTGATCTTCTTCGTCCTCCTCAGGTCGCAGGGGAGATTCCTCCGGGTGCCCGAGCCGCTCGCCCGTTACCGCCGCCACGGGCCGCAGCAGAGCCAGGAGCCTGGCCACATGCTGCGAACGGCGACAAGCCGCCTCGCATGGTTCCTCGCCAATCGAGCCCTCTTTGCCGACGGCGACGAGGCGGTGATCCGCACAACGCTTGTCAACCGTCATCTCGTCGACCACGAGCAGGCCGTTCGGGAGGGGGACACCAAGCGCGCGGCCGAGACCGCGGCAGGGCTCGTGGAATTGGCCGGGCCGATGCGTCATCTCCTCCCCGCCACCCTCGCCCCACCCCGGCAGCGTTGGTGGCCGTTTTGACGGTCCGCGAAAAAGTCAGCCGTGACCACACCGGCCGCGGGGCTGCCGGTCAGCGCGAGGCGTCGGGGAGCTTGGCGGCGGCCCGGAGGCCGTCGAGACGCCTCACCGCCCACGACTCGAGGTCGTTGCGGCTGAGATCGCCGGCCAATCGGCCGATCAACGTTTCGAGGAAGGCCTCCGCCTGCTTGGCCTTTCCCTGCTGGAGGTAGAAATCGACGGTGTGCCCCGCCGGGGCGATGTCGGCTCCGCTCGCCGCGACCGCTGCGAGGAAGTCTCGCTCGGCGTCGTCGAGCCTGCCGACGGTCACCGCCCCGCGCGCCGCGAG
>CAMCCR010000186.1 GCA_945873085.1 Candidatus Kuenenia stuttgartensis | reverse complement strand
TCGAGCGTGCTGCCGGTTGCACCACTCCCCAGTGAACGCCGGGGGAAAGCCCTCAGGAGCCGGGCGCTTCCGCGGAAAACCGCACGGAGCCCCGGAAACGCGAAAGGCCCCGCCGGAACAGGTCCGACGGGGCCTCGTTGAGCGGTGGCTGCGGGAATCCTATTCCCGAGAGATGCCCGCGAAGGCCCGGCCGGACGAAAGATGACGTCGCCTACGCAGGACGAAAACGTCCGCGGGCAGCGTGATTCCGGCGGTGAAAGAAAAGACGTTCATGAAGCTCACAATGTCAACCTACCGCCGAATGGGCTCACGGGCAAGAGATGGATCGGTCGGCTCCTGCTGCCGCGATCGCGCTCCGCTTGGAGGATGAGCAACGACCACCTTCCACGGGGCGACGTCAGGCGCGGCGTTCGGGGTGCCGGCCGCGGGGCTCGAGGCTGACGGCATCGAGGCAGCCGATCTCTTGCTCGCTTCGGACCGACGCCCGCGGCAGGGAGGGCCCGCCTGGAGGTGGGCTGGAGGTGGAGCGAGGGGCGGTGGGGCGTCGACGGCGACTGTTCGACGATCTGTTAGGCGCGAGCACTTCGGCGCCGGTATCCTGCCGCAGATGACGCGTGTGGTTCCCGAGGAATTCGCACGTCCCTGGGGTGACCGCAGCACGACTTTCGGCTTCGGCTCCACTCATATTCCTTGGTCGTGTGTTCGAATCACACCGGGCCTTGTTGTTTCTTTTCACTCCCGCCAGACAACCGCGAGATCCCCTCCCATGCCCCGCCCCTTCACGGCCGCCGTCTTCGCCGCGCTGATGGCGCTTTTCATCCAGCCGGTTTCGGCCCAGAACTGGCCCGATTGGCGCGGGCCCAACCACGACGGCACGGCGACCGCGACCGGACTGCCAACCGACTGGACCAAGGAGGGGAAGAACCTTCGCTGGCGGACCCCGCTCCCCGGCCGGGCCGGCGCTACCCCCTGCGTCTGGGGCGAGCGCATCTTTCTCACCAGCAACGAGGGGGACGACCTCGTCGTCCTCGGGCTCTCGATGAAGGATGGGCAGATCCTCTGGAAGAAGCGCGTCGGGAGCGGCAACCAAGACGCGCGGGCCGGCGAGGGCAACTCTGCCTCCCCTTCCCCGTCGACCGACGGGAAGCATGTCTGGAGCTTCTTCGGCACCGGCATCCTCGCCTGCCACACCGTCGATGGCGACGAGGTGTGGACGACCGACGTCAACGAGCGCTTCGGGCGGATCGACATCCAATTCGGGATGACCTCGACGCCGGTCCTCGACGATGGTGCCCTCTATCTTCAGTTGATCCATGGCCCGATGAAGCTCGACGACCAGACGCGGACCGGGAAGGTCGTCAAGCTCGATGCCGCGACCGGAAAGACGATCTGGGAGGTCGAGCGCCCCACCGACGCCCAGTTCGAATGCAAGCATGCCTATGCCTCGCCGGCCGTCTACCGTGACGGCGAGCGCGAGTTCCTCGTCGTTCATGGCGCCGACTGCATCACCGGCCACGCCCTCGATAACGGCCGGGAGCTGTGGCGGTTTGCGAAGCTCAACGGCCCCACCGAGACCAACCCCAAGCCGCACGACCCGACGTTTCGCTTCGTCGCCTCCCCTGGCATCGTTGCGGGGCTGATCGTCGTGCCGACGGCCAAGGGGGGCCCGACGGTGGGGCTCAAGGTCTCAGACGCGCTTTCGGGCGACTGCTCCGACAAGCCGGAGGTCGTCGCCTGGGTCCACCCGCGCACTCCCGACGTCAGCACCCCGCTGATCGCCGACGGCCTCGTCTACCTCCTCCACAACGACGGCAAGCTCCAGTGCCTCGATGCCGCCACCGGCGCGGAGCTGTGGTTTGAACGGACGCACACCGGCCAGCATCGGACCAGCCCGCTCCTCGTCGACGGCCGGCTGTGGTTTGGATCGAACGATGGCTGGGTGTCGATCGTGAATGCAGGACGGTCGTTCGATCTCGTCAACTCGATCGAGCTCGGCGAGCCGGTGACCGCGTCGCTCCTGGTCGCCGAAGGTGTCCTGCTCGTCCGCTCTTCCGACGCCCTCTACGCGATCGGTGGACCACGCTGAGTAGAACGGCTGCTGGTCGACCACGATGATCTGATTGCCTTTCTGGGCAACACGTGCGATGATCTTTCTGCACTCCTCACCGCCAACAGAGGCTTCCCGACCTTCGGGCTCGCCTTCCCGCCCGGCGGCAGCCATTTCACCCTTTGGATCGGGCCACCGGTCGGCCCTAAGGTGCCTCCATGCACTTGATCTGCGAGCCTATCGGGAGATTGGCTGTCGACCGAGCGGTTGATTTTGTCGCGGTGCAAGACTTCCTCTGCGACGAGTCGGCCTGCCGGGCTGTCTGGGATCTCGTCACCGGCCAGTTCCGCACGCGGGGAAAGTTTCTCGCCATCTGGCCCGCGGTTGGTCATGTCGTCGTTCACCGCGATCCAACAGGCGCTGTCGACGGATTCCTCCTCGTCAGCGAACTGGTGAACTGGCAACTCGACTACGTCGTTGTCCGCGACGACGCCCGTGGCCAGGGGATCGCCTCGGCGCTGGTCTGCGGGGCGCTCAACGAGGCCTGCCGCCGGCGCGTCCCCTACGTGATGCTCACCTGCGCCGACGATCTCAGCCCGCTCTACGAGCGCTGCGGTTTCCGCCCCGTCACATCCACACCCCTCCCCTCCCCTCCCCGCACGCCGACCTGATCGCCCCGCTTCCTGACTGCCAGTCCGCCTGCAGGATCGTGCCCTCCCCACCCCAGAGAATCCTGCCATGTGCGGCATCATCGCCTTCACCGGCTCGCTCGACGTCATCCCGATCCTCTTGGAGGGCCTCCGTCGGCTCGAGTACCGCGGCTACGACAGCGCGGGGATCGCAACGGTCGATGACGACGGGATTCATGTCCGCAAGCGATCCGGCCGGATCGCCGAACTGGCGCGGGCCCTCGACGACGAACCGCTGGCGGGCCTGTGCGGGATCAGCCACACCCGCTGGGCCACGCACGGACCGGCCACCGAGCGGAATGCCCATCCGCATCTCGACGAGGCCGCTGATTTCGCCGTCGTCCACAACGGCGTGATCGAGAACCATCTCCAGTTGCGGCAGCAACTCGAGGACGACGGCGTCGTGTTCCGTTCCGACACCGACACCGAGGTGCTCGCCCACCTCATCGCCCGGCTCTGGTCGGGCAATCTCGTCGAGGCGGTCACCAGGGCGACGGAGCTCGTCCGTGGCACCTACGGCCTCGCGGTCGTCTGCCGACACGAGCCCGGCACGATCGTCGGCGCCCGGCTCGGCAGCCCGCTCGTGATTGGGATCGGGCCCGGCGGCCACTCCATCGCCTCGGATCCCGGGGCACTTGCCAATCAGGCTGAGAAGGTCGTTTACCTCGACGATCGGCAGATCTGCCAGATCACGCCGGAGGGGTGGACGGTGTGGACGCGTGATGCGGTCACCGTCGACTGCCGCATGCACGACCTGCGGCAGGTCGTCGATTCCGTCGACGACGATCTCAACGGATTCCCCCACCACATGCTCAAGGAGATTTACGAACAGCCCGAGGCCCTCACCAACGCGATGCGTGGGCGGCTCGACGAGGCCGATGCGACGGCGCATTTCGGCGGGCTGAATCTCGATCCCCGACAGCTCCGTGGCGTGGAGCGGATCATCATGACCGCCTGCGGCACGAGCTACCATGCCGGCCTGGTGGGCGAATACCTGTTCGAGGAACTGGCGCGGATTCCAGTGGAGGTCGAATACGCCAGCGAACTGCGCTACCGCAATCCACCGGTCGACCGGAACACGATCACGCTGGCGATCACCCAGAGCGGCGAGACGGCCGACACGCTGGCGGCGATGCGGGAATCGAAGCGGATGGGGCACACGACGCTGGCGATCTGCAACGTGGTGGGGAGCAGCATCGCCCGCGAGGCCGACGGCGGTGTCTACCTACACGCGGGCACCGAGGTTGGCGTGGCGAGCACCAAGGCCTTCACGTCACAGGTCTGTGTGCTGGCGATGCTGGCCGTCTACTTCGGCCGCACGCGCCATCTTTCGGCCTCACAGGGAGCGCGGCTGCTCGACGAGTTGCGGGCCCTCCCCGACGCCGTCCGCGAGGCGCTCCGCTGCCACGACGTCGTCAAGCAGGTGGCCCAGCGCCACGCCCACGCCCGCAATGTCCTCTATCTCGGACGGCAGTACCTCTATCCGGTCGCGCTCGAGGGGGCCCTCAAGCTCAAGGAGATCAGCTACATCCACGCCGAGGGGTATCCCGCCGCCGAGATGAAGCATGGCCCGATCGCCCTGGTCGACGAAGAGACGCCGAGCGTGTTCCTCGTGCCGCGGGGGCAGGTGTTCGACAAGGTGATGTCGAACATGCAGGAGATCAAGGCACGCCGCGGCCCCGTGATCGCGATCGCCAGCCCGGACGACCGCGAGGTGGCCAGGGTCGCTGACGACGTGATCCCCATCCCGGACGTGCCGGAATGGCTCCAGCCGATCGTGGCAGCCATCCCACTCCAACTGCTCGCCTACGAGATCTCGCTCCTCCGTGGCTGCGACGTCGATAAGCCGCGGAATCTCGCCAAGAGCGTGACGGTGGAATGACGCGGCTTCACGCCAGCCGCTCGACGATCGCGTCGGCCAGCGCCGTCGCCGCCGGCGGGTGACGGCGGAGCCAGAGCTCCGGCTCGATCAGCTCCAGTTCCATCACGGCCCAAGCCCCGTCGGCACGACGCACGAGATCGACCCGCCCATAGGCCGGGGGACTCTCGCACGCCGCCATCGCCGCTTCGGCCAAGCTGATCTGCGCCGCGGTCGGCGTGCAGGGGTGAACCGTTCCGCCGTGGTCGTCCTGGACGCGGAAGTCCCCAGGCTTGGCCCGCTTTGTCAGGGCATGGGTGAATCGCCCACCGACGATGACCAGCGTGTCTTCGCCGTGGGCAAGGATGTCGGGCTCGAACGGCTGGACGAGGAAGGCCTCTCCGGCGAGGAGCGTGTTAATGGCCCCCTCGAGCATGACGGCGTCCTCGACATCGAAGCGGTGGGTGTGCCTCGCTCCACCGGAGATCGCCGGCTTCACGACGCCCTCCTTCCAGCCCTCGGCCGCAAGGATCCCGGCTAGGTCGGCGGTGGCGCTGCGCTCGAGGAACCGAGTCGGGACGACCGGCACGCCGCGCGAGGCGAGGTCGGCGAGGTAATGCTTGTCGAGGTTCCAGCGCACCGTGGCGGTGTCGTTGATCAGCCTGGCCACCGGCCCGACCCGATCGAGCCAGGCGGCAAACTCCCCCTGCCGATCGTAGTAGTCCCACGTGGTGCGGAATACGACCGCGCGGAATGCTCCCCAGTCGATCCGTTCGTCGGCCCAGTCGACACGGGCGCTCGACAGCCCCCGCGCCGCCAGGGCGTCGGCGAGGAGCCGATCATCGGCGAGGATGTTGCCGAGATACCAATCCCCCGCGGGGGCCTCGGAGGCCGTGTAGCGGCGGTCGGTGAGGAGGGCGATATCGGCACGCGGTCCGGCCATCCGGGTCACTCCATCTGGGTCACTCCCGGCAGTCGGCCGGACCGCGCGAAAAAAACACGATCACCAATCGCCGACAGATTGCCCGTCGGCCGGATGACAGACGTTCGCCCACGCCACCGGGTCGATGTCGCCTTGAACCGACCGGACGCTGGCGTCGCCGAGCGTGATGCTCATCCCGCCGTAATGGGGCGTCTGGGCTCGGGCGGAATCACACGCCTTGATCCAGTGCGGAGCTGCCTGAAACACCGCGCAGGCCGTGTAACCGGCGGTCGACGGTGTTTGCATCGTCTCGTTGACGCAAAACACCGGGCGCCAGCGGCTGTTGGAATCACTCCACAGATTGCCGTTGGTGCTGGAGTCGTTGACGTTGCCGCTCGAGCCACACGTGCCGTACTTCTCGGCGATGAGCACGGTGCTCGTCGTGCCGTCGGGCATCGACTGCGAGATCCGCGAGCTCCCCTGGATGCGGGCCTCAGGGGTGGCGGCGATGGGATTTCCAAAGACGTTGTAGTTGACGGCGTAGTTTCCCACCGCCCATTCATTCGCGCCGCCGCTGGTGGTGGCCCCCATCCCGCCGGGGCTCGACATCTCCGAGGGGCAGAGGAAGGAAGGGATCGACACGGC
>CAMCCR010000185.1 GCA_945873085.1 Candidatus Kuenenia stuttgartensis | reverse complement strand
TCCAAGTGGTGCCGTATGTCTTTCCGCTCCCGCTCCTGGCTGGGGATCCGTGGGGGACCGAATCACTTCATCCGTGGGTGGTTGAGCAGCTGCGGAAGCGGCAGATCGAGCAGGAGAAGTGGGAGGCCCTGGCGCTTCAAGAAGCGGAGCAGGCTTCGAAGACGAACATCCTCGGTGGCCCGGGCGCCGGCTCTGGAGCGCCGATGGGCTCGGGGGCCGGGATGGGCTCGGGCATGGGGCGGGGCATGATGCCGCCAGGAGGCCGGGGGATGATGCCGCCGGGGATGACGCCGGGCGGACCGATGGGACGCAGGGCTGGTGGTGGCGACTCCGAAGGAGCTTCGATGGAGGGGGGCGGGTCGCGCGGGATGCGTACGCCGCCGTCGGGTATGTCGTCGCGGATGGGCGGCCCCGGCGGGATGATGCCGCCAGGCATGGGTCCGGGCGGCATGATGGGCGGCGGCATGGGTGGCATGATGGGGGGCGGCGAAGGTGGCATGGGAATGGGAATGGAGATGAAGCTCCCCGAATACCGGATGTTCCGCTTCGTCGACACGACCGTGGAGCCGGGCAAGACCTACCGCTACCGGGTGCAGATCTCGGTGCGGAATCCCAATTTCGGGTTGCCGGCGCAGTACCTCTCCCAGGCCGATCTCGCCGACAAGCCGATCCTCGCCGCGAAGAAGTCTGAGCCGAGCCCGCTTGCTCATGTGCCCGACAAGACGGGGCTCCTCGTCCGCTCGCTCCGCAAGGGAGAGGCGCGGAAGTCGAAGACCGGCTACGAGGTTCTCGTCCTCGCGGAAAACCCGGAGACGGGCAATTACGCCCTCAAGAGCCTGATGACGGAACTGGGGGCCTTTGCCAACTTCGACAAGAAGCAGGCCAAGGGCCCCGATGCGAAGAACGCCGAGAGCGTGACGACCAACAGCCTCCTCGTCGATGCCCGCGGCCGGGTGGAGGATGGCGACTCGAAGAAGGGGGGAACAACTGGCCCCTCGGAGCCGCTCGAGCTCCTCTTCCTCCGCGAGGATGGAACGTTCTCCGTCGCGTCGGCAGCCGACTCGCAGCGTGACTACGAACGGTATGCCCAGACGCTCCCGACGGCCGACGACGGCAAGAAGAAAGACAAGGATGGCGAGGGGGGCGGTTCGTCGCTCTTCCCCGGTGGTGGCGGCCTGTTCGGCCCTCCGGGGGGCGGTGCCGGGGCTCCCCCGGGTGGACCCGGAGGCTCGCGGGGGAGCACGCCGCCGAGCGGAAGGCCGGGTGGGGTGCAGGCGCCGGGCGGTTGATCGCCGGCGGGTGGTGTTGATCGGTCAGGGTCTGAAATCTGTCTGTGACGAGAGCCTTCGGAGAAGCGTTGCCATGTTCCGCCCCTCGCGCTTGTTTGCCCGTGCCGGTGCCACGCCTCGTCCTCTGATCCGCCGGCGATCGGCGGCGGGGCTCGGCCCGCGGTGGGCGGCGGCGGTGGTTCTCTGCGCGACCGGAACGGTCGTGGTGACGGAGGGCCTCGTCCCGGCCCAGGAACAGGGCGAGGAAACCGCCCAGGACGGAGCCGACGAAGGGGCCAAGCCGGCCGGTGACGCAACCCGGAACGCCGCTTGGACGAAGGTCGAACAGGATGCGGAGAAGAGCTACAGGGAGCCCCTCAAGGCAGGCGGCGGCTTCTCTCCGGCAGCCCAGGACTTCATCGCGAAGAAGGCGATGCCGCAGTTGGCCAACGACGCCAATCGCCCGATCCTCGACAGGGTGCGGCGGAAGATGCGCGAGATCCTCATCGTCGGCATCACCGAGGATCGGGCCTTCGACGATGCCTCGGAAGCGGTCGCCGAAGCAGCGGTGACGATCGCCAAGAACCCCGAGGCTTCCCTGGCGGCCCGCGTCAACGCGATGCTCCTCGTCGGCGAACTTCGAGCCAAGGACAACAAGGATGGCACCGTCTGGCCGGCCGCCGTCAACCAACTCGCAGCCGTGGCGGGCGACGCCACGCTCGATCCGAGCGTGCGGGTGGCGGCCATGGCGGGGCTCGTTCGCCATGCTGACGTCGCCAAACGCACCGGCGGCGAGCGGCAGACCGAGTTCACGAAGGGGGCCCGGCCGGCGATCCTCGCGATCGTCGCCGAGAAGCCCTCCGTCGAGCAACCGGTCGTCTCCGATTGGCTCGCCTCCCGGGCCCTCTCGATCCTCACCACCGTCGTGAAGTCGTCCCCGAAGGAACTGGCCACGACGCTTGTCGGCGTGATGAACGACAAGGATCGCTCGCTCGATGTGCGCGTCCGGGCCGCTGCGGCGCTCGGCGCAACGGTGACCACGAAGTCGGAAATCCAGGCGGTCGAGGCAACCAACGGCGTCACGGAATTGGCGGTGGCGGTCCTCGAGGTCGACGAGGGGATCCTTCGCGACCGCCGCTATGAGCAACAGATGTCGGGCGGTGGCACCGGCGGCGGGGCGGGGGGGAGGATGCCTGGCCGACCGGGGATGCCGGGCATGCCTACCGGGATGCAGCCGGGCATGGGGGGCGGCGACGTGGCCGTGCCGCAACTCGTGCCTGATCAGTCGCTCCGCCGCACGGCGTGGCGGCTTGTGACACTCGCTGACGCGATGCTCACCGAGGATGGCAAGGCCGGCGTGGCCGCCCTGGTCTCTGGGGATGACAAGGCAGCCAGTCAGGCCTACGCCGAGCTCTTCCGGAAATACGCCGTCGAGCTCGACGAGAAGCGGACCGACGACGTGATCCTCGAGGCCCTGGCCTTTATCCGCTCAGGGGGCGAAGAAGAGGCCGCGACGCCGGCCGGGGATACCGAAGGCACACCGGCAAAGCCCGCCGACGACAACGATCCTTTCGGCGGCAAGTGATCGCTCGTCGGCTTGACAAGCGAGGCCACGGCAGGCACTCGTTGCTTGAACTCGACCGTCACGTCACCTCGAAAGTCACTTGACCTCGAAATTGAACGTGTTGGCCCCGCGCCTCACCTCCGCCGACAGCGGCGTGGATGAAGCTGACGTGTAGGCAGGCTCGATCGGAACAGCCTTGGTGCCACTGACAAAGCCGGGGCCGTTGCCCCCGCCCATCGCCGGCATGCCGGCCGGGGGACCCTGCATCTTCTTCATGATGTCGGCGCCTGGCCCCTTCGGTTCGTTCTTCGCGGGGGCCCCCTTGGCGACGCCGGTGTCGACGGTCACCTTGCAGGCTCCGACCGGGGCATCAGGCACGCTGTAGCTGCCCTCGGCCCCGATCACCCCACCGGATGGCTTCGACTTCGTGTCGGCCGCGGTCGGATGGAAGCGGATCGAACCGCCGGTCACCGGTTGGCCGTCGATCGTCACCTTGCCGGTCACGGTCCCCGAGGGCGGGCCGCCCCCTCCTGAGCATCCCCCGAGGCATGCCAGAAGAGCGGTGGCGACGATCGCGCAACGGGGGAAGAGGGCCGGGGACACAGGATGTTCCTCAGGATGAAGATGAAGCGGACGGGGGATGGGGGAGCAGGGATTCGAAGGCAAACAAGACGCCTCCCGAGCTTCCCGGGCCGCCATGCGTGGCGGCCCGGGAAGGGATCGAGAGACGTTGGGCTCATCAGTCGCCGGTGCTTGCCTGACCGTCGTCCTTCTGGAGGAGGTACATCCAGGCGGTCTGATCGATGTTGGCATCGATCGATCGCGTGCTCGCATCGGCCATCGTCACTTGGCAGGTGGTCCCGAAGGCGGTGGCCCGGTAGGGAACGCAGTTCTGGTCGGTCGGATTCGTCTGCGGCGGCAGCCAAGCGTTGCTCGACGCGTTGTAGGGGCCGTAGTTGGTGAAGTTCTGGCCGGTGGCGCCGATCAGCGGCAACCAGTCGGGATTCCATTGGCCGTGGCCCCACAGCTTGCCGTTGGCCCCGTTATTGCCCCCCTGGCATCCGGCCCGCGCCTCGGCCAGGAGGACTGTCTTCGTCGTGCCGTCCGGGATCTGGGCGAGTTGCGTGGTGCCCATCAGCGGCCACCAATAGCCCCACGGGTGTTTGGGGGCGCCGAAGACTTGGAAGTTCATCGCATAGCCGGTCGATCCCCAGCCATGGGTCGTCTCGGACGAGGTGGGATCGAGCGGATTGACAAACGCCGGCACCTTCTGTTGGAAGGGGCTGTTGCTCCAGTTCCGTGCCTTGCCGTCGCCGCCGTAGACGTCGTAGGAGTGGTTTTGGTTCGATTCGCCGTTGGCGTCGTAGTTCACCTTCCCCTTGGTGTAGACCCCCGTTTGCTCGATGAACGGCAGGACGAAGTACAAGCCGGTGCCGGTCATCTTCGGGGCGTAGGGGCCCTTGTACATGTGGCCCGGATCGGCCGGATTGAGCCAGTGCTCGATGTAGGCCGGAGGGAGATAGCCCTTGTTCGCGTCGGAGAGGTTGTGCATCCCCAGGCCGAGCTGCTTGAGGTTATTGAGACTCTGACTCCGCCGGGCAGCCTGACGGGCAGCCTGGACGGCAGGCAGGAGGAGGCCGACGAGGGTGCCAATGATGGCGATGACGACGAGCAGTTCAACGAGCGTGAACGCCCGTCGGCCGCCGTTGGGCATGGCGTGCATAGTTTGATTCCTGGAAACGCATGGATGAACAGACGAATGAAAAAACCGAATCTTCAGGCTTTTTGCGGGTGAATCGATGTCGGAGCATGCTTCCTCCCCTCGGAGGCTAAAGCCCACCGGTTGGTTGCCGGGTTGTCCGGGTGGAATCAGCGCTGCGGGCTGCCCGGCATGCCCTTCATCCCCTTCATCGCGTCCATCCCCTTCTTCATCGACTCTTCTGAGTCCTGGAGCCGCTTCTGCTGCGTTTCGGCCGTCTGGGGCTTTTCACCACCGCACCCTGACAGAGTGAGCACAGCGAACGTCATCAGCGCGAATTGCAAGGCTGCTCGTCCCATGATTTGTTTCTCCCGTTGAATCTTGTCCAAAAAACGAAACCGCTTTCCCTCGAGCCGGCGGGGGGGCAGTTGCCCCGGCAACCGCGTGCGGCCGGTCGCAACCAGACGCCTTTTCAATCGAAGCCACCGACACCGACCACTGCCCATAACGGAGGCCGCCCTCCCGATCGCGTGAGCGGGAGGGCGGCCGTGCCGCAATCATGTTGATTCTTTTCCAGGCGAACACCCGACGGGCTATCAGTCGTCGGAGACCGGCTGCCCATCGTCGCGCACTGCAAGCAGGGTCATCGCCTGCAGGTCGATGCCGTCGTTCATGAATTGAACAGACCCATCGACTCGCAACGTCATGACACCACCAGGATGGGCCGACGTGAGCGGCGGATTGGCCGGAGAGGCATCGGCCCAAGCGCCCCAATCCCTCACACCGGGCTGCCCCAAAACCTTGGCGTTCGGAGCATACCGCAGGGTGACGTTGTTGGTGTGCGGCCCCCAGTCACGCCAGCCGGAGAGGCCGCCCATGTGCCAGCCCCAGTTGCGGGCCGGCCTGCGATCTTGGCCTTCGACACCGGCCCCGCCGAGCACGAGCCCGCTCATTTCACCAACCAGGAGGGTCTTCGACGTCCCGTCGCTGCACGCCGACATTTTCACCCCGAGAATCTGCGGCCCGACGGCGTCGCCGGAAACGCCCGCCGTGCCGTTCCCGTAATTCGGGATCATGCCGCGACCTGAGGTGATCCCCCAAGCGCCGTCGTCGTTGAACGCGAGGCCCTGGGTGGATTGGAACGACCCGGTCGGCACGGGACCAAACTGCATCGGAGCCGCGCCAGCGATGCCGTAATAACTGCTCGTGAAGTTGTTCCACGGACCATTGTTCTTGAGCGACGACGACGGGCAGATCAGCGACTTGACCCGCATGTTTTGCCACACCGCGGCGTTGCCGTCCCAGCCGGAGCTGAGCACCGCACCACCGTCTTTTGAGCACCACTTGAGTTGCGAGTAGGCGCCGTTTTCTTCCATGTACGGGAGGAGTCGCACCCACTGCGAGTGTCCCCACGTCTCCGCTGAATAGGGCGTGGCCCACCAAGAGGTGCCGGCACCACCGTTGGGAAAGGCCTGCATGGCGTCATGGCAGTTTTGGAACGCGAGTCCCTGCTGCTTCAAGCTGTTTGAGCATTGAGACCGCCTGGCCGCTTCACGTGCTGACTGCACCGCCGGTAGCAGGAGGCCGACCAGAGTACCGATGATCGCAATGACCACCAGCAGTTCGACCAGGGTAAAACC
>CAMCCR010000184.1 GCA_945873085.1 Candidatus Kuenenia stuttgartensis | reverse complement strand
CTGTGACGGAGGAGCCCACGTCGTCGGTCGCCGACGAAGGCCCGGCCGCAACCGACGCCGGGGGGAATGCCGCCGTCGACCCGGCCCTGGCGGCTCAACGCGCCGAGTTTGCCGAGTTCCGTTCCCACCTCGACACGAAAGAAAAGCAGCTGGAGTTCGACAAGGGGGTCGATCAGGCCTTCGCCGACCTGATTGCGACCGGCGTTCTGGAGACGATCCAGCACGGCGTCGACGACGGGAGCCAGACCGAGATCGACGTCCATCCATTGGGGAATCTCGCCACGATCGCCCGTGTCCAGGTGGCCGATGTGCTTCTCGGCGAGGCGAAGAATCGACTCCAGCTCCGCCTCCGCGAGGAGCTCGGGGCGGGGGTGTTTGCCGACCGCATCGATGCCTGGGTCGGGCCAAAGCTTGCCGGCTCGCTCGAGATCGATCTCGAAGCGACCCAGCAGGCGCGGACGGAGGCCCGCGAGAAGACGCCGCAGCAGTTCGTCCGTTATGCCGCCGGCGACATCCTCTCCGCGCCCGGTGAGCTGGTGCGCGAGGAGGAGCTGGCGCTGCTGCGTTACGAACACGAAGAATATGTCCGCCGGCAGGATGCCCGGCCACGGGCGGGGCGGGCGCTGTCGATGCTCGGGCTGTTCGTCGCGATGTTCACGCTGGCCGGCTTCTATGTCCACATGCATCACCGCGAGGTTCTCGACGACCTCGGCCATGTCGCCACGCTCCTCGGCCTGGCGGTGGTGACGACGATCATCTGCCTGTTCGCCTCGGGCGACGCCTGGCGGGCGGAGATCGTGCCGTTGCTCGTGTTCGCGATGACGGTGGCGATCGCCTATGACGAGGATCTCGCCCTCCTCCTCGCTGCCGAGGTGGCGCTTGTTGTCGTCGTTGGCTTCGGCCGTGGCCTCGTCGACTACATCACCCTCACCGCCGCGTCGGCGGCGATGATCTTCTGGATGGGGCGGCTGCGGAGCCGCAGCAAGCTCATCTATGTCGGACTGTGGGCCGGGGGGGTGGCGCTTGCGACCCAGCTCGGCGCCGAGCTCCTCGACGGCCGGTCGATGAGCACCCAGCTCCTCTACGACGCCGGCAGGACCGGACTCTGGACGCTCCTGGCGGGCTTTCTCATGACCGGCCTCCTCCCCTTCATCGAGCGGAGTTTCGGCGTCCTTACCGACTTGAGCCTGCTCGAAGTGGGGGACGTTGCCCATCCGCTCCTCCAAGAGCTCGTCCGCCGTGCGCCTGGCACCTACAACCACTCGATCAACGTCGCGAGCATCGGCGAGGCGGCGGCCGAGGCGATCGGTGCCCGCGGCCTCCTCGTTCGTGTCGGGGCCTATTTCCACGACATCGGCAAGATGCTCAAGCCGGTCTACTTCGTTGAGAACCAAGGGCAGCAAGGGAGCCGCCACGAGTCGCTCGTCCCGGCGATGAGCACGCTGATCATCGTCGCCCACGTCAAGGAGGGGGCGGAGCTGGCCAGGCAATACAACCTCCCCACACCGATCGTCGATTTGATCGCCGAACACCACGGCACGACGCTCGTCGAATACTTCTACCGACGGGCGACCGAACGGCAGCAGGCCAATCCCGACAGCGGCGACGTCGACGAGCACACCTACCGCTACCCCGGACCGAAGCCGAGCACGCGCGAGTCGGCGGTCCTCATGCTCTCCGACGCCGTCGAGAGCGCCAGCCGGGCCCTCACCGAGCCGACGCCGGCCCGGATCCAGGGGCTCGTCCACGATCTGGCGATGAAGCGGCTCCTCGACGGCCAATTCGATGAGTGCGGCCTGACGCTCGAGGAGCTCGAGATCATCGAGCAGAGCCTCGTGAAAAGCCTGACGGCCGTCTATCACGGCCGCGTCAAGTATCCTGATCAGCAGAGGACGGCTTAACAGGCCGTGGATAAACTGCCGCCCCGCTGGATGCCGTGCCCGTGACCCGAGGAAAACAGCGGCAGCGATCGGCTCCGTCCGCTGGCCGCGAGGCCGTCGCCGCGGTGACTGACAACGTGGTGATCGAGGTTGTCGATCGCCAGCGGCGCGTGAAGCTCGGGAGCGGGTGGCTCGAGCGGCTCATCCGGAAGGCCCTCCGCGCGGAGAAGGTGACCGCGGCCGAGGTCTCGGTGCTGCTCTGCGGAGACCGGCGGATCGCCCGGCTCCATGACGAATGGATGGGAGACCCAACCCCCACCGACGTGATCACGTTTGATCTCTCCGATCCGGCGGGGATGCCGGGGGGCGACGGCGTCCTCCGTGGAGACATTGTCGTCAGCACCGAGACTGCGGTGCGGATGGCAAAGGAAGTTGGCTCGACCCCGCGTCTGGAGACGGCCTACTACGTGATCCACGGAATCCTCCACCTCACCGGCCACGATGATCTCTTGCCGGGGCCGCGGCGCGCGATGCGGCGCCGCGAGCGGACGCTCATGGGTGCGCTCGGCCTGCCGGCGCCGCCGCGACCGGCCGGCGGATCGAAGCCACGTGGCGGCGGAGGGAGACGATGAGCCCCGAACCGCTCAGCATGGCGCTGCTGCTCCTCGGGATCGCCAGCATGGCGGCGGTCCAGGCGCGCGCGGCCCGAGGCGCACCGCGCCACCGCGTTCATGAATTGTGTCGCGATCGGGGCGTGCCGGAGCTTGCCGATGAGATTGTCGACGGCAGCGAGCCGGTGGCCTTCATCGCCGCCACGATCGTGGTGGTGGCTGCGACGGCCGCGACCCTCGTTGCCGCGCACTCGCTCGATCTCCAATTGGTGCCAGGGCGGATCCGCCTGCCGGTGATGCTTCTCTGGATGGGAATCGTGTGGTTTCTGCTCGTGGCGGCGCCGATGCTCCTGGCGCGGACGGTCGGCCCGCGGATCCTCGTCGCCATCTGGCCGATCTGGAGGCCGTTGGTCGCCGCGGTGAAGCCGTTCGTGGTCGGCGTCGCCTGGCTTGCGAATCTCCTCAGCGGCGCGTTCGGCAGGCGCGGCGGGGAGAGCGACGAGCCGACGGTCGAGGAAGAGGTTCGGCAGGTGGTCGATGACGCGCTGCGCGATGGGCGGCTGGAGGGAGCGGCCCGTGACATGATCGAGGGAGTGATGGATCTGCGCGACGCCCGTGTCGCGCAGATCATGACGCCGCGGACGTCGATGGTGACGCTCCCGGTAAACGCTGCCTGGTCGGAGGTGCTCGCCGTGGCCACCGAGAGCGCCCACACGCGGATGCCGGTCTGGGACCGTTCCCCCGACGACGTCATCGGCATCCTCCACTCCCGTGAGCTCCTCACGCACCTCGCTACAGCTGCCGGCGGAGGTGCTGCGGCGCCTCCGGAAATGCGGCCGCTCCTCCGCCCCCCGTATTTCGTCCCGGAGTCGATGAGCGTCCAGAACCTCCTCCGCGAGTTCCAGCGGACGCACACGCACATGGCGGTGGTGACGGATGAGTTCGGCGGCGTGTCGGGGGTGGTGACGATCGAGGATGCGCTGGAGGAGATCGTCGGGGAGATCGCCGACGAGCACGACGAGGCCTTCTCCGATGGCCTTCGCCAGATATCGGAGGGGGTCTGCGAGGCGATGGCCAATGTCCGCCTCGAGAATCTTGCCCGTGCCACCGGGCTCGACTTGCCGATGGAAGCCGACTACGAAAGCGTTGGCGGGTTTGTCTTCCACCATCTCGGCCGGATTCCGGTCGCCGGCGAACACTTCGAGTCGCACGGAGGACGGTGGGAGGTGCTCGCCGCCACGCGGAACCGGGTTGACCGGGTCCGCGTCACCCGCCTCTCCCCCCCGGATTGAAGCCCGATGGCTGCGGACAAGGCCCACGCCGTCGTGATCCGCGCCGTGCCGTTCGGGGAAACCAGCGCCGTGGTGACGCTCTATACCCGCGAGCTTGGCAAGCTGCGGGCCCTGGCGAAGGGAGCGTGGCGGCCGAAGAGCGCTTTTGACGGCGCCCTTGACCTGCTTTCGACCTGTCAGGTACTC
Source organism: Candidatus Kuenenia stuttgartensis (assembly GCA_945873085.1). Classification (GTDB taxonomy): domain Bacteria; phylum Planctomycetota; class Planctomycetia; order Pirellulales; family UBA1268; genus QWOP01. The sequence continues at coordinate 2,206 of CAMCCR010000184.1, read as the reverse complement.
GTCCTCCGCAGATCGTCGGGCGGACTCGACCTGCTCACCGAGGCTTTCCTCGAACGAAGGTTTCGCGTCGCCACGAGCTTGGCGGCGGTCCACGGCGGGATGTATGTCGCCGAAATGCTCGATGCCCTTACCGCGGACGCCGATCCGCAGCCGGAGTTGTTCGATGTTGCCAGCACGACACTCCTCCAACTCTCGGGCCTTGAAGGCCCCGACGCGCTCGTCTGGCCTCGCGTCATCCGTTTCGAACTCGCCGCCCTCCGTGCGACCGGCCAGGCTCCGGCGCTGGGACGCTGCGCGGAGTGCCGCGCGGCCGTTCCCGACACGGGGCGGATCGCCTTCGGGATGCTCGATGGTGGCGTGCTCTGCCCGGAGTGCCGCCGCGGCCGCCGGGTCGTCGTCTCGGTCTCGTCGGCGGCCCTGGCTGTCCTCCGCAGCCTCCGCGCAGGCTCTGTCGAGAAGCCGATCGACCCCCCGGTCCTCGGGGAGCTGCGGGCCGTGATGAACACGTATGTCGCCCATGTGCTGGGAAGGAAATCGCGGCTCAGCCCGCGGCTTGTGCCAGTCATCCCTCCCCGATCGACCCCCTCACGCGACGCCTGATCCCCGCCGGCCGCGCCGATACACCCCGGGTGCCCACCCCATGCCGTGCTCCACGCATCCCCGCCGCCCCGGAAGCCAGCCGCCCGGGCTGCTTTTGGCCGCTGCCCTGGCGGTCCTGCTCGGTGGCTGCGCGACGACGCTCAAGTCGCCGAACTGGCCCTGGTCGAAACGTGGCGACGAGGCGGGGCGGAAGGTCGCCGGTGAGCTCGGCGAGGATGCCGAAAGCGAGATCATCTCGTCGGAATACACCCCCCCTCCCGATCCGGGCTGGGATTGGTTCAAGGGGGACAACGTCAAGCGCCGCTGGAAGCGGCTCGTGGGGCGCGGGCCGAACGAGCCGGTGGCGCGGCGGGCGCTGGCCGAGGCCGACGGCCTCTACAACCAGCGGAAGTTCAAGGAAGCGGCCACGAAGTACAAGGTGGCAATCGATCGCTGGCCCGACTCGGCGATCGAGGAGGAGGCGATGTGGCAGCTCGCCGAGTGCTGGTTCTTCACCGACCAGTACCCCAAGGCAGAAGATGCCTACGACGAGCTGGTGAAGAAGTATGCCAACACGCGCTACCTCGACCGGATCGCCCAACGTCAGTTCGTCATCGCGCAGTACTGGATCGCCCTCGATGACAAGCACCACTATCTGACGATCGTGCCGAATGCCTTCGACCGATCCCGGCCGATCTTCGACACTCGCGGCCGGGCCCTCAAGGCCTACGACCACGTCCGCATCAACGATCCGCGCGGGCAGTTGGCCGACGACAGCATCATGGCCCAGGCCAACGCCCACTTTCTCGAGCGGCAGTGGATCGACGCCGACTACTTCTACTCCCTCCTCCGCAGCGAATATCCCGACAGCGACTTCCTCCTCCAGGCCCATCTCCTCGGTCTCCAGGCAAAGCTCCGCGCTTACCAGGGGCCCGGTTACGAGGGGGGCGTGCTCGACGAGGCGGAGGTGCTCGCCGACCAAACGCTCGTGCAGTTTCCCGATCAGCTTGCCCGTCCCGATCAGGACCGCGTCCTTGGCGTCCGGGCCGAGATTCATGCCCAGCAGGCGCTGCGGCACTGGAACCGGGCCGAGTTCTACGCCAAGGGGGAGCACTACACCTCGGCGAGGATCTACTACGCGCTGATCGCCCGCGACCGCCCCGAGACACTCCTGGCGTCGAAGGCCCGCGAGCGGCTCGGCATGATCGCCGGGAAGGAGGATGTCTCCGACAATCCCTTCCCGACGCTCACCGCCTTTCTCAATCCTGATTCGCTCAAGGAGGCGGAGCTCGACGCCATGGCCGAGGCCGATGCCGTCATCGCCCGCGAGGACAACTCCGGCGCTTCCGGCCCGATCCGCTGATTGCTCCTCTCTGCGAAGCACGCTCGTGGGTGCTCCGCACGGGCTTTTCGTCGCCAACGAGTCAGGATTCCGAGTCATGCCCACCGGCCACGCCGTTTCTCGCCGGGGGTGGTTGTTGGCTGTCGCGGGCCTCGCTTTCGGCACGGCCGGCTGTGCCGGCTACCGGTTCGGCAACAACACGCTCTACGCGCCGAACGTCCGCACCGTCTACGTCCCGATGATCCAGAGCGACTCCTACCGCACCGTTCCCGGCGTCGATCTGGG
>CAMCCR010000183.1 GCA_945873085.1 Candidatus Kuenenia stuttgartensis | reverse complement strand
ATCTCCTTCCGGGAGCGGAAGGGGGCGGCGATGGATGCGAGCGTCGTGTGGGTACCCGAATGCCGCCGCTACGTGATGGTGTTCACCGGCGTCATCCATGGCGACACCGCGCCCGATTCCGATCCCCAGGGGGGGATCTGGGTGACCTGTTCGCGCGAAGGGATCGCTTGGAGCGAGCCGACGAGGATCGTGAAGGGGATCGGTGTGCCCTGCACGGGACGGGAATGCACGATGCACCCGTCCCTCGTCGTCAACAGCGCCACCGCCGACACCATCGACGCCACGCTCCTCTACGGCTACAGCCCGAGTTGGGGCATGACGGTCGAAGCGCCGAGCCACCACCTCGTCGGCCGCACCGTGGGGCTGAAAATGACCGACGGAGAATGACCAACGGCCCCGGGCGGGCCGGCACCTTCCGAGCGACCTTTCCATGCAGATCCGCACCCTGCTCCACATCATAATCGTGGCCATCTTCCTCGGAACCGTTGTTGCGGGCCAGGCCCATCCTGTCGCCCGCGCCGACGAAACTTCCGCCGATGCGTTCTTCGATGGCGGACACGTTCCCCGCGTCGAAATCCGCCTCGCCGAAGGCGCTGCCGACCGGCTTCGCGACGATCCGCGGAGCTACGTCCCCTGCACGCTCACGATCGATGCCGACACCGTTCTCGAGGATGTCGCCATCAAGCTCAAGGGCTCGGCAGGGAGCTTCCAAGGGCTCGACGAGAAGCCCGGCTTCACGATCAACACAGACCGCTTCCACCCTGGCGCACGCTTTCAAGGGCTCGACAAGTTTCACCTCAACAATGCCGCTCAGGATCCGACCCTGCTGGCCGAATGGCTCGGAGCACAGCTCTTTCTCGCGGCGGGCATCCCCGCCGCGCGCGTCACGCACGCCCACGTGCTCCTCGATGATCGCGACCTCGGACTCTACGTCTTCAAGGAGGCGATCGACCGGGACTTCCTCGACCGCCACTTTGAAGACTCGAGCGGCAATCTCTACGACGGCGGCACGGCGGTCGATCTCGACGAGCTCGTCGAGCGCGACGCAGGGAAGCAGGGCGTGCCCGGAGCCGATCTGAAGCGTCTTGTCGCAGCCTGCCGCGCGGAGGATCCGGCGGAGCGACAGGCCGCGATCAGCGAGCGGCTCGACATCCCCGACTTCCTCTCGTTCATGGCCCTCGAGCTGATGACCGGCCACTGGGACGGCTACACCACCGCCCACAACAACTACCGCGTCTACGTCGATCCGGCCCGCGGCGGCCGGATCCGCTTCCTCCCCCATGGCATGGATCAGATCTTCGGCGATCCAGGCGCTGCGATCCTCGAGATGCCCCCGACGATCGTCGCCGCCGCCGTGATGGGGGTGCCGGAGTGGCGGGGGACGTTCCGCGATCGCCTCCGGGAGCTCCTGCCGCTGTTCGCCGCCGAGGCAGCGATCCTGCCGCAGCTCGATTCCGTCGCCGAGCGCCTCCGTCCCGCCGTTGCGGCGACGGGAAGGGAAGCGCTCGAGGCCTGGGAAGGGGCCGTGGGGGAGCTCCGCGACCGGATCGTTGCCCGCGACGCCTCTCTCCGCGAGCAGGCCGAGGCCCCCGAACCGGAGCCGATCCAGTTTGACGGCGCCCGCCGCGCCGGGCTTGCCGGATGGACCCCCAGGGTCGACAGCGGCGAGGCAGACCTCGAAGAGACGGCCGGGGACGATGGCCGGAGGGTGTTTCGGATCGCCGTCACTGGCGCTCCCCCCGTGATCGCGTCGTGGCGCGTGGCGGTGCCGCTGCCGGCAGGCCGCTATCGCTTCGAGGGGCTGGCCTGCGGAGAGGGGATCGAGGCCACGGAGGACGAGCCCGGCAGCGGGGCGGGCTTGCGGATCTCCGGCGGCCAGCGGAGCCAAGCTGTCGATCGCGGTGGAGAATGGACGCCGCAGGGTTATGAGTTCGCGCTCGAGGCCGCGGCGACCGTGGAGCTGGTCGCAGAACTACGGGCCAACGCAGGAAGCGTCTCCTTCAATGCCGACTCCCTCACGCTCCTGCGACTCTCTCAGCCGTAGCACGGCGATCAGGATGGCTGCATCAACTGACGCGCCGATTTCGAGATCGCCACCACGGCTGGATGCTGCATCCGCTTCTCGACCGAGATCGCGTAAAAGCGTTCGCGGAGTTTCTCGGCGCGGCCTATGACCCCGACGCTGTAGGCCCGCTGCACATCCTCCTCGACGACGGACGGCGCGGCAAACACCCCCTCTCCCTCAGCCCCGAAAACCTTGAGCAGCGCGCTGTCGGCAAACTCGCCGCGGATCGTCGGCCGGATGCCGTTGTCGTCGAACCATTGCTCGAGCGATCGACCGAGCACGCTGTCGCCCAGCGGCATCAGGAACGGAGCTCCATTGAGCGACGCCGGAAAATCCTTGCGGTAGAGCTTGAGGAGGCTGGCGGTCCCGAACAACGAGACGCCACTCTCCCCGAGGAGATGGTTGTAGGCACGCAGCCCGATCTGAGGGTTGGCCGGGCTGTCGCTGAGCACGACGTCGAGTTCGTGGAGGGCCAGCTGCGCCATCAGCCGGTCGGGGGCACCGTCGATGCAAGTCACCCGCACGTCCCCCTCGAGATGAAAGGCAGGGCGGAGCAGACGATGGACGACGAGCTTGGGAAGGGTGTCAGCAACGCCCACGACGAGGCGGAGGACCCCGCCGGCCGGTCGGCCGCGGACGACATCCTCGAGCTCCCGACCGAGCGAAAAGATCTCGTCGGCATACCGGTAGACGGTCTTTCCCGCTTCGGTGAGGGTCATCGTCCTCCCGCGGCGCTCAAACAGGGGTGTCTTCACCGATTTTTCCAGCGCCTTAAGCTGGGCACTGATGGTTGGTTGGGTGAGATGGAGACTCCGGCAGGCCTTGGTGACGCTCCCCTCACGGGCAACGGTCCAGAAATAGAGCAAGTGGTGGTAGTTCAACCAACGCATGACGGCCGCCTTAAATCGTTATTTTAGATCATTCGAATAGTATTCATCGGCTTGCTCGATGAATCTAGGGGCCCTACAAATGACGATGTAATTCTCGGTCACTGCCGTGGTCGAGAGACCGTGGCCGGTCGGCTGCTCGTCTCCGCCCCCGTGAATGTCGCCATGTCGCAGCCACACCATCACGGTCGTCACACGCACGCCGACACCTGGCGGCAGCTGGCCAAACTCCTCACCAGCGAGCGCCGGGACGTGGGTACGATCCTCGCCTTTGCCCTCGGCGTGGGGGTGTTGTCGGTGGTCACGCCGGCTGCGATCGAAGCCCTCGTCAACACCGTCGCCTTCGGGGTGCTGCTCTGGCCGGTGATCGTTCTCGCCCTGGTGACCCTCGGATTCCTGGCGTTTGCAGCCTGCCTCCGGGCGATGCAATCGGCCGTGGCCGAGTATGTGCAACGCCGGGTCTTCGTCCGCACCGCCAGGGCCTTCGCAACGGCCTTCCTCCGCTGCGACGCCGACACGCTGGCGCGGAGCAACCCGACCGACATCGTCAATCGCTTCCTCGAGGTGGCCTCGGTGCAGAAATGTGTGGCGACGTTGCTTGTCGACGGCGTCCAGATCGCCACGACGACGATTGTCGGGCTCGCCGTGTTGGCGTTCTATCACCCCTACCTGCTCGTGTTTGCCGTCGTCATGGTGTTCCTCCTGGCATTCCTGCTCCTCGTTGTCGGCACGGGCGGCATTCGCACGAGCATCGCCGAGAGCGCGGCGAAGTATGAGTTTGCGGCCTGGCTCGAGGATCTGGCCCGCTGCCCCCGCTCGCTCCGCAGCCAGAGCGGCCTGACGTTCTCGGCCGAGCGGGCCGAGGAGCGGATCGACGCCTATCTCACGGCGCGACGGCGCCACTACTCGGTGGTCTGGCGGCAGGTTGTCTTCGCCCTGGCGATCGAGGCCTTGGCGAGCACCGCTCTCCTCGGTCTGGGCGGATGGCTCGTGATCCAACGGCAGCTCAACCTCGGCCAACTCGTGGCCGGAGAACTGATCGTCGCGCTCGTGCTCTCGGCGGTGTCAAAGCTCGGGAAATATGCCGAGGTGTTCTACGATCTCCACGCCGGCCTCGCGAAGTTGGCGATCGTCGACCAACTCGAGGCCGAGGTCGACGGCGGCGAACAACTCCCCGATGGCCTCGGCCCGATGACGGTGGCCATCGATGCCGGAAACGGCGAGGATCCGCAACGGCGCGTCGAGTTGGCTGCCGGAGGCCATGCGGCCATGAACGCCAACGCCGGCAGCACGGCTTGGCTCGAGGCCCTGGCGCTCCTTAGCTCTCCGCCTGCGGGGACGTTTGAACTCGACGGCATTGACGGGCGATCGCTCGACAGGCCCGCCGCCCGCGAGCAGGTGGCCCTCGTCGGCGCCCCCGAGACGTTCGCCGGCACCGTGGCCGAGAATCTCCGCGCTGGCAGGACGACGATTTCGGCCGCCGATCTCCGCGCGGCGCTCGAGACGGTGGGGCTCGCTTCCCGGATCGCCCGTCTGCCGCTCGGCATGGCGACGCCCCTGGCTGCGGACGGCTTCCCCCTCGATCCCATCGAGGCAGCCCGGCTCACACTCGCCCGGGCGATCGCCGGCCACCCCCGACTCCTCCTCATCGACCGCCTCCTCGACGGGTTCGATCTTGAAGGGGACGCCGCTCTGACTGACGCACTCTTCGGCCCGTCGTCTCCCTGGACCCTCGTCATCGCCAGTACCCGTGACGACGTCCGCCGGCGATGCGACTCGACCCTGGAGCCATCGTGATCATGGGATCCCGCACCTCCCCCACCTCCCGCACCTCCCCCACCGCGGCCCCCCTTCCCGCCGGCGTGACCACGCCACGGAGCGTCCGTCGCTTCGCCACGCTGGCGATCGTGATTTTCGCTGCTTCTCCATTCATTCTCGCCTTCGTCCCCTGGCAACAGACCATTCAGGGGCGGGGGGACATCATGGCTTTTGCACCGGTCGATCGGATGCAGGTCATCGAGGCGATGATCCCCGGACAGATCAGCAAGTGGCACGTCGTTGAGGGAAGCCTGGTAAAGAAAAACGATCCGCTGGTCGATATCGAAGATAACGATCATCAGCTTGCGGCAAGACTGGAGGAGCAGCGGAGCTTTCTTTCCGACCGGCTCACGGCCGCCGAGCGCGAGGTGGAGGAGCAACGGGCGGCTGCGGAAGCGCAGGTGGCGGCCCGTGATGCGGCGATCCGTGCCGCCACAGCCAATCGGGATGCCGCCCGGAAGTCGATCGAGGTCGCCCAACACGTGGAGGCCAACGCCACCTTCGCCGAGGAGTACGAACGCAACCGTTTTCAGATGTTCGAGGATCTGTTCACCAACCCGCAGTTCGGCGGGCTGGAGAGTCGGATCTCCCGGGACGAAGCCCGAATGCGGTCCGATCGGGCAGCCACCGACACCGAGAAAGCCAACGCGGAAATCGAGCGGGCCGAGGCGTTCCTCCTCACTCAGGAATCCCTCCTCGTGCAGGCCGATGCGGCCGGGCTGTCGGCGATCGCCATCGCCCGCGGCAACCTCCGCAAGAGTGAGCAAAACCTGTTCACGATCCAGCGCGATCTCCAGGAAATCGACACCCGCATCGAGCGTTTCAAAGACCGCATCGTGCTCTCCCCCTGTGACGGCACCGTGTACAGGGTGGCCTCCAACGTCAGCCGGGGAGGCCAGTTCGTCAAGGAAGGGGATGAGCTATGCACGATCGTCCCCCTCACCAACGACCGGGTCGTCGAACTCCTCATCGACGGCAACGACGCGCCGCTGGTCCTCGCCTACGCGGAACAGACGGGCTCTTTCCCGCATGTCCGACTCCAGTTCGAGGGCTGGCCGGCCGTGCAGTTTTCGGGCTGGCCGGAACTCGCCGTCGGCACGTTCGGCGGCAAGATTCGACAGATCGATTCGGCCAGTGGGAGCACCGGGAAGTTCCGCATCCTCGTGGAGCCCGATGCCCAACTCGCCGGCGACACCTGGCCCGATCAGCAGATGCTCCGTCAGGGCAACCAGGCGATCGGCTGGGTGTTCCTCAACCGGGTGCCGCTCGGGTACGAGGTCTGGCGGCGACTCAACGGCTTCCCGCCGGTCCTCGCCCCCCCCTCCAAGGAGTCGGGGGGGAAAGAGAGCAAGCCACCAAAGGTCAAGGTCGGATGACTTCGACAGCAGGCGTGCCGAGCTTCACGCCGATCCTCACCG
>CAMCCR010000182.1 GCA_945873085.1 Candidatus Kuenenia stuttgartensis | reverse complement strand
CGGGGCTGCCGCGTCGATACCACGCCCCTTCCATCCCCAGCCCACGGCCACCGCCACGGCAGCCCCAGCCATCAACAGCAGCCCACCGACGAGCCATCCGCGCCGGCGTCGTGAGGCCAAGGGTTGGCTCGGCTCGGGCGCGGTCATGTCGCCCCTCCCGCGGGCGTGCCCGCCGCTTCCGCGGGCACAGCACCAGCCTCGACGACCCTGATCTCCCGCTCGGCTCCGGTCAGCTCGACCTCCTGGACAACGCCCGAGGGCCAGCGGACGCGGAGCCTCTGCGGCACAAGAGCCGCCGCGCCGGCCGGCCCGGAGCGCACGACATGGAGCCGGCGATCGCTGTGGGAGAGATAGCTCCCGCCGCCGGTGACCTGGAGCGCCGGAGAGGGGGCCTCGCCGCCGATGACCTCGAGCCGGGCGCCGACCGCGTCGCGGTTTGACACCGTCCCCACGAGTTGAACGAGGATCGATCGGCCCGCCTGAGGAAAGCGATTTTCGAGGACCGCGACGGGGGCTTCGACGTGCGAGATCGCCAGATCGAGGTCGCCGTCGCCGTCGTAGTCGCCGCTGGCAAGGCCCCGGCCCATGTGGGGCTTTGCGAAGTACGATCCCGGCTGAGGCTGGCCGCGGCGGAAGCGGTCGCCGTCGAAGCGGAGGAAGAGTGGTTCCTGGAGGAGCGGAGAGGCGTCGGGATATTTGATGACATGGCCGTCGGAAACGACGATATCGACCCAGCCGTCGGCGTCGAAATCATCGCAGGCCGTCCCGAAGCCGACAAACAGCCCACCGATGTCGGTGATGCCGTAGCGGCGGCTGACATGGAGGAAGTAGCCACGCCCTTCGTTGCGGTAGAGGGCAAACCACTCGCGCTCGAAGTTCGTCACCCACACGTCGGGGAGACCGTCGCGGTTGAAGTCGCACAGGTCGATCCCCATGCTCCCGTTGGGCACCCCCTGATCGTCGAGGGCCGTGCCGCTGACGAGCCCGTTCTCCGCAAGATGGCCATGGCCGTCGTTGACGTAGAGGAAGTTGTCGGTGGTGTCGTTGGCGACATAGACATCGACATCGCCATCGACGTCGAGATCGGCCAGAAGCACTCCCAGCCCCTTGCCGTCGCTCCGCAGACCGGCCGCAGCCGAGGCGTCGGTAAACGTGCCGTCGCCGTTGCCGAGACAGACCATGTCGGGCAGCCCCTCGAACGACCGCGGCGGACAGATGTCGCGGACGGTCGCCGACGGCCCGCAGCGGGGATGGTTGTCGAACGACCAGTTGACGTAGCGGGCGAGATAGAGATCGAGGACGCCATCGCCGTTGAGATCGGCCCAGCCGGCGCTCGAGCTCCAACGGGCGTCTTCTCCGGCCGGCGACGGCGCAACGACGAACGTGCCGTCCCCCATGTTGCGCCAGAACTGCGGCACCCCATACCCGGTGACGAGGAGATCCTGGAAGCCGTCGTTGTCGTGATCGCCGACGGCGACGCCGTGCGAATAGAGGGTGGCCGAGGCAATGCCAGCCTCGGCCGCCGCTGGATGAAACGTCTTGCCATTTTCGCTGCGGAACAGCGTGCACGGCCGCCCGTGAATCGTCTCCTCGGCCGTGATCCCGCCGCCGCCGGTGGCGACGAGATCGAGCCATCCGTCGCGGTCGAAGTCAAACCACCCCACGCCGCCGCCGAGCGACTCGAGGATCGTGCAGTGATCCGACTCGCCACCATTGCGGTAGGTCGCCGCGATTCCCAGCTCGGCGGCCCGCTCCACGAAGTCGATCCCCCCACCAGCACGGGGCTCGTTCGCCGTGGCTCCGCCCCGATCCGCGTCGCGGGCCGGCGGTAGGGGGACGGCTGCCGGTGGGCGCGTGCAACCGGGTGATCCCGCAAGCAAAAGGAGGATGATCGCCATGCCCCACCGGCATCTGTTCATGGCGCCGTCCCCCCGGCTTCGACCATGGCCGCCCCAGGCCTGGAAGCGTCGCCCGCCAGACCACGGTGGTGCGCGGCTCGCTCCATCTCCCCCGAGGCAGCGTAATGGTCGGCGAGGACGCGGTGGGACGGGGCGTGGGTCGGGGCGATTCGCAGCGCTGTCTCCAGCCACTCGAGCCCCTCGCGCTCGAAGCCCTCGTCGAGAAGGATCATCCCCGCCTCGGCACGGAGATTGGGGTCGTCCGGCTTGCCGAGGGCCTCGTGGGTGATCGTTGCCAGACGCCGTTGTCGTTCGGCGAGCCGTTGGGCGGTGTCTCGCTCGCGCTTCGCCCCCTCCGCGTCGCCGAGGCGGAGGAGCGCCCCGGCGAGCGTCAGCCGCGCCCGGGTGCCGCGGGGATCGACGTTCACCGCCTGCTCGAGCAGCCCGGCGCCCCGTGCCACATCCCCTTCCTCGAGGGCCATCTGGCCGAGTTCGGTGAGCGCCGCGGCGGCCTGCTCTTTCGTGACGTCGGTCGTGAGGGCGTCGAGGTAGAGCTCCCTCGAGGCGGCCAGGTCACCGGCGCGGAGGAGGCAATCGGCCAAGCCGATGACGGCCCGCGGATCGTCGGGGCGCTGCTCGAGGCAGGCACGGAATTGGCGCCGGGCGTCGTCGAGCTTCGCCGTGTCGAGTTCCAGGCGGGCGACGCGGATCCGCGCCTCGTAGTCGCGGGGATTCATCGCCAGCGCCTTGGAAAACCGTTCGAGGGCCATCACCGGGCGTTCGTAGCGTTCCTCGATCACTCCCATCCAAAACGACGGGAGCGGATTGCTGGGCTGCCAGCGCGACCAGAAGTCGAGGCACTCACGGGCATCGTCCATCCGGAACGATCCGATGAAGCCCTCGGCCAAGCTCTCATAGCAATCCTCGGCGAAGGCGTCGTCTCCCCCTTCGGCCAAGAGTGCACTGATCCGCTCCTCCACGACGCGGACATCCCCGCGTTGGGCCCTTGCCAGCATCCGCTGCCGGTCGATCTCCTCGCCGCTCCACCCCAGCGCCGCGGCCGCCTCGAAGCAGCGCTCGGCCTCGGCAAACCGGCGCTGGCGGCGGAAGACGCGGCCAAGGAGAAACTGCCGCTCGGCGGCCGCTGCCCGGGCCCGCGGCGCGGTCGGCTCCGCCCCTGCCGGCAGGCCGGCGCGGAGGAGCGACTCGGCTTTGGCCCAGTCGTGGTCGGCGATCGCGCCGCGGATCGCCGACAGCGCTGCCGCTTCTCGGAGCCCAGGCCCCCACCAGGCAGCCACGGCGAGGAGAAGAGCGAGCAGGCCGAAGAGGAGACGGCGGCGCTTCGGATTGGAGCCTGAGGCTCGTTCCTCACCCATGGCCCGCTCCCCACCGACCGACGGCTCAGTCCTTGAGATCGAAAGTGAACACGTTCTTCGCACCTTCGGTGGTCACCTCGGCGGAAAGGCCACTGGTGTCGGGGCGACCGAACTTTGCCGGGATCTCCCCCTTCTCCACCTCCCCCTTTTTCTTCTTTTCATACATCTTCATCATGTCTTCGGGCTTCGGCGCTGCCGGCATCGACGGGGCCGCCCCGGCAAACTTGCTCACCGTCACCTTGCACGCTCCGGCACGGGCTCCGGGCTTGCCGTTGGTCATGATCGTGAACTTCCCCTGGGCGTCGGTCTTGCCGTCGCTCGGCGCGCCGACCGAAGGGACGAAGCTGACGGTGGCATCGGCCAACGGCTCCCCCTTCCAGGTCACCGTTCCCGTAGCCGGATAGATCTTCGGCATCGTCGAGCCGCCGCAGCCCGCCAGGCCGATGGCCCCGAGCGCTACGACGACCGCGAGGGTTAAGCACCGCGTCCCTACCACCCCGACCCCTGCTCCCCCTGCCATCACGATCCTCCAATCGAATGAAGTCAATGTCTGAAAATCCACAGGCGCCTTCGCTCGGGTAGCGCCATCCCCAGTTGGACGCTGCCCGGGGCGGATCCCCCGCCCCGGGCAGCCGTGAACATCTCTCGATCGAAGCCTGCCGGCTGGCAGGGCCATCGATCAGTCGTCGAGCGCGATCGTCCCGCCATCCTTGCGGCCGCCGAGCCGCTGGAAGGTGGTGTGGTCGATCGTTTCCTGGATCATCCGGATCGAGCCGTCGCCGAAGAGAAATTGGGCACCGCCGGGGTGCTTCGATCGGAAGCCCCACGAGTAGTTCCAGTTGCTCTTGGTGAAGCACTGCGGATTCGGGACGTTCTTCGTGGTCGCCTCGGCCTGCGAGTCGTAGCAGGTGGTCATCGTGTTGATCGGCACGATCGTCGAGGCATGGGCATTCCCCATCCCGTTGAAACTCCACAGCCCCTCGCGATGGTCGTGGCAGTCGGCGAGGATCTCCCCCATGAAGATCGTCTTGCTGAGGCCGTCGGAGACCATGTTGAAGGAACAGCCCTTCTGCTCCGTGACGAGCCGCGAGAAGACGCCAGAGATGTCCTTGAAGTTCCAGGCGTTGCCATGGTCGGCACCACCGGAGGGCACTTCGGCGAAGCCGAGGTACTGATTGCAGTTGCCATCGGCCGAAGGCGTCCGCTGCGAGCCGAGGCTTCCGGAGTAGCTCGACTGGAACCAGCCATCTTGGTCGGTGATGCTCGGGTCGGACGGGCAGCGGGCGACCGGCAGTTTCACACTCCGCACCTGCTGTCCGCCGCCGGCGTCACGAAAGCGTTCGTCGCCGCCGCTGTTGAACTTGATCTTCGAGGCCAGCCCCTGCTGCTCGAGGAACGGGAGCACATAGGCATGCCAGGACATCGCCGGCGATCCCCAAGGCACCGTCGGGGCCCCCGACGGCATGTAACCGTTGGTGTCGTGGTGATTGTGGAGCGCCAAGCCGTACTGCTTGAGATTGTTGCTGCAGCTGCTCCGCCGGGCTGACTCACGAGCCGACTGCACGGCGGGGAGGAGCAGGCCAACGAGCGTACCGATGATCGCGATAACCACCAGAAGTTCGACGAGCGTGAACGCCCGACGAACAGGTCGCATTGCTTTCGTCATGGGAATCGCCTCCGGAAGCGATGGATCGGAAAAAGATATGGAGGAACGGGAATGAAACGCGATGGCTCGTGGTGCGCGGCGAGATGAGAAGCTGGAAGGGATCCTGGAAGGGATCAAGGAGAGTTCGCTCTGGGCGCAGGCCATCTTGGGAAAAAGGTCGCCGTGCCCAGACCTCGGACGGAAGGGAATCCCCACAAATGTCCGCCGAAAGAAATCCCCCTCACCAAGTGGAAACTTACCAACCGGGTCGGCGTCGAGACAAGCCCCGGCTCAGGAAAGAATGCGCTGGCGGGTTGCCGCTCAGCGGCCGGCCGGACGGTTGAGCCACACCCGCAGCGCGGGGGCGGGGGAGCCGGTGACGTCGGCATTCCATCTGCCGGCGACAATGTCGATCCTCCCGTCGCCGTCGGCATCTACAAGCGTAAACGCGCCATAGCGGCAGTCGTCCCGCTCGATGCTGCGGGGAATCCAGCGGCCGCCGTCCCCCTGTTCCACCCACAGGACCGCGTCAAACGTCCCTGTCGGATCGGCGGCGGCACCGGGGTGGAGGGCGGTGGCGACGACATCGAGGTCGCCGTCGCCGTCGAGATCGGCGGCCCGGACCTGAGAAACCCCCGGCATCAGAGCGATTTCACGCACGTCGAACCTCGCCGCGCCATCGTTGACCAACGCCCGGATGCCGTGGGTCGGCCGGGCCAGGCCGCTGTCCATCGTGTCGCCGTTGGCGTGGAGGATGTCGAGGTCGCCATCGCCGTCGAGATCAGCCAGGTCGATCCCGCTCGATCCCCAGGAAGGCTCCGGGAACCGGACCAGTTCACGGTGTTCATACCGGCCGTTTCCCCGGGAAAACCACCCGTCGACCGTTTCGTGCTCCTGGGCAAACGCCGCCACGACATCCTCCCGGCCGTCGCCATCGAGATCGGCAATGGCCACGTCGAGGACCCCATGCCGGGGATCGACGACCACCTCCGGAAACGGTGCCTCCCTCCCGGCGTCGCCCGCTTCCCCAGCCCCGAGGAGGACCCGCAGCGCCCCGCTCGCCCGCCAGCCGAACTCCGCCACGAGCAGATCGAGCCGACCGTCGTCATCCCAGTCGAAGGGCAGCGCTCCGATCACGCGGCCGAGGCCCCGGCGGATCGCTAGCGGCTCCCCCACCGCGGCATCGGCCCCGGCGGCCGGCAGGCTCGAGCTCGAAACGAAAAACACCCCGCCTGCCGTATGGTCCTCGGGGAGAAACGACCCCAGATCACCGACAAACC
>CAMCCR010000181.1 GCA_945873085.1 Candidatus Kuenenia stuttgartensis | reverse complement strand
GCGAGCCACGCCGCCACGGCAGCCAGCGGGGCGAGGCGATCGAGCGGCGTGGCGAGCCCTGGCGTGTCAGCGACCGCGCCCCGCCCTGCCTGACTGGCCGGGGAGGCGGGGCCGGTCATCGCCTCGGGGCCGTTGAGATCGTGCCGGGCCATCGGATCCTCCTTGAAACGGGCGGAACAAAAGCGATCGAAAGCCGATCGTCAATCGGCGCTTGAACCACCTTTTGAGCTGGGAGTTCTTGGGGAGAACCATCCCTGGTCCACCCCCACGGCTGAGGCGAACTCTACGCCCCCTTCCCCCCCGCCGGCAAATCGGCGGCAACGGCGGGGAAATAATTTCCCCCGCCCCCATGCCCGTAACCAGCCGGCAAGGAAGGAGTTCGGTGCGGGCGTCACTGTCCGGAAGCCGGTGCGGCGACCGGCGCCGGAAACAGCTCACCGAGCCGGGTCACGGTGTGCTCGACGAGCACCTGCCCGGCCTCCGCCCCGACTTCGTTACTCTCCGCGATGGCGCTGTAGCCCCCGCCGCGGGCCGCCCGGGCGCTGGGGAGATAGGTGCCGGGGCCGGCGAGTTGGACGACGAACGTTTGCAGCGCCGGGCTGCGGGCCTTCATCGCCACGCCGAAGTCGGTGTAGAGCTCGAACTGATTGGTGGCGATGGCGACGTCGCCCAAGCGGATGACGTGGACCTCGGTCGTGAACGGAGTCTCGTCCCCCGACTGCTGCCGCTCATAGCGACCAACGACCCCGCCGTGCCACCAGAGGAGTGTTTGATTCCCCTGACTCGTCGACAGTTCGCGGATCTTCTCGCGGGCGAGTTCGAACTCCCGCTCCGACACCGTCCGGCGGGGAAGTTCGATCCGCTCGACCCGGTGCTCGAGGGGGACATCGGCGAGCTTTTCCTGCTCGGCGCCCGCGAGCGCCTCCTTCCAGCCGGCGACGATCCGTCGCGCGATCTCATCGAGCCGGGAGAGGCCGCGGAGTCGGCGCATCCGCTCCTCGGCAGCCTTGCGGAACATCAGATGCGGCGATTGGTCGCCGGCGGCGCCGGTCCAGGCAAGGACATGGAGCCCCGCGCCATGCTCCTTCCGCAGAGCCTCGCGCACCGGATGCCAGAAGTCGGCGTCGACTTGGCCGTTCCCCTCCACTTCTTGGGCTGGACAGGCGACGTCGATCGCCGTCGCCAGCAGCGTGCCATCGGCCGTCCAGACAAACAGCGCGTCGACGGCATGATCCTCGTAGCCCTCGAGCATCCGAAACGTCGGCCGATCGGTGGCGCCGTACATGACGGCGTTGTTGTCGGCATAGACGCTGCGACGATTGTGGGCAACGACCGCATGCCCC
Source organism: Candidatus Kuenenia stuttgartensis (assembly GCA_945873085.1). Lineage (GTDB taxonomy): Bacteria > Planctomycetota > Planctomycetia > Pirellulales > UBA1268 > QWOP01. Next base: position 4,881 of record CAMCCR010000181.1, on the reverse strand, counting down.
AATCCCCAGCCGACGGTGCACGGCGATCGAGTCTTCCAAGCTTCCTCGATCCCGGCGGCGATCCGTGTGGCGAAGAAGTCGACATACTCCGCGGGCTGCACGACGCCGGCGGCGGGGATGTCGTACACCCCCTCGAGGAGCACTGGCGCCGTGTGGGTGTGGGTGGCGCTGGCGACGATCCGCTCCACGGGGAAGTCGGGGATGCGTGTGGCCACCTTCGTGCGGATCGCCGCCAGGGCCTCGTCGGGGATGGCAACGACATCGCAGGCGACGAACGTCGTCGTCCCCAGCGATCGTTCCCCCGCGACGCTCTCCAGGAGCAGCACCGTGGCGGTGACTGGGCTAGCAACGCCGGTGGAGATGCGCGTGTTCATCTGCCCCCAGAGGGCGACGGGGCGATCCGGTGTGACGCTCACCGTGGCGGCGCCTGCCCGCAATTCGGCGCCGTGGACGGCGGCCGCGACAAGCCAGCCCCCCGCGGCGACGAGGATCGTGAGGCTGACTGAGCGAACCACCTGCCCCTTCATGAAATGCGGAAAGAGCTTGGGGTGGGTGATCGTCATCATGGAATCTCCGGAGAGGTCGTGATGCCGCGGATCGGCAGACCGTCGGCGGCCGCGACTCGGGGCTTGTCTACGCCGATACGATACGACTCCCGTGGCGCCGTCCACAACGCGGGGCCCGATCGGGCCATCGATCGGCCTTGCCTCCCGTTCCGTTGCGGCCGTAGTCTGAAGTGGATATTCGGCCGTACCTGTATGCCCTCATCGGCCTTGGTATTTTCCAGGCACGCACACCTCGCCATTCTCGGAGCACCGACCGTTGACCGAGCCCGGGCCGAGAGAAATACCGGGCCTCACCGACGCGACAGGCTCCCGGCTTCCGATCGAGCGGCCGCAGCGCGGCCTCCGTTGGTGGGCGCTGGGGTCGCTCGTTGTCGGTGCTGCTCTGGGGGCGATCCGCTTCGGGTTGGTGACGTTGCCGGGGAGTGGGCCGCCGGCGGCCGCTGGCCCTGCGGGGGAGCCTGTGACCGGGGCTGCCAGAAAGCAGGCAGAGCCGGTCGTGATCACCGTCGCTGCCGCCACCGCGCGGCCGGTGGAGCGGCGGGTGCGGACGGTCGGCACGCTCCATGGCTTCGAGGAGATCGAAGTTTCGCCGCTCGTCGAAGGACGCGTGGCCCGTGTTGCCCATGACATCGGCGATATCGTCGAGCCGGGGGAGACCCTCCTCGAGATCGACGACAGCGATTTTCTCCTGGCGGTGCAGGAGGTGGAACGTTCCCTGGAGTTGGAACTGGCCTCGCTCGGCCTCTCCACCGTCCCCGACCCGTCCTTCGACATCTCCCGCCTCCCCTCCGTGGAGCGCGCCGGCCTGGTGGAGCGCAGTGCCGCCGACACCCTCGAGCGTTTCCGGGGGCTCGTGGAACGCAATGCGATCACGAAGGACGAGATCCAAAAAGCCGAGCTCGCGCTCGACACCGCCCGGCTCGACCGCAAGCAGCGTCTCCTCGACGCCGAGCAGGCGCTCGCGGCGGTTCGTCACCGCGAGGCGGTTCTGGAGACCGCGCGGAAGCGGCTCGGCGATACTCGCGTGGTCGCTCCGGCGATCGAGGTCCGCACCTTCCGCCGGCCGGGTGAAGGAGGTGTCGACGAGATCGCCGCCGCCGCCCGCACCTACACCGTCGCCGCCCGCTATGTCACCGAGGGGGAGGTCGTCCGCTCGATGCCGGCGGCGATCCTCTTTCGGCTCGTCGTCGAGGATGTTCTCAAGCTCAAGGCCGCGGTGCCGGAGCGGCATGCCGCGAGCATTGCCCCCGGGCAGGAGGTCGATCTCGCCGTCGAGAGCCTTCCCGGCGTGGCGGTGACCGGGCATGTCGTCCGCGTCCATCCGACGATCGACACGGCGAGTCGGACGTTTGACGTCGAGGTGCAGGTGCCCAACGCCGGGCATCGGCTCAAGCCGGGGGCGTTTGCCAAGGCGTCGATCCTCCTCGACAGGCAGTCTGATGCGGTCACCGTTCCGGAAGAGTCGCTCGTCCGCTTTGCCGGCGTGACGAAGCTGTTTGTCGTCGTCGAGGGGCGGGCCGTGGCGGTGTCGGTTGAGCCGGGGGTGCGGCTCGATGTCACCGACGAGGCCGGCGTCGTCCGTCGCTGGATCGAGATCCCGGCCGGGGTGACGGCCGGCGCCGAGGTGGTCACGTCGGGGCTTGCCCAGCTCACCGATGGCGCGGCGGTCCGCGTTCGAACGGCGACGACACCATGACGATCTGGGACGTCTGCATCCGCCGGCCGGTGTTCACGGCGATGCTCGTCATCGCCCCGATCGTCCTCGGGCTCGCCGCCTATCCCCGCCTCGGGGTCGACCTCTTTCCCAACGTCGACCTGCCACTGGTGACCGTCACCACGACGCTCCGCGGTGCCAGCGTCGAGGAGATGGAGACGGGCGTCACCAAGCCGATCGAGGAGATCGTCAACACCGTCTCCGGGATCGAGCAGCTCCGCTCGACGACGAAGGAGGGAATGTCGCAGGTGGCGATCGAGTTCGTCCTCGAGAAGAACGGCGCCGTTGCCGCTCAGGAGATCGATGCCAAGGTGCGGACGATCCTCGGCCAGCTCCCCGAGGGAACCGACGCGCCGATCATCGACAAGTTTGCCCTCGATGCGGCGCCGGTCCTGACGCTTGCCATCTCCGGCCGCCGCGACGCCCGCGAGATCACGGAGATCGCCCGAAAACTCATCAAGGAGGATCTCGAAAGTCTCCCCGGCGTTGGCGCGGTGATCCTCGTGGGGGGGCGGCAGCGGGCGATTCAGATCTCGATCGACACCGATCGGCTCCAGAAATACGACAACCTCACGATCGAGGATGTCCGCCAGGCGATCACGAGGGAAAACCAGGAGCAGCCCGGCGGGCGGATCGATCAGGGGCCGAGGGAAGTCGTTTTGCGGACGATGGGGCGGATCCGCGAGCCGGCCGATTTCGCCCAGCTGATCGTCGCCAACCGGCACGGCCAGCCGATCCGCATCCAGGACATCGGCACGGTCACCGATTCGATCGAGGAGCCGCGCGGCTTGAGCCGGCTGTGGACGAATCTCTCGGCGGCCTCCGGGCCGGGGGATCTGGCAGTCAGCCTCATCGTCCAGAAGCAGTCGGGGACGAACACCGTGGCGGTTGTCGAGGCGGTCAAGCACCGCCTCGAGGAGATCCGCGCGGTGCTCCCGGACGACGTCGTCGTTCAGATCATCCGCGACCAGTCGCGGTTCATCGAAAACTCAATCCATGAGGTGCAGGTCCATCTCCTCCTCGCTGCGGTCCTCGTCAGCCTGACGATCCTCCTCTTCATGCGCGATTGGCGGACGACCCTCATCGCCACGCTCTCGATCCCGACGTCGATGATCGCGACCTTCGCGTTCATGGACTTCATGGGATTTACAATCAACAACATCACGATGCTGGGATTGATCCTGGCGATCGGAATCGTCGTCGATGATGCTGTCGTCGTTCACGAGAACATCTTCCGCCACATGGAGGAGTACGGGCTGTCGGCCCGGGAGGCGGCCGCCTCGGCCACCGCGGAGATCGCGCTGGCGGTCGTGGCCACGACGTTCTCGCTCCTTGTGATCTTCATTCCTGTGATCTTCATGGGGGGCCGAGTGGGGAGGTTCTTCGTCTCCTTCGGCTACGTTGTCGCCTTCTCGATCCTCATGAGCATGATGATCTCGTTCACGATGACGCCGGCGCTCTGCTCGCGCTTCCTCAAAGCCGAAGATGGCCACGCCGCCACGAAGGGAGGCCCGGTGTGGCGGCTGGTGGAGGGGTTCTACATGGCGGCCCTGCGGTTTTCGCTCGCTCACCGCTGGCTGATCGTCCTTGTCTCGGTCGGCGTATTCGCCTCGACCCCGACGCTCATGAAGATCGTCGGCAAGGATTTTGTTCCCCGCGACGACACCAGTGAGTTCGAGGTCGTCGTCACGCTCCCCGAGGGGACGTCGCTGGAGCGGGCTGACGAGGTGCTTGCCGAGGTCGAGCAGCGGCTCCGGGGCGTCCGCGGCGTGACGAAGACGTTCACGACGATCGGCGACACCAGCGGCCGCACTGCGCGGGGCCAGGGGGAGGTCACGCGCGCCGGCATCTACTGCCGGCTTGTCGATCTCAGAGAGCGGGAGTACAGCCAATTCGAGGTCATGCAGGATGCTCGGAAAATCCTCGTCGACTACCCCGACCTCCGTGCGGCGGTGCAGGACGTGGCGGCGATCGCGGCCTCCGGCTTCCGCCAGGTGATGATCGATCTCAACCTCCGTGGCCCCGACATGGAGAAGCTCCAGCAGTATTCCCAGACGATCACCGACTGGATGCGGGCCCAGGGCCCGTATGTCGACGTCGACACGAGCCTTTCGTTCCGCAAGCCGGAGATGCGGATCGTTCCCAACCGGGAGCGGGCAAGCGAGCTTGGCGTCTCCGTCCAGGCGATCTCGGCCACCACCAACGTCCTCGTCGGTGGCTTCCCGGTGAGCACCTACAAGGAGGCCGACCAGCAATACGACGTCTGGCTCCGCGCCGACCGGGGATTCCGGGACGATCCGGCCGACATCGCCCGGCTCACGGTGCCATCATCGAAGCCGGGCATTGGCGTGGTGGAGTTGGGGAACGTTGCCGACTTCGAGGAGGCTCAGGGGCCGAGCACGATCGAGCGCTTCTCCCGGCAGCGGCAGGTGGTGGTGTCGGCCAACCTCGAGGGGAAGGCGCTCGGCGAGGGGGTCGACGATCTGGCCGCGTTCGTGAAGACGCTCGACCTCCCGGCCGACTACCGCTGGGAGTTCATCGGACAGGCGAAGAACCTCAACGACACGATGGCCAACTTCGTCATTGCCTTCGCGCTCGCCT
>CAMCCR010000180.1 GCA_945873085.1 Candidatus Kuenenia stuttgartensis | reverse complement strand
ACGCCCGAGCTCGACGCCATCATCGAGCAACTCGAGGCAGAGGAAGCCTCTCCCCGGCTCGACTCCCAGGGGCGAATCATCGCCCGCGGGCTCTTCAATCCCTTCGAGGGGCATTCGCTTGCCGCCTATGCCGACCTCGTCGACCGCTTCCTTACGGCTTCGCCACCGCTTCCGTGACGCTCAGGCCAGGATGTCGCCGACGACCGTCCCGGAGACGTCGGTGAGCCGGTAATCGCGGCCAGCATGGCGATACGTGAGCCGCTCGTGGTCGAGGCCGAGAAGGTGGAGGATCGTGGCGTGGAGATCGTGGACATGGACGCGCCCCTCGATCGCGTCCCAGCCGAAGTCATCGGTCGCCCCGTGGATCATCCCCCCCTTCACCCCCCCACCGGCGAGCCACATTGTGAATCCGTAGGGATGATGGTCGCGGCCATCGGCATTCCCCTCCCGCGCCGGCGTCCGGCCAAACTCTCCCCCCCAGATCACGAGCGTCTCCTCGAGGAGCCCGCGGGCTTGGAGATCGGCGAGCAAGCCGGCCACGGGAAGATCGGTGGCCAGCGCGTTCTTCTCATGCCCCCCCTTGAGATCGGAATGCTGATCCCAGGGCTGGAAGCCACCGGTCGTGTGGTAGAGCTGCACGAATCGGACGCCGCGCTCGACGAGCCGCCGAGCGAGGAGGCACTGGCGGCCGAAGGTGGCCGTGGCCGGCTCATCGAGCCCGTAGAGGCGCCGCGTTGCGGGGGTCTCCCCGGCGAGTTCGAAGGCTTCCGGGGCCTCCGCCTGCATCCGGTACGCCAACTCGAAGGCGGCGATCCGCGCCGTCAGCCGGCTGTCGTCGGCACGGCTAGCACGATGAAGCTCGTTGAAGCGGGCGAGCGCATCGAGATCGCGCCGCTGCTGCGCCGGGCTGACGCGGGCGTTGGCAAGATTGCGGATCGGCGCTTCGAGATCGGAGACGAACGTCCCCTGGTGCGCCGCCGGGAGGAAGCTCGCCCCGTACTGCCGGGCACCCTCGATGAGCGGCCCGGGGCCGATCGCCATGAAGCCGGGGAGGTTTTCATTTTCCGATCCGAGGCCGTAAGTCACCCAGCTCCCCAGGCTCGGTCGGGAGAGGACCCGCTCGCCGGTGTTCATCAGGAGGCAGCCCCCCGGATGATTCGGGTCGTCGGTGACCATCGAACGGATCACGCACAAGCGATCGACCTGCCTGGCAGTGTGGGGAAAGAGCTCGCTGACATCGATCCCCGATTGACCATGGCGGGCGAACTTCCAGGGCGAAGCAAGGAGCGTGCGCTGCTGGCCGAGGTAGGCCTTTGGCGCTGGCTTGCCGTCGTCGGTTTGGAGCCGCGGCTTCGGATCGAACGTGTCGACCTGCGACGGTCCCCCCGGCATGAACAGGAAGATCACCCGCTTGGCTCGGGGGGCGAAATGGGGGGGCCGCGGCGCGATCGGATTGGACGCGTCAGTCGCGGCCAAGGCACGCCTCTCCTGCAGCAGTGCCGCCAGCGCCAGGCCGCCAAAGCCTGCGCCAGAGTTGCGGAGGAGATCGCGGCGCGTGGACACGATCGGCTGTTCAGTCGACATGGATGAACTCATTGCTGCACAAAAGGAGATGGCACAGACGGGCCCAGCCATCGCTCCCCGACTCGGCAAGAAATTGACCGGCGAGCGTCCGCTCTTCATCGGTCGGCAATCGTCCAAAGAGCAGCGCGTGGAGCCGTTCGAGCCGCGACTGAAAATCCCCCTCCGGCCGATCGAGCGCGACGCGCGCCGCGAGCGCGTCGGCGAGGTCGAGGATGAAGGGATCGTTGAGGAGGAAGAGGGCCTGCGGAGCGACGGTCGAGGCCTTCCGCGCCTCGACGATCGCGCCGCAGTCGGCGCCGTCGAAGAGCGCGCCAAAGCCGGTCGTCTTCGCGCCGGTCCGCGTCGCCATCAGATAGAGGCTCCGCCGCGGTGTCATGAGCTCGCCGAAGGCCGGGCCCCCCGGCGTGGTCTCGAGCCGGCCGGAGACGGCGAGGCACGCGTCGCGAATCGCCTCGGCCTCGAGCCGCTGCCGCGGCATCCGGCCGAGGAGCCGATTGCCGGGATCGGCAGCAAGCGTGGTGGCATCGGCCCGGCTCCCCTGTCGGTAGGTGCTCGAGCGCATCATCAGCCGGTGCATCGCCTTCACCGACCAGCCCGATTCGATAAATCGGCTGGCGAGGTGATCAAGGAGCCCTGGATGGCTCGGCGGCTCACCGCGGAGGCCAAAACCTCCTTCGACCGGGACGATGCCGGCGCCGAAGTGATGCTGCCAGAGCCGATTGACCATCACCCGTGCCGTGAGCGGATGGGAAGGGCTCGAAAGCCACGCGGCCAGCTCGCGCCGGCCACTCCCCGGGCCGATCGGCGTCGGCTCGCCAGCGACGAGGACGCGCGGAAATCCGCGCGGCACGACATGGCCGCGGTTGGCGGGATTCCCCCGGATGAACACCGCCGCATCTTGGAATCCCTCGTGCCGCGTGCCGGGCACCCCGCCATCCTGAACGACCACCCCGCGCGGGATCTCCACGGGAGGCTTCTGTCGCAGGGCTTCCTGCTCGGCAACGAGGCTCCTGATCCGCGCCCGGGCGTCGTCGCCGAGCCAGGCGTCGCGCTCGGCGGCTGGCCGCCAGAACGGGCCGGACGAGCCGGCGAGGAGATCGAAGAGCGGATCGGCCGGGGCCGCAGCGACCGCGGGCCCGTCGTGAAGCCAGCGGCCGCTGATCTCGGCTTCGACCCTGATCCGGGATGCGTCGTCGAGGGGGCCGGCGGTGATCCGCAGTTCGGCAAGATCGCCACGGAAGGACGGGCCGGCCCCGGAGCCTGCCCCACCGATCCGGATCGACTTGATGTCGGCAGCGGTCGACACCGAGTCGATCGTCATCGACGAGCCGACCAGGTCACCGTTGCGGTAGAGCTTCGTTCCCCCCGGGCCCCAGGCGAGCGTGACGAGTTGAAACTCCGGTGGGGTCGCCGGGGCGGCGACGACGACGTCGCCGTTGGCACCCCCCTTGCGGAGAATGGCGTGGAGCGCCCCCGATCGCTCGGCGATCAGTCCCACGCCATGGTGGCCGACGGCGGCATCCTCCCAGCCGACGAGCCGCTGCCCCGGCTGGGCGTCGTCGGCGGCCCGGAAGAGAGCGGTGAGCGAGCCGACCCCCGGCACTTCGTGGGCTGCCGCGAGGATCGCCCTGCCATCGAAGCGGAGCATGGGACGCTCGCGGCCGCCGATCATCGCCTGGCAAACGAGTGGCGCGGCGGTGTCGGCCACAGGGAGAGCATCGTCGGCGAGGCCATCGCGATCGGGCCAGGCGATCACCCTGCCTGCTGGATCGACGTCGATCGCCGGATCGTCGGCGGTGAACCGAACAAGTTCGGTGGTGCGGGCTTCGGCGGCCGTCGCGGTCCGCGCACCCTCGCGTCGGGCGGCGCCGGCGGCCAGTTGCTCGGCGAGCGTGGCGACGATGCGCACCGCCGAGTCGCGATCGGTGGCCTTGGCGAGATCGCCGAGGGGCGCAGGCGCGGCGGCGAGGAGGGAGACAAACCGGGCCAGGACGGCGTCGTCGAGTTGCCGTGCGGCAGCGAGTGACGCGAGGGTGGGCGGGGCTTCTGTCGGAAGCTGGCGGAGATCCCAGGCAGCCAGCGCGTAGCGGGCCGACTCCGCCACGATCCGCGTCTCGAGGGAAAGCCGGTGCTCCCGGTCGCGGGCGCGGCCGAGGACGCCGGCGAGTTCTTCAAGCCTCGCTTGATCAGCGCGGGCCTGGGCTTCGATCGCCGCCACCTCCGCAGCCGGCAGGAGCGGCACGCGGATCAGCGGCGTGTTTCCCTTCACCGGCCCGGGAATCGTGCGAGTGCTCAAGAAAATCCCGGCCAGCGCGTGGTAATCGTCGGTGGAGACAGGATCGAACTTGTGATCGTGGCAGCGGGCACAGGCGAGGGAGAGGCCGAGGAACGTGCGGCCGACGACGTCGATCTGATCGTTGACGCAATCGGCGATCATCCGTTCCTTGTCGACATCCCCCGGCACGAAGTCGGCGATCGCCAGGAACCCCGTCGCCACCAGCGCCTCGGCATCGATCCTTCCCGGATCATCAGGCTGGAGGAGATCGCCGGCGATCTGCCGGGAGAGGAAGTCGGTGTAGGGGAGATCGCGGTTGAAGGCGTCGACGACCCAGTCGCGGTAGCGCCAGGCTTCGCGGAAATCGCTCTCGGGGGGCAACTGGATGAGATCGCGGGCGTCGGCATAGCGGACGACGTCGAGCCAGTGCCGCCCCCAGCGCTCGCCATACTGCGGCGAGGCGAGGAGCCGTTCGATCACGGTCTCAAACGCCTCCGGCGACTCGTCGGCGAGAAAGTCTTCCATCTCCTCGGGCGTCGGCGGGAGGCCGGTGAGATCGAACGTCGCCCGGCGGAGGAGTGTCCGCTTGTCGGCAGGCTCAACTGGGGGCAAGCCCGCGGCTTCGAGGCGAGCGAGGATGAATTGATCGATCGCCCCCCGTGGCCAGGCTTCGTCGGCCACTTCAGGCGGCGCCTCGTCGTGCACCGGCTGGAAAGCCCAGTGAGCCCGGTCAGCATCCGTGATCCGCCGCGGCGCGGCCCGCGCGACAGGCGCGCCGGCGGGAGCGCCGGCGGCCGGCCATGGGGCACCCTGCATCACCCACTCGCTGAGGCTCTTGATCTCTGCCGCCGAGAGCTTCCCATCCGGGGGCATCTGCACCCGATCGTCGGCATACCCCACCGCGGCGAGAAGCAGGCTCTCCTCCGGCTTCCCCGGCACGATCGCCGGCCCGCTGTCGCCGCCGGCGAGGAGCCCCGCCGCTGAGGCAAGCGACAAGCCCCCCTTCGCCGTGGCATCGTCGTGGCACTTCCCACAGCGGCTGGCAAGGAGACTCCGCACCGCGGCCGCAGATATCTCGACGCCTCCCTCCTCCGCCGTCACGGCGCGCCCGGCTCCGGCCACGAGGGCGGCGGCAAACAGGATGATTCGCGAAAGGGCGGATCGAATCATCGAAGAGGGCCTGGCGAGTGGAAGGAGCGATTTCCGTCGGGTGGTGGGCCAACGTGGCGAGGGCCCCCACACGAACAGAGAAGTAGTTTATCCTGCGGGCCGCCTGGCAGCCTCCCATGGATCCTCCCCCGATGACCTGCTCGTCCATTCCCTTCAGGCTCCGGCGAGCCCCGATTGCCCTCGTGCTCATCTCGTTCGCCGTTGTCCTTGCGGCCCTGTGGGTCCAGATCCCTGCGTCGGCCACGGCGGCTGAGCCCCATTCGTTCACACATCCGGGGGGCGTCATCGGCCAAGCCGAACTCGACGTCGTGAAGGAAAAGCTCGCCGCGGGGGAGGAGCCGTGGACGAGTGCCCTCGGCAAGCTCCACGGCTTGGCCGTTGCGGGGCGGTTTGACACGGCGCCGACAGGCGAGGCCGACCAGAAGGAGCACGCCCGGCAGGCGTATGCCAACGCGCTGGTCTGGGCGACCACCGGTGACGAGGCGGCTGCCAGGCGCGGGATCGCGATCCTCAACGTCTGGGGGCGGACGTTCACCGGCTACGTGCCTGCCGAGGGGCAAAATCTCCTCATCGCCGGGTGGATCGGCGCGCTGCTCGGGCCAGCCGCCGAGCTCCTCCGCGATCATCCCGACTGGAAGCCGGCCGACCGGGAGCGCATGCAGCGGATGTTCACGACGGCCTTTGGCCCGGCCCTCGAGCGGATGAGCCCCTGGAACGGTAACGTCGATCTCACCCAGATCGACGCCCTGATGAACATCGCCGTGTTCTGCGAGGACGAGCGGCTCCTCAGGCTCGGAGTCGAGCGCCTCCGCCGTCGCAGCCCGGCCTACTTTTATCTCGCCTCCGACGCGGAGGCGGCGCGGGCGATCGAGGGAGACGGCGGCAACATTGCGGCCTTCTGGAGCCGGCCGGCGACCTGGCCTGACGGACTCACCCAGGAATCGTGCCGCGACAACGGCCATCATGCCCAATACGCCCTCGCGTCGGCCCTTCATGCCGCCGAGGTCGCCTGGCACCAGGGGATCGATGTCTACGCCGAGCAGCGTGATCGTTCTGTCGCGGCAATGGAATTGCTCGCCAGCCAGCTCCTCGAGGGCTCAATGCTCGGCTGCTGCGGTGCCGATCGCGATGCCACGACCGGCGACCTCTACGACACCTTCTCGGTCGGCTACCACCACTACCATCACCGCCTGGGGATCGACATGCCGCACACCGAGCGGCTGATCCTGGAGCAGGTCCGCCGTCGTGGCCAGTCCGACTGGAACATCTTCTTCGAGAC